>NZ_LIQQ01000430.1 GCF_001418565.1 Streptomyces graminilatus | reverse complement strand
CCCCCCATCTCCGTCCGCCCCGCTCCGAGTCCGCTGCGCCCCCTCCGGTACGAGCTGCGTCGGGCCGGCGGCGTCGGCACCGGGTTTGCGACCGGGGCCGCCGTGCTCGTCTCGTCCGCGCTCGTCGCGGTACTGCTGGCCCGCGTCGGCCACACTCCGCAGCACCGCCTGCTGGCCGCCTGGCCGCAGGAGCTGCCGCTGCCGCCCGCGGCACTCGGCGCTGGGCTGCTCGGTGCCATCGCCTTCGGCGACGAGTTCCGCCACCCCGCGCTGGCGGTCGATCGCGGCACCGTGCCCCGCCGGCTGGGGCTGCTCACCGCCAAGCTCTTCGTCGCCGCGGCCACCGGGCTGCTGCTGGCCTTCCTCACCCTGGGCTGCGACGCCGAAGTGCTCTACCTCGTCTACGGACGGGAGCCGGTTCGAGTTCCCGCGGACTGGCTCGCACTGACCGGGAGTTGGTTCGGCCTCGTGATCGGCTGTGCGTGGGCCGGGGTGCTGGCCTCGGGCCTCTTCCGGTCCACCACCGCGGGACTCGCGGCGGTGGTCGCCGTACCGGTCGTCGTGGTGCCCCTCGTGCAGAAGATCCTGGAGGGCTCGTCCGCGCGGACTGCGGCCGGTTTCTCCGTGCGTCTGCGGGAACTGCTCCTGGCACAGTGGCCCTTCGGGGGCGGGCGGTATCTGGCCGCCGGGGCGCGGATGATCGCCCAACCCGTAGGCGGCGCGCTGACGTTGTCGCTGGCTGCCCTGCTCTGTGCGTATCTGCTCACGACCCTGCGAAGCAGGGTCCGATGACGATCGTCCGCGTCCTTCCGGTCCTGCCCTGCGCACAACTCCCCGAGGAACGCCCGTTTCTTTCCGATAAGGCGTCAATTGCGACGGGGTGAGCGATCACCCTTTCGTGTGCTTTTCACCAAAGACCTCAAGGGAGTTGAAGACGGAGCCGACAAAGGATCCGTGAGTACCCTTGCGCACACCATGATGACCGCCGCCCGCTCCGCAGACTCCGGTCTCGTCGGCCCGGGCGGGCTCGACCGCTACCCCTACGCCGAGGCCCCGGGTGCCGACCGGGTGGGAGTCCCTTCCTGGGATGCCGCGGACCCGGAACTGGGCCGTGTCGGCCGCCGCAGCGCGGGCAGCCGCGGTCGCGGGCTGCACGGTCAACTCGTCCAGCAGCTCGGCCAGATGATCGTCTCCGGCGACCTGGGCGCGGACCGTCCCCTCGTGCCCGAGGAGATCGGCCAGCGTTTCGAGGTCTCCCGCACCGTAGTCCGAGAGTCGCTCCGCGTGCTGGAGGCCAAGGGCCTGGTGAGCGCCCGGCCGAACGTGGGCACGCGCGTGCGTCCCGTCAGCGACTGGAACCTCCTCGACCCCGACATCATCGAATGGCGCGCCTTCGGGCCGCAGCGCGACAACCAGCGCCGCGAACTCAGTGAGCTGCGCTGGACCATCGAGCCGCTCGCCGCCCGCCTCGCCGCCGGGCACGGGCGCGAGGAGGTCCAGCAGCGGCTTGTCGACATGGTCGAGATCATGGGCCACGCCATGAGCCAGGGCGACGCGATGACGTTCTCGCGCGCCGACGCCGAGTACCACTCGCTGCTCATCCAGCTCGCCGGCAACCGCATGCTGGAGCACCTCTCCGGGATCGTGTCCGCCGCCCTTCAGGTGTCCGGCGGCCCGATCACCGGTTGTGACCGGCCCACCGAGGCCTCGCTGGCGCACCACGCCCGGATCGTCGAGGCTCTCGCGGCGGGCGACGGCGCGGGGGCGGAGGCGGCCATGCGGCAGCTCCTCATGGTCCACCCCGAGGTGGAGCGCGTGGTCCCGGCCCCGCGCGAGCACTGACCGCGCGCCGAGGTCGGTGCGATGTGGGGCCGTGTCGCCCTCCGGAAGCATCACCGGCCCGTGAACCGTCACCGGCCCGTGAACCGTCACCGCCGGGCCCCGTCGGATCCCGAGAGGGCCTGGCGGGGTCCGGCGGCGGGACCGGGGTGACCGCGCGGTGGGCGGCGGTCGGTGGGACGATGAGGCGGCCGACCGTCCCGGGTGCCCGTCATGGCTGTGAATGCCGCCGCCGATGGGGGCGCAGATCGGTCGGGACGACCTGATCGTCGTCATGACTGTCCGCCTCTAGTCACATTTGACCGCTTCTGAGCGCTTACGGGGTGTGACTCGGGCCACGCAGATTGGGCGTAACGCTTGCGCAAGCAGCGCGATGACCTAAGAGGTGACAGCCGCGGAGGGAATACGGACGCCGTTCAAGGCGCTGTGCATCTTCCCGGCCCATGCCCGCGCCGTCGGCCCATCCCCAGTCGGCGGTCGTCGGTTCCTGTCCCTAGTGGACGGGGCCGGAAGCCGTTTTCCAACGTTCGAGAGGTTGTTCGTGTCGGCCAGCACATCCCGTACGCTCCCGCCGGAGATCGCCGAGTCCGTCTCTGTCATGGCGCTCATCGAGCGGGGAAAGGCTGAGGGGCAGATCGCCGGCGACGACGTGCGTCGGGCCTTCGAAGCTGACCAGATTCCGGCCACTCAGTGGAAGAACGTACTGCGCAGCCTCAACCAGATCCTTGAGGAAGAGGGTGTGACGCTGATGGTCAGTGCCGCAGAGCCCAAGCGCACCCGAAAGAGCGTCGCAGCGAAGAGTCCGGCCAAGCGCACCGCCACCAAGACGGTCGCGGCGAAGACGGTGACCACGAAGAAGGCCACCGCCACGGCCACCTCCGGCGAGTCCTCCGTCGATGACGAGGCGCCCGCGAGGAAGGCCGTCGCCAAGAAGACGACGACCGCCAAGAAGGCGGTCGCGAAGAAGACCGTCGCCAAGAAGACAGCCGCCAAGAAGACGACCGCCGGCAAGGACGACGCCGAGGCCGTCGAGGACGAGGTGCTCGAGGACGTCAAGCCCGGCGAAGAGGAAGAGGAAGGGGCCGAGAACAAGGGCTTCGTCCTTTCCGACGACGACGAGGACGACGCCCCGGCCCAGCAGGTCGCCGTGGCCGGTGCCACCGCCGACCCGGTCAAGGACTACCTCAAGCAGATCGGCAAGGTCCCGCTGCTCAACGCCGAGCAGGAGGTCGAGCTCGCCAAGCGCATCGAGGCCGGTCTGTTCGCCGAGGACAAGCTGGCGAACGCCGACAAGCTCGCCCCGAAGCTCAAGCGCGAGCTGGAGATCATCGCCGAGGACGGCCGCCGGGCCAAGAACCACCTCCTGGAGGCAAACCTCCGTCTCGTGGTCTCCCTGGCCAAGCGCTACACCGGCCGTGGCATGCTCTTCCTGGACCTCATCCAGGAGGGCAACCTCGGTCTGATCCGCGCGGTCGAGAAGTTCGACTACACCAAGGGCTACAAGTTCTCCACGTACGCCACCTGGTGGATCCGGCAGGCGATCACCCGCGCGATGGCCGACCAGGCCCGCACCATCCGTATCCCGGTGCACATGGTCGAGGTCATCAACAAGCTCGCGCGCGTGCAGCGCCAGATGCTCCAGGACCTGGGCCGCGAGCCCACCCCGGAGGAGCTGGCCAAGGAACTCGACATGACCCCGGAGAAGGTCATCGAGGTCCAGAAGTACGGCCGCGAGCCGATCTCCCTCCACACCCCCCTCGGTGAGGACGGTGACAGCGAGTTCGGTGACCTCATCGAGGACTCCGAGGCCGTCGTCCCGGCCGACGCGGTCAGCTTCACACTCCTTCAGGAGCAGTTGCACTCCGTCCTCGACACCCTCTCCGAGCGCGAGGCGGGCGTCGTCTCGATGCGCTTCGGTCTCACCGACGGTCAGCCGAAGACCCTCGACGAGATCGGCAAGGTGTACGGCGTCACGCGCGAGCGCATCCGCCAGATCGAGTCCAAGACCATGTCGAAGCTGCGTCACCCGTCGCGTTCCCAGGTGCTGCGCGACTACCTCGACTAGGTCGCGGTCGTCCGGCACGGAAGGCCCGCACCCCCGGTCGGCGGTTTCCAGAGGGCGTCGCAACACACGGTCGTGTTGATCAGGCCGCGAGCAGTTCATGCAGGCGCTCGGCTGGGGTTTCCCAGCCGAGCGTTTCGCGTGGGCGGCCATTGAGTTCGGCGGCGACGGTGGCCAGGTGCTCACGGGTGTGGAACGTCAGGTCGGTGCCTTTGGGGAAGTACTGCCGCAGCAGGCCGTTTGGTGTTCTCGTTCGAGCCACGCTGCCAGGGACTGGCTGGTCGCAGAAGCAGACCGGGATGTCGGTGGCGACGGTGAACTCGCGGTGGCGCCCCATCTCGCTGCCCTGGTCCCAGGTCGGCGAACGCTTCAGGTGCGCCGGCAGCGTCCGGACCGTCTCGACCAGCGCGTCGCGGTCCAGCCCGGTGCCCCGGCCGTTCGGCAGGTGCATCAGCAGCACGTAACGGGTGGAGCGTTCGACCAGGGGTGCAGATGGCGGAGGCACCGTCCTTCCCGATGATCAGGTCCTCTTCCCCATGCCCTGGTATCGCCCGGTCCTCCTCCTCGGGGGGACGCTCGCTGATCATCACCATCGGGTCGCGGAAGGGGGCTGGCGCTGCTGGGCCGGGCGGCGCGGATTGCGCCGGACACGGCCGGTCCGCAGGGCGATGGCGAGCTCGCGGCGTAGTTCGCCCCGGCCCCGGATGTAGAGGGCCTGGTAGACGGTCTCGTGGACCACGTGCATCTCCGGCCGGTCGGGAAACCGGGCGCGCAGTGCCTGGCAGATCTGCTCCGGGCTCGACCGTAGGTCCAGACGGTCCTGGATGAAGGCGTGCGGTTCGGGGTTCTGTTTGATCTTCCCGGGTTTGGGGCGGGGCCGGCGGGCGTCCGCGCAGGCCTGGGCGGCGCGTGGGCGGCGTGTGGGCGGTAGGGCCACAGACCACGGGTAGCCCGGGGGAGCAAGGCTTTCGTGCTGCGCGGGGTGCCGGTCGTCGGACCGGCGTGCGGGGAGCGCGGCCCGGCGTGTGCGGAGCGAGGTGCTCCAGCCCGCGGCGTCCCCCGTTCGTGGACCGAGCGTGCGGGGCGGAGCTCATTGGATCACTCTGGGTTTCTCGTGATCACCCCAGAGTGAGGAGCGCGCATGCGTCACCCCTTTGTCCGGGCCCTGTCCCGGGTGCTGACCCGGTCGCTGGTTCTGGCGGCCACGGCGGCCGTGATACCGCTGGCGTCCGCCGTCCCCGCGGCTGCCGACGGCGTCGTCGTCGGCGGATTCCCGGTCGATGTGTCCGACGGTCCGTGGACGGTGGCGCTGTCCAGCCGTGACCGGTTCGGGGGTACGCGCGCCGGGCAGTTCTGCGGCGGCGTGGCCGTCGGCCGGACCACCGTACTGACCGCGGCCCACTGCATGGGCGCGGACGTCCTTGGAGGGCCGCCCAACCGCGCGCGGGACCTGAAGGTCATCACCGGGCGTACGGATCTGACGTCGGCCCAGGGCAAGGAGATCGCCGTACGCGACACCTGGGTCAATCCGGGCTACGACAAGATCAGCAACGCCGGTGACTTCGCCGTGCTCACCCTCGCCGAGGCACTGCCGGACAGGTCGGTCATCAGGATGGCGGCCGCGGGTGACCCGGCCTACGAGCCCGGCACGAGCGCCACGGTCTACGGCTGGGGGGACATCACCGGAGGCGGGGACTACGCCCGCGGTCTGCGGGGCGCGCGGGTGCACGTGCTGTCCGACGCGCTGTGCGAGCGGGCGTACCCGGGCAGCGCCGACGGGACCTACCGGGCCGACAGCATGCTGTGCGCGGGCGAGGCCACAGGAGGGCCGGACGCCTGTCAGGGGGACAGTGGAGGGCCGCTGGTCGCCCAGGGCCGGCTGGTAGGGCTCGTGTCCTGGGGGAGCGGCTGCGGGCGGCCCGGTAGCCCGGGCGTCTACACGCGGGTCTCGGACGTCGTACGGACGATGGGGTGGCCCACCGCCCTCGCTTCCACGAACGGCGGCTGAGGGCGTGCGGACGGTGCCCGGTGAGGCTTTCGAGGTCCACACCATGGCGCCGCCTGACGGCCACCGGGCGGCTTGAGTGAAGCGGGCGGCCACCCCTGAGTGCAGGAGTGGCCGCCCGGATCAACCGATCTGTGCCGGAGCTGGCTCGTCGTCGACGCGCAGTATCAGCGTTCTTCTTCGTTGGAGCTGGCCGGAACGGTCGTCAGTCGCTCCGTCTCGTCCTGTATCTCAGCGGCGATCTTCTTGAGTTCCGGCTCGAACTTGCGACCGTGGTGGGCGCAGAAGAGCAGTTCTCCGCCGCTCGCCAAGACAACGCGAAGGTATGCCTGGGCGCCGCAGCGGTCGCAGCGATCAGCGGCCGTCAGCGGGCTCGCGGGGGTCAGAACAGTAGTCACGTCGCCTCTTCTCTAGCTCGACGAGCTGTCGTACCAGGGTCAACATCCAACCAGGCCGAAAACGTTCCCGCTCGTGGCCCTTCCTTGAAAAAAATCTTTTCGAGGCGGCTGTCTGATTCCGGTTGGCGGCGAATGTGCCGTATTGCGTGTCTTTGTGTCTGTACGGGTTCGCGCTGTCTGTCGTCTATGGGGTGTTGGTCCTCCCGGCTGGGTTGCCGGTTGTCCATGAGGACGTGCCCGGAGCCTAAATGGTTCATGCCTGGAAGGGAACGTGATATGTACTTCACTCCTTCGAGGGATCGAACAAGCATGCGACTCTGGATTAGTGTGAGTTTCGCCGAGGGTGGTGTTACATCGGCTCTACCAGGCCTCGGTACCCTCTGAGCGGCGACCGAAGCCAGGCCCTTACCCATCAGGGCCCCAACTGAAATTCAGCGAGGAGCGAACCGCGTGACCGCCGATACGTCCGTGCCGTCCACAGCCCTGCTGACAGGAGCAGACCGGGACGGTTCCAACTACACCGCGCGGCACCTGCTCGTCCTCGAAGGGCTTGAGGCCGTACGGAAGCGCCCGGGCATGTACATCGGGTCCACCGACAGTCGTGGCCTGATGCACTGCCTCTGGGAGATCATCGACAACTCCGTGGACGAGGCCCTCGGCGGCTACTGCGACCACATCGACGTCGTCCTGCACGACGACGGCTCCGTCGAGGTGCGGGACAACGGCCGCGGCATCCCCGTGGACGTCGAGCCCAAGACAGGCCTCTCCGGTGTCGAGGTCGTCATGACCAAGCTGCACGCCGGCGGAAAGTTCGGCGGCGGCTCGTACGCGGCCTCCGGCGGTCTGCACGGCGTGGGCGCGTCAGTGGTGAACGCGCTCTCGGCGCGCCTGGACGTCGAGGTCGACCGTGGGGGTAACACCCACGCGATCAGCTTCCGGCGGGGCGTGCCCGGCTCCTTCTCCGACGTCGGCCCGGACGCCACGTTCGAGACCGGGGGCCTGCGCAAGACCAAGCGGATCCCCAGGACCCGTACCGGTACGCGCGTGCGCTACTGGGCCGATCGCCAGATCTTCCTCAAGGACGCCAAGCTCTCCCTGGAGAACCTCCACCAGCGTGCGCGGCAGACCGCGTTCCTGGTGCCGGGCCTCACCATCGTCGTCCGTGACGAGGTGGGACTCGGTGAGGGCGGCAGCAAGGGCGAGGAGTCCTTCCGCTTCGATGGCGGAATCAGCGAGTTCTGCGAGTACCTGGCCGCCGACAAGCCGGTCTGCGACGTCCTCCGCTTCTCCGGGCAGGGATCCTTCAAGGAGACGGTCCCGGTCCTCGACGAGCACGGGCAGATGACCCCCACCGAGGTCACCCGCGAGTTGGGTGTCGACGTGGCGCTGCGCTGGGGGACGGGTTACGACGTGACCCTCAAGTCGTTCGTGAACATCATCGCCACGCCCAAGGGCGGCACCCACGTGGCGGGGTTCGAACAGGCCGTCGCGAAGACGATGAACGAGGTGCTGCGCGCCAAGAAACTGCTGCGCGTGGCCGAGGACGACATCGTCAAGGACGACGCCCTGGAGGGCCTCACCGCGGTCGTCACCGTGCGCCTCGCCGAGCCGCAGTTCGAGGGGCAGACCAAGGAGATCCTCGGCACTTCGGCGGCCCGCCGCATCGTGACGAATGTGGTGTCCAAGGAGCTCAAGGACTTCCTGACGACCACGAAGCGGGACGCCGCCGCACAGGCCCGTGTCGTCATGGAGAAGGCGGTGGCTGCCGCGCGTACGCGCATCGCGGCCCGTCAGCACAAGGACGCGCAGCGCCGGAAGACGGCCCTGGAGTCCTCCTCGCTGCCCGCCAAGCTCGCCGACTGCCGCAGTGACGACGTCGAGCGCAGCGAACTGTTCATCGTGGAGGGCGACTCCGCGCTCGGCACGGCCAAGCTCGCCCGGAACTCCGAGTTCCAGGCACTGCTGCCGATCCGCGGCAAGATCCTCAACGTCCAGAAGTCGTCCGTGACCGACATGCTGAAGAACGCCGAGTGCGGCGCGATCATCCAGGTCATAGGGGCCGGATCCGGTCGTACGTTCGACATCGACGCGGCCCGCTACGGCAAGATCATCATGATGACCGACGCCGACGTCGACGGCTCCCACATCCGCACCCTGCTGCTGACCCTGTTCCACCGCTACATGCGGCCCATGGTCGAAGCGGGCCGGGTGTTCGCCGCGGTGCCGCCGTTGCACCGCGTCGAGCTCGTCCAGCCAAAGAAGGGCCAGGACAAGTACGTCTACACGTACTCGGACCGTGAGCTGCGCGAGAAGCTCCAGGAGTTCCAGAGCAAGGGCGTCCGCTACAAGGACTCGATCCAGCGTTACAAGGGTCTGGGCGAGATGGACGCCGACCAGTTGGCCGAGACCACGATGGATCCGCGCCATCGCACGCTGCGCCGGATCAACCTGTCCGACCTGGACTCGGCCGAACAGGTCTTCGACCTTTTGATGGGCAACGACGTCGCTCCCCGCAAGGAGTTCATCTCCAGCTCCGCGGCGACACTGGACAGGTCGCGCATCGACGCCTGACCCGTCCGGGATTCGGTTCCGGGCAGCACCTCCACGTGCTGCCCGGCACCGTTTCTCCACCCTGGGGTGGACACTCGGCCAGCCGCGGATCCACCCTTGATCCACCCCCGCTCCGATCCTGTGACCTGCCGAATTCCGTAGCGTCGAAGGCGTCGACAGCACTCGCTGCCGGTACCCGCTCCTTCTTCGCCCACGGAGGCATGATGTCCGGGCTCGTCGATGCCTTGCTGATCGTCGCCGTCGTCGCCCTGGTGGTTGTACGGCAGTTCCGGACCCGTCGGACGGACACGGACCGGCGTTGGTGGATCGTGCCCGTGATCCTGGCCGTTGTGGCATTGCGTGAGCCCGGCCTTGTCGACATACATCACGGCGCGGAGTCGATCGCGCTGCTCGCGGCCGAACTGCTCATCGGCCTCGCCACCGGAGCCGGCTGGGCCTGGACGACCCGGGTCTGGATGGATGCGGACGGCGCGGTCTGGAGCCGGAGCACCAAGGAGAGCTTCGCCGTGTGGACGATCGGGATCGGCCTGCGCGCCGGCCTCTTCGCCCTGGGCGCGGCGCTGGGCGTCCACCAGAACACTTCGGCCCTTCTCCTCGCCCTCGCGGCGACCCTCCTGCTCCGCGCCGGCATCCTGCACCGGCGGACCAAGGCCCTGCACCTGTGGCGCCCTGAGCTGTCGCATCCGGCGTCCACACCCTCGGCGCACCGGCAGGCCACGGCTTACGGTGACGGCGTGGGGCTGCGGAAGGAGCGCGCGTGACGAAGAACGACTGGCTGAGCTGGCCCTCCCAGGAGGCGCTGGGCCGCGAGGGAATCTCACGCAACCGCCGCCGGCTCGCCTGGGCCACCCGGATGCTGGTCCTCGGCATGCTGCTGTGGGGAGCCGTCAGCGGCAATCCGCCCCGGGGCTGGGACTCGGTCCTGGCCGTTGGCGGAGTAGTGGCTGCCGCGCTGCTCGCCTGGGCGCTCTACCGGACAACGTTCCAGCACCGGCTGTGGCCCTCCGTGGCCCTCCTCCTGCTGTTGCAGGGCCTGGCGGTCGCGGGCCAGGCCGCAGGCTTCCGCGTGCCGGCTCTCGTCCTGTGGTGCGGGTGCGCGATCACAGCCCTGGAACGAATGCCGCTGTCAGCCGCTGTGCCCATGAGCGCCGTGGCCCTGGGCTCCTACGCGGTGGTCAATGACGACGCCTTGCTCACCACAACCGTCACCAGCATCGGTCTCGCACTCGCCGGATACGTCCTGCGGCTCGACGCCGAAGCACGCGGCAACACCCAGAGCCTCCTCGCCCAGGAGCGGGCCGCACGGGTCGCCGAAGCGGATTCGGCGGCGCTCGCGGAGCGAGCCCGGATAGCGCGGGAGATCCACGACGTACTGGCCCACAGCCTCTCCGCGCAGCTCGTGCACCTGGAAGCGGCCCGTCTGCTGATCGAGCGTGGCGCCGACCGGGACCGGATTCTCGAACGCGTGGTGGCGGCACGGGGGATGGCCCGCGACGGTCTGGCCGAGACGAGACACGCGCTGTCCGCTCTGAGGGGCGAGATGTCCCCGCTGGAGGACTACCTGAGCGAACTCGTCGGTGGCGCCGACGACGTGGGGGTCACCATTACGGGTGAGCGCAGACCACTGCCGGCAGAGGCGTCGCAGGCCGTGCGACGGGTGGCACAGGAGGCGCTGACGAACGTCCGCAAGCATGCCGCGGGCGCCGAAGTGGCGGTGCGACTGGACTACAGCGAGCACCAAGTGACGCTGGAGGTAAGGGACTCGGGCGGTCCGCCGGGCGAACTCACCGGGATGGGCAGCGGGTACGGTCTGCTGGGCATGCGGGAGCGTGCCGAGCTGCTGGGCGGTTCGCTGGATGCCGGGCCGGGCGAGAAGGGGTTCGTGGTGACGCTGAGGGTGCCGACATGACGCGGGAGACCGGCCTGAAGCCCGCACGGGTCGTGGTCGCCGACGACCAGACGGTCGTACGGGAAGGCATCGTGATGCTGCTCGGCCTGCTGCCCGGGATCGAGGTCGTCGGAGCGGCCGGGGACGGGGACGAGGCCGTGCGGCTGGCCGGTGAACTCGCCCCGGACGTGGTGCTGATGGACCTGCGCATGCCTCGGTGCGACGGTGTCGAGGCGACCCGGCGGATCAGGGCGGAGCACCCCGGGACGCAGGTGGTGGTGCTCACGACGTTCGCGGACGACGAGTCGCTGTTCCAAGCGCTGCGGGCAGGCGCCCGCGGTTACCTCACCAAGGACGCGGACGGCGACGAGATCGTCAGAGCGGTGCACAGTGTGCTGTCCGGGGACGCGGGGTTCGCGCCCAGCATCCAGCGGCGGCTCCTGGAACGGCTGACGGAGCCGGAGAAGGAGTCTGCCGCGCCCGCCGAGCCGCCCGACGGACTCACGACGAGGGAGGTCGAGGTGCTGGTTCTGATCGCGGACGGCTTCAGCAACCAGGAGATCGCGCACCGACTCCATGTCTCCACGGCGACGGTGAAGACCCACATCAACAACCTCTTCGCCAAGACGGGAATCAAGGACCGCGCGCAGGCGGTGCGTTATGCCTACGGAAGGGGGTTGGTGCGGCCTCCCACGGCGTGAATCACCTGATGGGGTGAAGTACGTGGGGAAGAAGAGTCGGGGATGGTCCCGTTCTGTCCATCCTTGGGCATGCAGTCAAGCGCCGGTCGCCCCAGCAGACGCGAGGGCGGCCCTGAGAGTTCGGCCGAGGCCCACGAAGGCCGTGACACCGTCCCTACCCGCACGGGGGTGGGCGGGGACACACGGTTCGACGACCCCTGGTACGACGCACTCGCCTCCGGCTGGGGCGAGTTGGACGGTACGGGTGCGCCCGCTCCAGCCGTCCCGTCCGCGCGACGGGAGCAGGAGAACCGGGGCGGATGCGCGGCCGACGTGTATTTGGAGGTGCAGCGCAGCGCGGCCTTCCGGGAGGTGCGCAGCCGGTACCGCAGGTTCGTGATCCCCGGCGTCGCCCTCTTCTTCTCCTGGTACGTGGGTTACGTGGTGACCGCGACCATGGCGCCCGGATTCATGGCCCGGCCCGTGATGGGGGCGGTGAACGTGGCGATGCTGGCGGGACTCGGACAGTTCCTCACGACGTTCCTGTTCACCTGGGCGTACGCGCGGCACGCGCGGCTGCGCAGGGACCGGGCCGCGCTCGATCTGCGCTGGGACACCCAGGAACTGACGCGTGGCCTCAGAGGTGGTGGATCATGACCGGCAACCATCAGATGCTGGCGCTGGTGCTGTTCAGCGCCTTCGTGGCCGTCACCCTGGCCATCACCACATGGGTGAGCCGGCATCGGCAGGGCTCCGCGGAGGAGTTCTACGCGGGTGGCCGGCTCTTCTCCCCGATGGAGAATGGTTTTGCCATCGCGGGTGACTACATGTCGGCCGCGTCCTTCCTCGGCATCTCCGGCCTCATCGCGCTCTTCGGCTACGACGGACTGCTGTATTCGGTGGGTTTCCTGGTGGCCTGGCTCGTCGTGCTGTTCCTGGTCGCCGAACTGGTGCGCAACTGCGGGCGGTTCACGCTGGCCGACGTCGTCGCGTCGAGGATGCGGGAGCGGCCGGTGCGGATCGCTGCGGGAACTTCCTCGGTCACCGTGTCCGTTCTGTATCTGGTGGCGCAAATGGTGGGGGCCGGCAGCCTCGTGGCGCTGCTGCTGGGAGGGACGGGCAAGGCGGCGCAGTCCTGGACGGTGATCGGGGTCGGCGCGCTCATGGTGATCTATGTGTCGCTGGGAGGGATGCGGGCCACCACGTGGATCCAGATCGTCAAGGCGGTCCTGCTGATGGGCGGGGCGGTCACACTGACCGTGCTGGTGCTGGTGCGGTTCCACGGCGACTTCGACCTGCTGCTGCGCACAGCGGCCGAGCGCAGTGGCCACGGTGACGCTTTCCTCGCCCCCGGCCTGCGCTACGGCGGTGACTGGACCTCGCGCTTCGACTTCATGAGCCTGGGGCTCGCCCTCGTACTGGGTACGGCCGGGCTGCCGCACATCCTCTCCCGCTTCTACACCGTGCCGACCGCCCGGGCCGCGCGGCGGTCGGTCGTCTGGTCGATCGGGCTCATCGGCGGCTTCTACCTGATGACGATCGTCCTCGGCTTCGGCGCGGCGGCGATCGTCGGGCCGCAGGCCGTCCGTGGGTCGAACGCGGCCGGGAACACGGCGGTCCCACTGCTGGCCCTCGATCTGGGCGGCGGAGCGGACTCCACAGGTGGAACGGTTCTGTTCGCGATCGTCGCCGCCATCGCCTTCGCGACCATCCTCGCGGTGGTCGCGGGCATCACCCTCGCGTCCTCGGCGTCCGTGGCCCACGACCTGTATGCGTCGTTGCGGCGCCCGAATGCCAAGCCGCGCAGCGAGGTGGCCGTGGCCCGCACCGCCGCGGTCGGCATCGGCGTGGTCGCGATCGCGCTCGGGCTGCTGGCCCGTGACCTCAACGTCGCCTTCCTGGTGGGCCTCGCCTTCGCCGTCGCCGCGTCCGCGAATCTGCCGGTGCTGCTCTACTCCCTGTTCTGGGGCGGCTTCACGACCAGGGGTGCGGTGTGGTCGGTGTACGGCGGGCTGATTCCGTCAGTTGTCCTCGTGCTGCTGTCGCCCGTGGTGTCGGGCAGTCCGGACTCGCTGTTCCCGGGAGTGGACTTCCAGTACTTCCCGTTGCAGAACCCCGGGCTCGTCTCGATCCCGCTGGGATTCCTCGCCGGCTGGCTCGGCACGGTGACCTCGGCGGAGGATGCGGACAAGGCCCGGCACGCGGAGACCGAGGTGCGGTCGCTGACGGGAGCGGGAGCCGTCTGACGGGCGGCGATTTCACCGTCGTACGACCGTGGCGGGCCGGGGTGGTTCAGTGAGCCACCCATGCGTACTGGTGTTCGGGGCGGCCGGTGTCGCCGTACTTGAGGGAGAGGCGGAGGCGGCCCGCCTGTTCGAGATGCCGGAGGTAGCGCTGGGCCGTGGAGCGGCTCAGGCCTGTCTCGGCGGCCACCTCGTGGGCCGAGAGGGGGCGGCCGGCGCGGTGGAGCACACCGCAGATGAGGTCATTGGTCGGCTCCGAGTGGCCGCTCGGCAGGCCGGGGGGCGCGGGCGCGGGCGGTGTGCGCAGGGCGCCGAAGATCCGGTCGACCTGCTCCTGGCCGGTGTGGCTCCGGTCCCCGACGTGGTCGACGGTGCGGCGCAGGGCGGCGTACGAATCCAGGCGGGTGCGCAGCGCGGCGAAGGTGAACGGCTTGACCAGGTAGTGCAGTGCGCCCACGCGCAGCGCGGCCTGCACGGTCACCACGTCGCTGGCCGCCGTGATCATGATGACGTCGGTGCAGTGACCCTGTTCCCGCATGTCGTGGACGAGTTCGAGGCCCGTCCGGTCGGGCAGATAGTGGTCGAGCAGGACCAGGTCGATGGTGCCCCGCTGCACGACGTCCAGGGCCTGAGCGGCGCTGTGCGCGCGGGCGGCGACTCTGAATCCGGGAACCCTTCCCACATACCTGGCGTTGATCTCCGCGACACGGAGGTCGTCGTCCACTACCAGGACGTCAATCATCGGGCCTCTCCCTCGGGGCCGACGAGCGGCAAGCCCGTGCGACGAACCCCCGTTGCGGTTCCGCTGCTTCGGCGCGCGGAACGAGCAGAACAGATTTTCGCAAGCGGAAGAGCGGCTTGCGTCCCGAAGTCCGATGTTGTGGCATGCGCCATGTCGCCCGCCGTCGAACAGCGGGGCGCGAGCGAGATCTTCACAACTCCACTGTGCCCGCTCTCAGGGGCGGGTCGCCCACACATAACGGTGCTCCGGGCGGCCCGCGTCACCGTATTTGAGGGTCAGCCTGGCCCGTCCCGTGCGCTCCAGCAGCTTCAGATAGCGCTGGGCGGTCTGGCGGCTCACCCCTGTCCGTTCGGCGATCTCCTGGGCGGACAGCGGGCCTTCCGCGTTCACCAGGGTCCGGCGCACCAGTTCCGTGGTGGTGGGGGAGTGCCCCTTGGGCAGTTCGGGCTCGGGCCCGGAGGACAGGGCGCCGAAGATCCGGTCCACCTCCGCCTGCTCGGCCTCGCCGCCGCCGTCGAGGGTGCGGCGCAACTCCGCGTACGCCTCCAGCCTGGCGCGCAGCCCCGCGAAGGCGAACGGCTTGACCAGGTACTGCAGCGCTCCCTGCCGCATCGCCGACTGCACGGTCGCCACGTCCCGGGCCGCCGTCACCATGATCACGTCGGTCTCGTGACCGCGTCGGCGCATCTCCTGCACGACCGAGAGGCCCGTACCGTCGGGGAGGTAGTGGTCCATGAGTATGAGGTCGACGTGCGGCAGCGCCTCCAGTCGCCGCAGCGCCCCGGCCGCGCTGTGCGCCTCTCCCGCGACATGGAAGCCGGGCACCTTCTCCACATAGGCGGCGTTGACGCGCGCCACCCGGACGTCGTCGTCCACGACCAGGACCTCGATCATCCCGACCCCTCCTGTGCGGCAGGCGAGCCGGTGGCAGCGGTGGTGACCGGCGCCGGGTCGGGCTCCCCGAGTGCCTCCGGCAGTACGACCGTGAACCGCGCGCCCCCGCCCTCGGCCTCGTCCACGCGCGCGCTGCCACCCTGCCGCTCCGCGAGCCTGCGTACCAGGGAGAGACCGATTCCGCGCTTGCCGTGTGCCGGGGCCTTCTTCGTGGACCACCCCTCTGTGAAGATCAACTCACGCTGTTCCGCCGGGATTCCGGGTCCCGTGTCGCGCACGCCGAGGACCGCGGTTCGGCCCTCCGCGCGCAGTTCGACCTCCACGCGCGCGTGCGCGGTCCCGGCGACGGCGTCCAGCGCGTTGTCGACCAGGTTGCCGACGACGGTGACCAGTCCCCGGGGATCGATCAGCCGGTCCGGGAGCAGGGTCCGGTCCGAGACCCACAGCGCGACCCCGCGCTCCGCCGCGACAGTGGCCTTGCCGACCAGCAGCGCGGCGAGCAGCGGATCGCGGATCTTCTCGGCGATCTGCTCCGCGGTGGCCCGGTGGTCGCCCACCACCTCGCCGATGAACTCCGCGGCGTCGTCGTACATCTCCAGTTCGAGCAGCCCCAGCAGTGTGTGCATGCGGTTGGCGTGTTCGTGGTCCTGGGCGCGCAGGGCGTCGAGCAGACCGTGCGTGGAGTCGAGTTCGCGGCCGAGCTGCTCCAGTTCGGTGCGGTCCCGCAGGGTGGCGACGGCGCCTCCGTCGTCGGTGGGCATGCGGTTCGCGACCAGGACACGCTGGCCGCGCACGGTGAGCAGGTCGGTGCCGGTCACCCGGCCGGCCAGCACATCGGTCGTACGTCCGGCACCGAGCGCCTCGTCCAGGGAACGGCCGACGGCCTCCTCGCCGATGCCCAGCAGCCGCTGTGCCTCGTCGTTGAGGAGCCGGACGCGGCCCGCGCGGTCCAGGGCGACGACACCCTCACGGATGCCGTGCAGTACGGCCTCACGTTCGGCGAGCAGCGCCGCGATGTCCGAGAAGGCCAGGTCGCGGGTCTGCCGCTGCACCCGCCGGGAGATCACCCAGGCCGCCAGGGCACCGACGGCCATGGCACCGCCCGCGTAGGCGAGCAGTCCCGGAATCGCGTGGAACAGCAGGGCACGCACACTGTCGTACTCGATGCCGACCGAGACCGCCCCGACGACCCTGCCTCCGGCGTCGCGCAGTGGCACCTTGCCGCGGGCCGAGCGGCCCAGGGTGCCGCTGTCGATCTCCATGACCTCCTCGCCCGCCAGGACCCGGCGGGGATCGGTGGAGACGACGCGGCCGATCTGCTTCGGGTCCGTGTGCGACCAGCGCACGCCCCGCGTGTCCATCACCACGACGTACTCGGCCCCGCTGGCCTTCCGGATCCGCTCCGCCTCGGCCTGCACCGGCCCGTCGACCGACGGACTGCTCCGCTGGAGGTCCTCGACGAACTGCGGCTGGGCCGCGGTGGTCTGTGCGATCGCCAGCGCCCGGCGCATCGCCTGGTCGTCCAACTGATCGCTGAGCGGGGCGAGGAACAGCCCGGTCGCGAGCACCGCCACTCCCGCGGCGATCGCCACCTGCATCAGCAGCACCTGCGAGAACATCCGCCGGGGAAGACCGAGGCGCAGTCGGCGGACAGGGGGAGTGGGGCTCATACCCATGACGGTACGGGGACGAGTGGTCCGTGCCGTAGTGGGGTGTGACGTGGATCCCTTGATCAACCTGTGTACAGGCGTGCACCGGGTGCTTGACGGGTGGACCGGGCGCCGCACGGGGCGACCTCGTGCGGACGGCGCGCCGGGGCCTTGGACACCAGTTCGCGCACGGCCGTCACGTCCATTCGCGCGGGCGAACCCAGAGCCGATCCGCAGCTCTCCGGGCGGGGCGGCAGCGCGGCCCCCTGGGTCACCGAGACGTTCCACCGGCGCCCGTCCGCGTGCGCGACGGTCACCTCCCAGTGCGGGGCCGAGCCGTCCGTCCGTACGACGCTCAGCGTGTCCGCCGCGTACTCGTGGGCCGCCGACCGGACGGCCAGTTCCGCGGCCTGTCCGGGCCGGTCCCAGGCGGAGCCGCCGCGACAGCCGTCCACGACGATCCGCCCTTCGCGCACGCCCTGGAGGACTTCCTTGATGTGCGGGGCCTGAGCGCGGCCGTACGCGTAGCCGTACGGCAGGACGAGCAGCGTCGGGGCGAAGCGGTGGCCGCCGAGGTGGGTGACCTCCCAGGCGCCCTCCACTCCGGAGGCGGCCAGTTCGGCGGCGAGGGGACGGCCGAGAAGCGCGCAGCAGCGGTCCCGCTTGCCGTTGGTGCAGACGAGCGCGAGGGGGTCCCCGGTGTGGGGCCGCCCCTGGAGTACGGCGTCGAAGGACTGCGGGGCGCCCCTGCCGAGCGCGGCGAAGTCGAGGTCGAGCAAGTGCTCGGGGGTGTGGGTGGTGGCGCTGCGCATCCAGACGTTCCCGGGCGTGGTGTGGGCGGCGTACACCTGCCGTACGGAAGGCGACCCGAGGTCGGCGTGGCGGCCGGGGCGGCGGATCAGCGCGATCCGTACGCCGGTGCCCTCCGCGGCCTTCTCCAGGGCGCGGCCGAGCACGGGGTCCAGATGGCTCATGGTGAGCGCCTGGGCACCCCACGGGCCCGGCTGCTCCAACAGCAGCCATGTCCTGGCGGTCGCCGCGGTTCCCGCGATGGGCTCGTCGAGGTCCCGCGAGACGGCTGTGCACCTACTCACAGAGGTGAGCCTAACCTGACTTGACGCGAGGCGGGCCTCCCGCCCGGCGGAACGGGTGGTTCCGGCAGTGTCGGGCTACTCCGGGAGCGGCTGCGGTGGGCGCTCGCCCACATAGGTTCCGTTCGGGCGCATCCGCAGCGGACGCTCGCCGTACTCCTCCAGGGCGTGTGCGATCCAGCCCGCCGTACGGGCGACGGCGAAGATCGTCTCGCCTGCCGACGCTCCCATGCCGCAGGAGACGGTGAACACGGCCAGGGCGAGGTCCACATTGGCGTGCAGCGGTGTGTGACGGGCGGTGGTGGTCACGACGTCCCGGGCCGCGGCGAGGGCTGGCGCGGCGTTCGGCATCTTCTCGAGGAGGGCGAAGAGGGCACGCGCGCGTGGATCCTCGCCGGGGTAGAGCCGGTGGCCGAGCCCGGGTACTCGGCGGCCGGCGCGCAGCTCGTCCGCGACCACGGGGGCCGCGTCGCCCTCGTCGAGCACGTCGAGGAGCATCCGGTGCGCCAGGCCGCTGGCGGCGCCGTGGAGGGGGCCTTCGAGGACGCCCAGCCCTGCCGAGACGGCGGCGTAGGGGTGTGCGCGGGCGGACGCGGCGAGGCGTACGGCGAGGGTCGAGGCGGCCAGGTCGTGGTCGGCCAGGAGACCGAGTGCCGTGTCCAGGGCGCGCAGTGACGCCTCGTCGGCGATCCGGACGGTGAGCCGGGCCCACAGCCGGTGGGCCAGCGGGCCCTCGTCGCGGTGGCCGGCCGAATGGGACGGCAGGGCGGCCACGAGGGTGGGGATGAGGGTGCGGGCGGTGCCCAGGACGGTGTCCTCGGAGAGGTCGAAGCGGAGCGGATCGACCGCCGCCGCGGCGATGGTGGCGACCCGGAGCCGGTCGACGGGGTCGCTGTGCTCCGGCAGCGCGTTGACGGAGCGGCGGGCGGCGGCGACGGAGGCCTTCGGCGCGGTGAAGGCGGCTCCGGGGCGCGGGGTGCCGGTCCACAGCCATTCCGCGACTTCCTCGTAGGAGTGGCGTGCGGCCAGTTCGGTGGCGTCGACTCCCCGGAAGTAGTACCGGTCCTTGTCGATGAGGGTGAGCCGGGTCCGCACGGACAGCTCGCCGCCGGCGGCCGGACTCCCGCCGCTCTCCCGTCTGTTGCGGCGGGCGAGCGACTCCACCTCGGTGGCGTCGAAGGTGCTGCCCCGGCCGCCGGGATCGCGTCGGCTGCTGAGCTGACCGCGACTCACGTACGCGTACACGGTCTCGGGCTTCACGCCGAGCAGTTCGGCGGTCTCCTTGGTGCTCAGCCGGCGGCCGGAGTGGTCGGGGGCGGGTTCCAGATCGCGCATGGGGGTCACCGTATCCGCATGGACTTCATATTGATTCAATCAATATTGACATGGTTTCCATCTATCATGGACAGTCGAATCAAGTTCAGGGAGGAATCATGTCGAACGACCGGGCCGCAGCAGCCGCAACCACCGTTGTCGACGTACCGCGAGGACTCGCGGGCGTCGTCGTCACCGACACCCGAATTGGTGACGTCAGAGGGCACGAGGGCTTTTACCACTACCGCCAGTACTCCGCCGTCGAACTCGCGCGGACCCGCGGTTTCGAGGACGTCTGGCATCTCCTGGTCCACGGTGAGCTGCCGGACGCGGGCCGACTGGCAGCCTTCACCGCGCGGACCGCGGCCCTGCGGCGGTTGCCCGGCGAGGTGCGGGCGGCGCTGCCCGCCATCGCGGCGGCGAGCGGCCGCTCCGGCCCGCTGGCCGGCATGCGCACGGCGCTGTCGCTGCTCGGCGCGGCGAAGGGATTCCGCCCCGTGTACGACATCGGTGCCGAGGAGCGGCGCGCGGACGCCCTGGTCGCCTCCGCGGCCGTGCCGACCGTACTGACGGCGCTCTACCGGCTGGGCCGGGGCCTCGACCCGGTCGAGCCTCGGGAGGACCTCCCCTACGCGGCCAACTACCTGTACATGTTGACGGGATCGGAGCCGGATCCGCTGCACGCCAGAGCGATCGAGCAATACTTGATCTCAACCATTGATCACGGATTCAATGCGTCAACCTTCACGGCGCGGGTCATCACGTCGACGGGGGCGGACGTGGCCGCCTGCCTCGTAGGAGCCGTGGGAGCACTGTCGGGTCCGTTGCACGGGGGTGCCCCGAGCCGCGCGCTGGACACCCTGGACGCCATCGGCACACCGGACCGCATCGACACCTGGATCCGTGAACGCGTGCTCGCCGGTGACCGCGTCATGGGCTTCGGTCACCCGGTCTACCGCACCGAGGACCCCCGCTCCCGCATGCTCCGGGGCATCGCCGAGCAGTTCGGCGGCCCGCTGGTCGAACTCGCGGTCGAGGTGGAACGACGGGTGGAGGCGATCCTGGCCGAACTGAAGCCGGGCCGCGAACTGCACACGAACGTCGAGTTCTACGCGGGCGTGGTCATGGAGCTGTGCGGCCTGCCGCGCGAGATGTTCACGCCGACGTTCGCGGCGGCCCGTGTGGTGGGGTGGAGCGCCAACATCCTGGAGCAGGCGGAGGACTCGAAGATCATTCGGCCAGCGGCCCGGTACGTGGGGCCCGTGCCCCCGGTGGCGGTGCCGCCGCTGGTCTGACAACGGCCCGGTGCCCACGGGCGGCCCGACACCCATGCGGCCCCACGCCCGGCGCACGTACCGGCGCCCTGCCTGACGTGGGCGTATCGCACCGGCCGCCGCCGAGCGTCAGCTCAGTGGCGACAGCTCGGCGGTGACTCCTCCGGCTCGTATCCTGGGGCGGCATTCGTTCCTCGTACGCGCGCGGGGCCGTGGGCCGGTGTGCGCGTCGGTGTGAGAGAGGTCGCAGAGTTGAGTCAGCCGGGTCCGAGCCAGAGCCCTCGGCAGATCCCCGTCATCGTCCTCGCCGGGTTCCTCGGTTCCGGCAAGACCACCCTCCTCAACCACCTTCTCCATCGCAGCGGTGGCAGCCGTATCGGGGCCATCGTCAATGACTTCGGGGCCATCGAGATCGACGCCATGGCGGTCGCGGGAGCGCTCGGGGACTCCACGGTGTCGTTGGGCAATGGATGTCTGTGCTGCGCCGTTGACGCGAGCGAACTCGATGTCTATCTTGATCGACTCACTCAACCCTCGGCCCGCATCGACGTCGTCGTCATCGAGGCCAGCGGGCTCGCCGAGCCGCAGGAAGTCGTCCGGATGGTGCTCGCCAGCGAGAATCCCCGGGTCGTGTACGGAGGGCTGGTCGAGGTCGTCGACGCCGTCGAGTTCGACGACACGCGGGAGAGGCACCCCGAGATCGACCGGCATCTCGCCCTCGCCGATCTCGTCGTCGTCAACAAGGTCGGACGGGTCGCGGACGGCGGCGAGCGGGTCCTGGAAACCGTCCGAGGGCTGGTCGACCGCGCTGCCGTCGTCCCCGCCGACTACGGACGAGTGGACCCCGAGTTCCTCTTCGACTGCCGGCCCACCGAGGAGCGCGTCGGACAGTTGTCCTTCGATGACCTGTACGACCACACAGCGGGTGGCCACGGGGTGGACGGGGAGGGCGAAGACGGCCACGAGGACGGCCCGGGAGACCATTCCGGGCATCTGCACGCCGCGTACGACAGCCTCTCCTTCAGCTCCTCGACGCCCCTCCATCCGCGCCGGCTGATGGCCTTCCTGGACAGCCGGCCCGAAGGGCTCTACCGCATCAAGGGGTACGTCGACTTCGGACCGCACGACCCGGACAACCGGTACGCCGTGCATGCCGTCGGGCGGTTCCTGCGGTTCTATCCCGAGCGCTGGGCCGACCGCGAGGAGCGGCTCAGCCGGCTCGTCCTCATCGGGACCGGCATCGAACTGTCCGTCCTCGGCAAGGACCTGGAGGCCTCTATGGACGACGCCCCACACGCCGACGAGCACAGCATGTGGGGCGTCCTGAGGTACGTACAGGAGCAGAGCCCGGATGGCTCCGGAGAGGCCGAGGCAGGCTGACCCGCACCGGGCCGACCTACCCCGGGCCGACCTACACCGGGCCCGTCACCACACCCACCGTCTTCGGCAACGACACGCCCGAGCCGTCGCGGCGCGGGTCCATCTCCGGGAGCTCCGCCGGGGTGCCGTTCTTCTGGGACGCCCGCGCCGGCGCGGGGCCCGCCCAGGCCAGGGACAGACAGTCCTCGCCCTTCAGGAACCGCTGGCAGCGGACACCGCCGGTGGCCCGTCCCTTGCGCGGGTACTGGTCGAAGGGGGTCAGCTTCGCCGTCGTCTGCACGGAGTCGTCCAGCGTGCCCCGCGAACCCGCGACGGTGAAGACGACCGCGTCCGCCGCCGGGTCCACGGCCGTGAACGAGATCACCTTGGCGCCGTCCGTGAGCTTGATGCCGGCCATGCCGCCGGCCGGACGGCCCTGGGGGCGGACATGGGCGGCCTGGAAGCGCAGCAGTTGGGCGTCGTCCGTGATGAAGACCAGGTCCTCCTCGCCGGTGCGCAGCTCCGCCGCGCCGACGATCCGGTCGCCGTCCCTGAGCGTGATGACCTCCAGCTCCTCCTTGTTGGAGGGATAGTCGGGGACCACCCGCTTGACGACGCCCTGCTCCGTGCCGATCGCGAGGCCCGGGGAGGACTCGTCGAGCGTCGTCAGGCAGACCACCGTCTCGCCGTCCTCCAGGGAGAGGAACTCCGAGAGCGGCGCGCCGCCCGAGAGGTTGGGCGCGGTCGCCGTGTCGGGCAGCCGGGGGAGATCGATGACGTTGATGCGCAGCAGACGGCCCGCCGACGTCACCGCGCCCACCTCGCCCCGTGCCGTCGCCGGGACGGCGGAGACGATCAGGTCGTGCTTCGCGCGTCTGCCGTCCTCGTCGGCCGGGAACGGCTCGCCGTTCGCCGTACGCGCCAGCAGGTCCGTCGAGGAGAGCAGGACCCGGCACGGGTCGTCGGCCACCTGGAGCGGGACACCGGCCGCGGGGGCGGCACCGGCCGACTCCAGCAGGACCGTACGCCGCTCGGTGCCGAACTTCTTGGCCACCGCGGCCAGTTCGGTCGAGACCAGCTTGCGCAGCTCCGCGTCCGACTCCAGGATCCGGGTCAGTTCCGCGATCTCGGCGGCCAGCCGGTCCTGCTCGGACTCCAGCTCGATGCGGTCGAACCGGGTCAGGCGGCGCAGCGGGGTGTCCAGGATGTACTGCGTCTGGATCTCGGACAGGCCGAAGCGCTCCATCAGGCGTTCCTTCGCCTGCGCGGAGTTGTCGCTGGAGCGGATCAGCCGGATGACCTCGTCGATGTCCACCAGCGCGGTGAGCAGGCCCTCGACCAGGTGCAGCCGGTCACGGCGCTTGCCGCGACGGAACTCCGAGCGGCGCCGCACGACCTCGAAGCGGTGGTCGAGATAGACCTCCAGGAGCTCCTTGAGCCCCAGGGTGAGGGGCTGGCCGTCCACCAGCGCCACGTTGTTGATGCCGAAGGACTCCTCCATCGGCGTCAGCTTGTAGAGCTGTTCCAGGACCGCTTCCGGTACGAAGCCGTTCTTGATCTCGATGACCAGGCGCAGGCCGTGACTGCGGTCGGTGAGGTCCTTGACGTCGGCGATGCCCTGGAGCTTCTTCGAGCCGACCAGGTCCTTGATCTTGGCGATCACCTTCTCCGGGCCCACGGTGAACGGCAGTTCGGTGACGACCAGGCCCATACGGCGCGCCGTCACGTTCTCCACCGACACCGTGGCGCGGATCTTGAACGTGCCGCGTCCCGTCTCGTACGCGTCCCTGATCCCGGCGAGGCCGACGATCCGGCCGCCGGTGGGCAGGTCGGGGCCGGGGACGTGCCGCATCAGGGTGTCGAGGTCGGCGGCCGGGTAGCGGATGAGATGACGCGCGGCCGAGATGACCTCGCCGAGGTTGTGCGGCGGCATGTTCGTGGCCATACCGACGGCGATGCCCGACGCGCCGTTGACCAGCAGGTTCGGGAAGGCGGCGGGCAGCGCCACCGGTTCCTGCTCCTGGCCGTCGTAATTCGGCGCGAAGTCGACGGTGTCCTCTTCGATCGACTCCGTCATCAGGGACGTCGCGTCGGCCATGCGGGCCTCGGTGTACCGCATGGCGGCCGGCGGGTCGTCGTTGCCCAGCGAACCGAAGTTGCCGTGGCCGTCGACCAGCGGCACGCGCATGGAGAACGGCTGGGCCAGACGCACCAGGGCGTCGTAGATCGACGAGTCGCCGTGCGGGTGGAGCTTACCCATGACCTCGCCGACGACGCGGGCGCACTTCACATAGCCGCGGTCGGGGCGCAGGCCCATCTCGTTCATCTGGTACACGATGCGACGGTGTACGGGTTTGAGGCCGTCACGGGCGTCGGGCAGGGCTCGGGAGTAGATGACCGAGTACGCGTACTCAAGGAAGGAGCCCTGCATCTCGTCGACGACGTCGATGTCGAGGATCCGCTCCTCGAAGTCATCGGGCGGCGGGGTCTTCGTGGTGCGGCGGGCCATCGCTGCCGACTCCTTCTGATTCCTGGTCGTGCTGAGACATGAACGGGATCTGACGCGGACCATTGTGGACTGCCGCACTGACAACGCGGACCAAGGCCCGTCCCTGCGACGGTGCCGGGCGATGGCGGCCGATGCTGAAACGTACCGCCTGGACGCCGGGGAATCTCGCTGTCGGCGTACGTCCGCCGGGAACTTCGCCAGCACTCCATACGCTTGCATACAGTGGCAGGACCGGCAGGAAAACAGCGGTTGCAACAACCGCATCCGCGATCGAAGGGACGTACATGCCCATGGGTCACACGGCCACAGCCGAGGCAGGCTCCGGCGGCCTGACAGCGACCGAGCACCGCCTCGCCAACGGGCTGCGCGTGGTGCTCTCCGAGGACCACCTGACCCCGGTCGCAGCGGTGTGCCTCTGGTACGACGTCGGGTCGCGCCACGAGGTCAAGGGCCGTACCGGCCTTGCTCACCTCTTCGAGCACCTGATGTTCCAGGGTTCGGGCCAGGTGAAGGGCAACGGCCACTTCGAACTGGTCCAGGGCGCGGGCGGCTCGCTCAACGGCACCACCAGCTTCGAGCGCACCAACTACTTCGAGACCATGCCCACCCACCAACTGGAGCTCGCGCTCTGGCTGGAGGCGGACCGCATGGGCTCGCTGCTCGCGGCCCTCGACGACGAGTCCATGGAGAACCAGCGGGACGTCGTCAAGAACGAGCGCCGGCAGCGCTACGACAACGTCCCCTACGGCACGGCGTTCGAGAAGCTGACCGCCCTCGCCTACCCGGAGGGCCACCCCTACCACCACACGCCGATCGGTTCCATGGCGGACCTGGACGCGGCGACGCTGGAGGACGCGCGCGCGTTCTTCCGCACCTACTACGCGCCCAACAACGCCGTGCTTTCGGTCGTCGGGGACATCGACCCCGAGGAGACGCTCGCCTGGGTCGAGAAGTACTTCGGCTCCATCGCCGGGCACGACGGCAAGCCCGCGCCGCGCTCCGGCGCCCTCCCCGACGTCATCGGCGAGGAACTGCGCGAGGTCGTCGTGGAGGAGGTCCCCGCGCGCGCGTTGATGGCCGCCTACCGCCTCCCGGAGGACGGCACGCGCGCGTGCGACGCGGCCGACCTGGCGCTCACCGTCCTCGGCGGCGGCGAGTCCTCCCGCCTCTACAACCGGCTCGTACGACGGGACCGTACGGCGGTCGCGGCCGGCTTCGGCCTGCTGCGGCTGGCCGGAGCACCCTCCCTGGGGTGGCTGGACGTGAAGACCTCAGCGGACGTCGAGGTGCCGGTCATCGAGGCCGCCGTCGACGAGGAGCTCGCCCGGTTCGCCGCGGAGGGCCCCACCGCCGAGGAAATGGAGCGCGCCCAGGCCCAGTTGGAGCGCGAGTGGCTGGACCGGCTCGGCACGGTCGCGGGCCGCGCCGACGAACTGTGCCGCTACGCCGTGCTGTTCGGCGACACGCAGCTCGCCCTGACCGCCGTGGGACGCGTCCTCGACGTGACGGCCGAGGAGGTCCAGCAGGCCGCCAAGGACCGGCTGCGCCCCGACAACCGCGCGGTGCTCGTCTACGAGCCGGTCTCCCCGGAGACCGTCGAGGACGCGGACCCGCCCCAGAACCCCGAGGCCGAGGCCACGGTCGAAGCCGGCGACAAGGACGAGGAGACGGCCAAGTGACCGAGCTCGCCACCATGGAGTTCCACCCCCAGCCCCAGGCGGGCGAGGCCAGGCCCTGGGCCTTCCCGGCCCCCGGGCGCGGCACGCTCGGCAACGGCCTGACCGTCCTGCGCTGCCACCGGCCCGGCCAGCGGGTCGTCGCCGTCGAGGTGCTCGTCGACGCTCCCCTGGAGGCCGAGCCGGCCGGTCTCGACGGCGTGGCCACGATCATGGCCCGGGCCTTCTCCGAAGGCACCGACAAGCACTCCGCCGAGGAGTTCGCCGCCGAGCTGGAGCGCTGCGGCGCCACCCTGGACGCGCACGCCGACCACCCGTGCGTGCGCCTCAGCCTCGAAGTGCCCGTGTCGCGGCTCCCCAAGGCGCTCGGTCTGCTGGCCGACGCCCTCAGGGCGCCCGCGTTCTCGGAGAGCGAGATCGAGCGGCTGGTGCGCAACCGGCTCGACGAGATCCCGCACGAGACGGCCAACCCGTCCCGCCGATCGGCCAAGGAGCTGTACAAGGAGCTGTTCCCGGCGTCCTCGCGGATGTCCCGACCGCGCCAGGGCACCGAGGAGACGGTCGCGAAGATCGACGCGGCCGCCGTACGCGCCTTCTACGAGGGGCATGTTCGGCCCGCCACGGCCACCGCCGTGGTCGTCGGCGACCTCACCGGTGTCGACCTGGACGCGCTGCTCGGCGAGACCCTGGGGGCCTGGACGGGCTCGCCGGCCGAGCCTCGGCCCATGCCGCCGGTGACCGCCGACGACACCGGCAGGGTCGTCATCGTGGACCGCCCGGGTGCCGTGCAGACCCAGCTGCTCATCGGCCGCGTCGGCGCCGACCGGCACGACCGGGTCTGGGCCGCGCAGGTCCTCGGCACGTACTGCCTCGGCGGCACCCTCACCTCCCGCCTGGACCGCGTCCTGCGCGAGGAGAAGGGCTACACCTACGGTGTGCGGGCGTTCGGCCAGGTCCTGCGCTCGGCTCCGGACGGTACGGGTGCCTCGCTGCTCGCCATCAGCGGCTCCTTCGACACCCCGAACACCGGTCCGGCCCTGGAGGACCTCTGGAAGGTGCTCCGCACACTCGCGGCCGAGGGGCTCACCGACGCCGAGCGCGATGTCGCGGTGCAGAACCTGGTGGGCGTCGCCCCGCTCAAGTACGAGACCGCGGCGGCCGTGGCGAGCACGCTGGCCGACCAGGTCGAGCAGCACCTGCCCGACGACTACCAGGCGACGCTGTACCGGCAGCTCGCCGCGACCGGCACGGTGGAGGCCACCGCGGCGGCCGTGAACGCCTTCCCGGTGGACCGTCTGGTCACGGTCCTCGTCGGTGACGCGGCGGCGATCGAGGAGCCCGTCCGGGCGCTCGGCATCGGCGAAGTGAGCGTCGTCCCCGCCGAGTAGCGACGCCGGAACGCGCAAAGGGGCCCGGGTGACGAATGTGTCGCCCGGGCCCCTTTGTCCATGTTGACGAGCAAGTTGCCCATATTGATGGGGAGATTGACGGAGAGGTGGACTGTCCGCACTGTGGCATGCGCTACAAAACCGGTGATCCGTTTGTTGATTGAAAGATGTACCGCTTAGCGTCAGTCCGGCTGTCCGTCACGCACGGCGCCGCAACCGCGGCACCGGACAGTCATCGCCGAGTCCCCGTACGGCGCGAGCCAGGGGAGCCGGGGACCCACCATGTGCAGTCCCTGGGGTGAATCGGATGCCCGCGCGTGCCGCGAGGGTGTCTGTAGGAGACCTTCCTGCTCCGAACCCGTCAGCTAACCCGGTAGGCGAGAAGGAAGGAAAGGACCCACCAACACATGGCGTTCACCCGCGCCACCGGGAAGCACCGTCGTCCCAGCCGCCCCAGTCTCGCCACCCGCACGACCGCGCGCGCGGCCGGCGTCGCCGCCCTCGCGACCACCGGAGTCGTCGGCACTCTCGCCGCCCCGGCGCTGGCCACGGAGTCCGCGTCCGAGCAGACCGGTCTCACCCCGGTGATCTCCATCGGAGAGACGCTCGCCGAGCAGATCGACGCGCAGGCCGTCGCCCAGGAGGAAGCCGCCGAGAAGGCCGCCGAGGAGCGGGCCGTGGCCGCCGCGCAGAAGGAGGCCGTGGAGCGGGTCAAGGAGGCACGCGCGGCGGAGGCCCGCGCCGCCCGCGAGGCCGAGCGCAAGCGGCTCTTCGCCTACGTCGCCCCGATCGCCGGCTCGTACATCTCCACGGGCTACCAGGCCGGCGGCGGCATCTGGTCCTCCGGCAGCCACACCGGCGTCGACTTCCACGCCGCGGCCGGCACCCCCGTCCAGGCGGTGGGCTCCGGTGTCGTGGTCGAGGCGGGCTGGGGCGGGTCCTACGGCAACAACATCGTGATCAAGATGATTGATGGTACATACACTCAGTACGGTCACCTGTCGTTCATCAATGTGTCGGTCGGTCAGACGGTCGCCCCGGGCCAGCAGATAGGCCTCTCGGGTGCCACCGGCAACGTCACCGGCGCACATCTCCACTTCGAGGCGCGCACGACCCCGGAGTACGGCTCGGACATCGACCCTGTCGCCTACCTCCGCTCGCACGGCGTGAACGTCTGACGAACGCATGCCCGACTTGTCGCGGCCCCGGCTTCCCGAGCCGGGGCTTTCGGCGTTTTGGAGGGGTGTGTGTCCAAAAAAAATCCATGGATTCCCGCCTGCCGTCGGAAATTCCGGTTCTCTGCAATAGAGTCACTGAACACACGTCAATCGTCGACGTTTCACGGGGATTAAAGCGGAGGTCGGACATGCGTATTCCGGCGCACTCGGTATGCACGGCGATCCGGGACGACATCGTCGCCGGTGTCTACGAGCGCGGCAGCCGGCTCACCGAGGAACTGCTCGCGCGTCGGTACGGCGTCTCGCGCGTCCCTGTCCGCGAGGCCCTGCGCACCCTGGAGGCCGAGGGCTTCGTGGTGACCCGGCGGCACGCGGGCGCGTGTGTCGCGGAACCCACCGAGCAGGAGGCCTCCGACCTGCTGGAGATGCGTATGCTCCTGGAGCCGCTGGGTGCCTCCCGGGCCGCCCAGCGGCGCACCGAGGCCCACCTCAAGGTGCTGCGGGGCCTGGTCCGGCTGGGGCAGGAGCGGGCGAGGAGGGGGAGCAGCGAGGATCTGCGCTCGCTGGGGGGCTGGTTCCACGAGACGCTCGCCCAGGCCTCCGGAAGCCACGCCCTGACGTCGACGCTCACCCAGCTCCGGCACAAGATCGCCTGGATGTACTCGGTGGAGGCGCCGGTCACTCCCGTCGAGTCCTGGGCGGAGCACGGCGCGATCGTCGACGCGGTGGCGCGCGGTGACAGCGAGCGGGCGCGGGCGGTCACGGCGCTGCACACCGAGCGCGCGACCGCCGTGCACCGCCTGCGGTTCCCGGGCGCCGGGGACCGGTCGGACCGTGTGAGGACTTCGCAACATCCCGTAAACATGACGGGCCTGCGTCATTAACACGGGCACCGTATACAAAGAGAGTTGAATTCGCGGGAGATTATTTCTGCTGCCCGCGACCGAGAATTGCGAAGGGCTCACCCGATATTCGGGTGAGCCCTTCGCCGTGTGCGGACGACACTTTCGCGGTGGCATATGCCGCCACCGTCATTCGAGGACCCCGAGGGGATTCCTCAGACGGTCTCGGGGAGTTCTTCGAGACCCTCGGCCACCAGCTTCGCCAGACGGTCGAGCGCGACGTCGGCGCCCTCCGCGTCGGAGGCGAGGACGATCTCCTCGCCGCCCTGGGCCCCCAGGCCGAGAACCGCCAGCATGGAGGCCGCGTTGACGGGGTTGCCGTCGGCCTTGGCGATCGTCATGGGGACGCCGGCGGCCGTGGCCGCACGGACGAAGATGGAGGCGGGGCGGGCGTGGAGGCCCTCCGCCCAGCCGACGTTGACGCGGCGCTCAGCCATGTGATGCTGCCCTTCACTGTCTCAGGGTTGTCTAGACCATTGTTCCATAGCGTGAAGCGTTCCGGGAGGCAGGCGGAAACCTGTCCCGGAACCGCGTTCGGACCCCGGCCTGGGCCCGACTTCGGTCCCCACAGACTGCCTCGCGACGTTGTCGTACGCGAGCCGTACTCTGGGGCGCATGCAGAACTCGGCGGACCGGCACGAGTACCCCGCCCACTGGGAGGCGGACGTCGTCCTGCGTGACGGCGGCACCGCCCGTGTCCGGCCCATCACGGCGGACGACGCGGACCGGCTGGTCAGCTTCTACGAGCAGGTTTCGGACGAGTCGAAGTACTACCGCTTCTTCGCGCCCTACCCGCGCCTGTCCGCAAAGGACGTCCACCGCTTCACCCACCACGACTTCGTGGACCGGGTGGGGCTCGCGGCCACGGTCGGCGGCGAGTTCATCGCCACCGTACGCTATGACCGGATTGATGCCGACGGGCTGCCCGCCTCCGCTCCGGCCAACGAGGCCGAGGTCGCTTTCCTGGTGCAGGACGCCCACCAGGGCCGGGGGGTCGCCTCCGCCCTCCTCGAACACATCGCGGCCGTCGCCCGCGAGCGGGACATCCGCCGCTTCGCCGCCGAGGTACTGCCCGCCAACAGCAAGATGATCAAGGTGTTCACGGACGCCGGCTACACCCAGAAGCGCAGCTTCGAGGACGGTGTCGTCCGCCTGGAGTTCGACCTGGAACCCACCGACCGCTCACTCGCCGTCCAGCGCGCGCGGGAGCAGCGGGCCGAGGCGCGTTCGGTACGGCGGCTGCTCGCCCCGGGCGCAGTGGCCGTCATCGGTGTCGGGCGTGCCCCGGGCGGCGTCGGCCGCAGCGTCCTCGACCACATCAGGGACGCCGGTTTCACCGGTGACCTGTACGCGGTCAACAGCGCCTTCCCGGAGGAGCGGAAGGACATCGACGGGGTACCGGCCCACCGGTCGGTGCGCGACATCGCGGGCCCCGTGGACCTCGCGGTCGTCGCCGTCCCCGCGCCGTACGTCCCCCAGGCCGTCACCGAGTGCGGAGAACACGGCGTACAGGGACTCGTCGTGCTCTCCGCCGGGTACGCCGAGAGCGGCCCCGAGGGGAAAGAGCGGCAGCGGGAACTCGTACGGCACGCGCGCACGTACGGGATGCGCATCATCGGCCCCAACGCCTTCGGCGTCATCAACACGGCCGAGGGCGTCCGGTTGAACGCGTCGCTCGCCCCCGAGATGCCCAGGCCCGGGCGGATCGGGCTGTTCGCGCAGTCCGGGGCCATCGGGATCGCACTGCTGTCCCGGCTGCACCGACGCGGGGGAGGGGTCACGGGGTTCACCGGCGTGTCGACCTTCGTCTCCTCCGGCAACCGGGCCGACGTGTCCGGCAACGACGTACTCCAGTACTGGTACGACGACCCGGACACCGACGTCGTCCTCATGTACCTCGAATCCATCGGCAACCCGCGCAAGTTCACCCGTCTCGCCCGGCGCACGGCGGCTGCGAAGCCGCTGGTGGTCGTACAGGGGACCCGGCACGGCGGCGCCGCTCCCCAGGGGCATGCCGTACGAGCCACACGGCTGCCCCACGCGACGGTGTCCGAGCTGCTGCGCCAGGCCGGGGTGATCCGGGTGGACACGATCACCGAGCTGGTCGACGCGGGGCTGCTGCTGGCCCGGCAGCCACTGCCCGCCGGTCCCCGGGTCGCGATCCTGGGGAACTCCGAGTCCCTGGGGCTGCTGACCTACGACGCGTGCCTCTCCGAGGGGCTGCGACCGCTGGCGCCGCTGGACCTGACGACCGGGGCATCGCCCGCGGACTTCCACCGGGCGCTGTCGGAGGCGCTGGCGGGCGACACCTGCGACGCGGTCGTCGTCACCGCGATCCCCACGGTGGGGGAGGGCTCCCCGGGGGACGAGGTGCTCGCCGAGGCCCTGAGGTCGGCCGCCGCGGAGGTGCCCGGCAAGCCGGTGCTGGTGGTCCATGTGGAGCTCGGCGGACTGGCGGAGGCGCTGTCGGCCGCGGCCAGTACCGCCCCGCAGGCGGATCCCCCGGCCCCCGGCGCCGCGGTGACGGAACGGCCGCCCCGCGCGCGGGCGACCCAGACACCGGCATCCCCGGCCTCGACCGCGCCCGCCGCCGACTCCTGCTCCCGTCTGATCCCCGCCTACCCCGCCGCCGAACGTGCCGTACGGGCCCTCGGAGAGGCCGTGAAGTACGCGCAGTGGCGGCGAGAGGCCGCCGAGCCCGGCAAGGTGCCCGAGTCCATCGACGCGGACATCGACGAGAAGGGGGCCGCCGAGCTGATCGGCGGGCTCCTCGCGCGCGGGCAGGGGCTCACCCTCGGCACGGACGAGACGTGCGAGCTTCTCGGGATGTACGGCATCCCGGTGCGCCGGGCCCTGCCCGCCCCGAACCCCGACGACGCCGTGACCGCGGCGCGGTCCCTCGGCTACCCCGTCGCCCTCAAGGCCACCGCCCCGCACCTGCGCCACCGCGCCGACCTGGGCGGCGTACGCCTGGATCTCGC
>NZ_LIQQ01000043.1 GCF_001418565.1 Streptomyces graminilatus | reverse complement strand
GGTCGCCGGAGTGGCCGGGAGTGCCGGGGTCGCGGGAACTTCCGGGGTCGCCGGGAGGGCCACCGGTGGGGTGGCCGGGACCGGGGCCGGGGCCGCCGCCGTGGCCGCCGCGATGGCCGCCTTCACGTCGTCCACCAGCTTCGTCGCGTCGTCCAGCGGCAACTGGCCGTTGTCCGCCTTGAAGACGGCCGTCAGCAGATCGGTGACGGGTTTGAGTACGCCGCCCAGGTCACCCAGCGACTTCACCTGCGCGAGGAGCGTGTCGGCGTTGGGGACCGGCGCCCGTGAAGCCGCGTGGCCGCGATCGCGGGCCGCGTCGCCGTCGCCCGCCAGGGCGGCCGGTGCGCCCATTCCGAGCAGGAGGGCGGCGCAGAGTGCGGTGGACGCGATACGCCGTGCGGGCAGAGCGCGCATGGGGGTTCCTTTCGGTGGCTCGATGGCGCGGTGGCTCGATGGCGCGGTGACGCGCTGATGTGCCGGACGGTGTGTCCGCTGTCGGATCCACCGTCGGATCCATCGCCACCTTCCGCAACCGGTCGTGCGCGCGAAGTGACGGCCCGTTGGCCGGGTCCCGCACGTCGTCCCTGGTGAGGGCCGGTGTCGGGGCCCGCCAGGCGAGCCCGCCGCCCGGCCCGCCATTCGGGGCACCCGCCGGAAAACGCGAGCAGGCCGCCCTCCCTGGAAAGGAGAGCGGCCGGCAGAAGGGTCCGCGCCGACTTACGTCAGCCGTTGACCACGTCAGTCGTTGACGCAGGTGTTGCCGAACGCCGGGTTCAGCAGACCGATGACGTTGACGGTGTTGCCGCAGACGTTGACCGGAACGTGGACCGGGACCTGGAGGACGTTGCCCGACAGAACGCCCGGGGAGTGGGCAGCGGCGCCGTGCGCGTCGCTGTCGGCGGCGGCGACACCGGCGGTACCCGCCACGGCGGCGACGGCAACGGTGGAAAGGGCGAGGCCCTTCGCGATACGCGACATGGAGAAGTGCTCCTTGGGAGTTGTCACAAACAGCCGGGCGGGGATGCCCGGCGCTGTGTCAACGCGTGGCGCGCGCCCGGGTTGTGCCGCCAATGGAGTGATCTCTCGAATCGCTCGGCTGCACGATTACGACACAGTCACGATGAATCACCAACAAGTACGCATAGCTGGCTAGAGTGGCTCATCTTCCGCCAGCCGACCCTAAATCATCTCGGAATCGCCCCGGAGTCGCCCCGGAGTCGCCCTCCAGATTTCTCCGTCCGTCGGTCCACGCCCCGCCCCGTTTCCCGACCTCTTCCCGAAAGGGCAACGCCGGTCATGTCTGATTCCCCGGGTCTTCCGCTGCGCCGTGCACTGGTGGGCGCCTTCGCCCTCGCCGCGATCTGGACTCCGGGAGGTACGGCGACGGCCGAACCGCCCCCCGCCAAGGACACGGAGTCGCAGCGCCTCGCGTTCGCGCAGCGCTACCGCGCGCTCCAGCACGGCGGGATCGTCCGCGCGGCCAACACCTCCATCAGTTGCCGCGCGACCCTCGGGACCTGCGACGGCATCCGCGAGGGCGAGAACCCCGCGACGGGAACGGGCGGCGCAAAGGCGGCGGTCAACGGCGACCTGGACATGTTCTACATCGACGTCGACAGCGACCCGAACACGTACAACTCCAGCCGCGCGGAGGTCCGGGTGCCGCCGGGCGGTGTCGTCTCGTACGCGCGGCTGTACTGGGGCGGCAACCTCAGGGCCGGGGAGCAGAAGCCGTCGAAGGACAACGGGCGGGTGCTGATCGCCGAGCCCGGCGGCCAGTACAAGGAGCTGCTCGCGGACTCGGTCGTCGGGCACCGGGTGGCGCACGGCGCCGACGCGTTCCAGGCCTCCGCCGATGTCACGAAGCTGGTCCGGGACAGCGGTTCGGGGATGTACACGGTCGCGCAGGTCAATGTGGCGATGGGGAGGTCGGCGGCCGGGGCGTGGGGCGGCTGGACGCTCGTGGTGGCGTACGAGAACGCGGCGGAGCCGCTGCGGCACCTCGTCGTGTGGGACGGGTTCGAGGCACTGGGCGACCACGGGAGTGACGGTTCGTTGGTCCGGATGGCCGAACTCCCGTTCCCGGCGGGCGCGAACGGGCGCGCGGGCCTGGTCGCCTACAACGGGGACCGCGACAGCCCCGGCGACTCCCTGACGGTGACCGCCGCAGGGCGTACGACCACGCTGGGGGACGCGGCCAACCCGCGCGACGACGTGCTGAATTCCACGATCGGCGGAGCCGTCTCGGAGCGCGATCCGACGTACGCGAACACCCTCGGCTACGACTCCGACGTGTTCGAACTGGGGACGGCGCTGCGGCGCGGCGGTGACCAGCTGGCACTCCGGCTCGTTTCCCAGCGGGACGCGGCGTGGACCGGCGCACTTTTCGTGGCCGTCGACGCCCGGCAGTAGCCGAGGTGCGTCCGGCACCGCCACCCGCGAGCGAGGAAACCCCGCATGCAACTGATCGCACCGGACCCCGGGCCACGGGTCCTGCACGTCACCCAGCCGGTGGACGGCGGGGTGGCCCGGGTCGTGACGGACCTGGCGCGGGCCCAGCTCGCCGCCGGTCTGCACGTCACGGTCGCCTGCCCGGACGGCGGGGACGGCGGTGACCTCGCCGCGCGGCTGCGGGCGCTCGGCGCCGACGTACGCCCCTGGCACGCGAGCCGCTCGCCGGGGCCCTGGCTCGCCGGGGAGGTGCGGCGGCTTAGGCGGGTGGTGCGGGCGGTGCGGCCGGATGTCGTGCACGCGCACAGCGCGAAGGCCGGGCTCGCCGCCCGGCTGGCGGTACGGGGGCGGGTGGCGACGGTGTTCCAGCCGCACGCCTGGTCGTTCGAGGCGGTCGGCGGGCCCACCGCCGCGCTGGCGCTCAAGTGGGAGCGGTCGGGTGCGCGCTGGGCCGCCCGCGTGGTGTGCGTGAGCGACGCGGAACGGGCGACCGGGGAGCGCGCGGGGATCGCCGGGCGGTGGCAGGTGATCCCGAACGGGATCGACACCGAGCGCTTCCGCCCGGCTCAGGCGGACTCCGTACGGGCCGGACTCCCGCTGCTCGCAGGGGTCGATCCGGCGGCTCCGCTGGTCGTGTGCGTGGGGCGGCTGTGCCGGCAGAAGGGGCAGGACGTGCTGCTCCGGGCGTGGGGCGAGGTCACCCGGCGGGTGCCCGGGGCGCGGCTGGTGCTCGTCGGTGACGGTCCCGAGGCGGGGCGGCTGCGGGAACTCGCGCCCGACTCCGTGCTGTTCACGGGGGCCGTCGCCGATGCCGTCCCCTGGTACCGGGCCGCCGATCTGGTCGTCCTGCCCTCGCGGTGGGAGGGCATGGCGCTGGCGCCGCTGGAGGCGATGGGCTGCGGGCGGCCGGTGGTCGTCACCGATGTGGACGGCGGGCGGGAGAGTCTGCCCGCCGCTCTCGCCCCGCGCTGTCTGGTGCCGGCCGAGAACCCGGCCGCGCTGGCCCGGACCGTCGCCGAGCTGCTGCTCGACCCCCCGCTGCGTGAGTCGCTTGGGCGACTGGCGCGCCGGCACGTTCTGTCCGCGCACGACGTACGGCACTCCGCCGAGGCCGTCGCGGGTGTGTACCGCGAGCTGATCACCGCGCACGCCGTGCGGCCCGTGCGCGCCGAGTACAGGGAGTCCATCCACTCGTGACTGCGGAAAGTACCGTCCCCTCCCCCGGCGGAGGGCCGCGGGAATACGGATTCTCGACAATGTCGGCCCTCTCGGCCGTCTCGGTCATCCCGTCCCGCGCGTCGGCGGGGGGATTCAGATACCCGGCCGGCCGACGCCCCACGCCCCGGCCGGCCTCCCCGCTGCCGCTGCTCGCCGCCGACAGCGGTGCCGCCCTGCTCGGCGCCCTGGCCCTGACCGCGCCGCTGCGCCACCCCCTTCTCGTCGGCGCGCTGCTGCTCGGGGTGGTCGTGCTGAACTCGCGCGCCTCCCTCTACCGGCCCGGATCCGTGCCCGCGTTCCTCGACGAACTGCCCGCCGTCTGCGGCCGGATCGCGATGGGCTGGCTGGCGCTGGCCGCCCTGGTCGGGGCGTACGAGCCCGCCGACGCGCTGTCCGCGCGGACCCTCGTCCTGGGGTGCGCCGCGCAGGCGGGGGCGAGTGCGGCGGGCCGCGCGGCCGTGCACTGGCTGCGGCGCCGGGCGCTGCTGCGCCGCCCGCACACCGCTCTCGTCATCGGCCCGGCCGGTACCGCCCGGCGGGTGGCCGCCGCGTTCCTGCGCCACCCGGCGTGCGGGGTACGGCCGGTGGGGCTTGTCACCGACCACCCGGACGGCTCGGCGGGTCTGCCGGTGCTGACCACCGGCGAGGAGGTCCAGCGGGCGCTGATCCAGAACGGCGTCCGGGCCGTCCTCACCGTCCATCCCTCGGTACGGTCCGAACAGGGGCCGCTGCTGCGGGCGTTGGCGGAGTCGGGCTGCACGGTGTGGGAGATCGACGCCGAGTCGCCCTCGTACGAGAGTGCCGAGCGGCTCGCCGGGTTCTCCTGCCGGCGGCTCGCCATCGTGCCGGACCGGCCGGGCAGCCTCGGCAAGCGGCTCCTCGACGTCGTGGTCTCGGGCACGCTGCTGCTGCTGGCCTCGCCGCTGCTGCTGCTGTGCGCGGTGGTGCTGCGCCTGACCGGCGGGCGGGGTGTGGTGTTCCGGCAGGAGCGCATCGGCATGGACGGGCGCCCCTTCACCCTGCTGAAGTTCCGCACCCACCGTCCGGTCGACGAGATGGAGTCGGCGACCCGGTGGAGCGTCGCCGACGAGCAGCGCATGAACTGGTTCTGCCGGCTCCTGCGCCGTACCTCGCTGGACGAGCTGCTCCAACTGTGGAACGTCCTCTGGGGCGATATGAGCCTGGTCGGTCCGAGGCCCGAACGCCCCTACTTCGTCGGCAAGTTCAGCCAGACCTACCCCGGATACGCGGCCCGCCACCGGATGCAGACCGGGATCACCGGGCTGGCCCAGATCAACGGGCTGCGCGGTGACACCTCGATCGAGGACCGGTGCCGCTTCGACAACGCCTACATCGACAACTGGTCGCTGTGGCAGGACATCTGCATCCTGCTGCGCACCGCCGCCACGCTCGTCCGCCCGACAGGAAGCTGAGCGAAGTGAGCCACAGCCCCGCGCTGTCGTTGCCACGCCGAGTGCCCTTCACGTACGTCACGTCCATCGCTCCGCTCCTCCCCGTGATCCTGGTGATCACCCTGCTCGCGCTGCCGGCCGCGCAGGGCACCGACGGCGGCGCGACCCCGGCCGACGCCGTCTCCGGGCTCGTGGTCCTCTACTGCGCGATCCGGCTCGTACGGGAGCGGCGGCGCCCCCTGTCCCGTACGGCCGCCGTGGTGCTCGGCCTGCCCGTGACCGGGCTCGCGGTCGCGGCGCTCGGGGCGTCCTCGCCGGCGGCCGGGATCGGGGGCCTGGGGCGCTACCTCCAGATCTTCGTGCTGGTCCCGGCGGCTGTCGTGCTGCTGATCCGGGACCGGCGCGACTTCCGGACGCTGGCCTGGGCGTTCGTCGCCTTCGCCCTGTTCCAGGGGGCGGTCGGGGTGCACCAGTTCGTGACCGGGACCGGTGCCTCCTACCAGGGCGAGGAGATCCGGGCGGTGGGCACCTTCGGGCCCGCCGACGTGATGGGCATGGCGACCGTGGTGGCCTTCGGGCTGATGTGCGCGCTGGGGCTGGCCCTCGGGTCGGCCACCGCCCGGCAGCGGGCCGTCGCCGCCGGGTGCGCCCTGGTCCTCCTCGTGCCGCTCGCCGTCTCCTTCAGCCGGGGCGCCTGGATCGCCACCGCCGCGGGCTGCGCGCTGCAACTGGTGCTGGCCGGGATCCGGCGCGCGGTGAAGGTGGCCGCGGTGGTGGCGGCGTCGGCGGTGATCCTGGTCGGCGGCCTCGGTCTCGGCTCGGCGATGCTCCAGGAGCGGATCAGCAGCATCACCCAAGTCACCAACGCCCCGGACCAGTCGGTCACCGACCGGTACACGATGTGGGCGGCGGCGACCGACATGTGGAGCGAACACCCTCTCACCGGCGTCGGGTTGAAGGGCTTCCCCGAACACCGCGACGGACACGCCTCGTTGGCCCTGTCCTCGGGCAGCGACACGGAGGGCGCGGGCGCCGCGTTCCGCAAACAGCCGCTGCTGTCCCCGCACAACATGTATCTGCTGGTACTGAGCGAGCAGGGCCTCATCGGTCTGCTGGCGCTCGGCGGCAGTTGGCTGGCGCTGCTGGTGTGCGGGCTGCGGGGGCTGGTGCGGACCCGGCGGTCGGCGTCCGGCGGGCTCGACTGCGCGCTCGTCGCCTGCGGGCTGCTGATCTGGCAGCTCATCGACTTCCTGTACGCCGACATCGGCGGGCCCGCGACCGTGCTGACCGCCGTCGCCTTCGGGATCGTCGCCTGGTGGGCCCTCGTCGGTGCCGACGACGTGGCCGAGACCCCGGCGCGGTGAACGCGACACCTCCCCGGGCCGAGGGAGACACCGAGGGAGAGACCAGGGTGACCCTGCCCACGGCACGCGCCGCCGCACCGGCCGCGAAGGGAAAGGGAGAGCGAGAGGGAGAGGGAGAGGGAGAGCGAGGGGACCGACACGACGGCAACGGCGGTGACGGCAACGACGGACATGCCGGCGACACCGGCCACGACTCCCCCCGACTCGCCCCCGTTTCCCGCAAGTTCCTCGCCCAGGCCACGCTCATCACGGCCGTCCTGTCGGTCGCGGGCGCGCTGCTCGGGCTGGTCCGGGACCAGTCGCTGGCCCGGCTGTTCGGGGCCGGCAGTGACACGGACGCCTTCCTGGTCTCGTGGACCGTGCCGGAGTTCGCGGCGACGCTGCTCATCGAGGACGGGCTGGCCTTCGTCCTGATCCCGGCGTTCAGCATGGCGCTGGCCCGGCGCGCCCAGGGTGCCCCGGGCGATCCGGTACGGGCACTGGTCGCCACGACCCTGCCCCGGCTGGCGCTGGCGTTCGCGGGCGTCGGCGGCCTGCTGATCGCCACCGCTCCCTACCTGGTCGAGGCGCTCGCCCCCGGCCTGCCCGACCCGTCGCTCGCCGTGGACTGCACCCGCCTCACCGCCACCTGCGTGTTCAGCTTCGGGCTCGCCGGGTACTGCAGCGCGGCCCTGCGCGCGCACCGCAGGTTCCTGGCCCCGGCGGCGATCTACGTGGCCTACAACACCGGCATCATCACGGCGATGTTCGTGCTGGGCGGGCACTGGGGGGTGCGCTCGGCGGCGGTCGGTGTGGCGGTGGGCGGCGCCTTGATGGTCGTAACCCAACTTCCTTCGGTTCTGCGTCAGTTGCGGCGCCGCCGGTCGGCCGTACCGGAACCGGCGGAGGCCGTGGCCGAGGAGACCTCCGGGGCGCCGATGGCGTTCGCGCTCGTCGCGCCGGTGCTGCTCTTCGCGCTGACCCGGCAGTCGCAGGTGCTCATCGAAAGGTTCCTCGCCTCCACCCTCCCCGCCGGGGCCATCTCGCATCTGAACTACGCGCAGAAGGTGGCGCAGATCCCGATGACGCTGTCGCTGATGCTGTGCACGGTCACCTTCCCGGTGGTCGCGCAGGCCATCGCGGAGGGCGACACCGAGCGGGCCCGCAGCCGGGTGGAGCGGGACATCGCGCTGGCCGCCTGGGTGGTGCTGCTCGGCGGCGCCTCGGTGGTCGCCTGTGCGCCGCAGGTCATCGAACTCCTCTTCCAGCGGGGCGCGTTCACCGCCCAGGACACCGAGGCGACGGCGACCGTGATGCGTGTGTACGCGCTCGGGTTGCTCGGGCACACGCTGGTCGGCGCGCTGGTCCGCTCGTACTTCTCCTCGAACCGGCCCACCTGGTACCCGCTGGGCGCGATGGCCGCGGGCATCGTGGCGACCTCGTGGATCGGCGCGTGGACGGTCGGCCCGTGGGGGGTGTGCGGGATCGCCGCCGCCAACGCGGCCGGGATCACGGTGACGGCCGCCCTGCTGCTGTACGGCATGGGCCCGCGCAGTGTGCCGATCCGGACCCGGCGGGTGGTGGCCGAGCTGACCAAGCCGGTGCGCGCCGCGGTGTGCGCGACGGCCGCCGGGGCGTTCGTGACCAGCCGGATCGACGGACCGGTGGCGGGACTCGCCGCCGGTACGGCGACCGTCACCGTCGTCTACTTCCTGCTCGGGCGGCTCATGCGGGCCCAGGCCGTGCAGAGCTTCGTCCTCGCACTCCGTTCCGTACGCTCCCTGACGACCCGAAGGCTTCCCGATGCCCGCAAGCGCGTCCGCTCCCACGCCCGCCCCCGCCGCGACCGGGTCGACCGGCCGTGACCGAAGAGCCGGCCGCTCCGGTGCCGTGCCCTGGGTCGCGATGTACCACTCGGTGGGCGACCGCTCGGACGACCCGTACCGCGTCACGGTCACACCGGAGCGCCTGAACGCCCAACTGCGGTGGCTGCACCGGCGTGGGCTGCGGGGTGTCGGTGTGGCCGAGCTGCTCGCCGCCCGTGCCCGGGGCGAGGGGCGCGGGCTCGTCGGGCTCACCTTCGACGACGGGTACGCCGACTTTCTCGACAACGCCCTTCCGCTGCTTGAGCGTTGGGGCTGCGGCGCGACCCTGTTCGTCCTGCCGGGGCGGCTCGGCGGGGAGAACGCCTGGGATCCGCTGGGCCCGCGCAAGCCGCTGCTGACGGCGGACGGCATCCGGGCCGTCGCCGGGGCCGGGATCGAGCTCGGGTCGCACGGGCTGACGCACGTCGACCTGACGACGGCGGACGACGAGCTGCTGCGGGCGGAGGTCGCCGAGAGCAGAGCGGTGCTCACGGAGTTGAGCGGTGCTCCGGTGGCGGGGTTCTGCTACCCGTACGGGACGGTCGACCAGCGGGCCGTCGACGCCGTGAAGGCCGCCGGTTACCGATACGGCTGCGCGATCGACCCCGACCCGCTCAACGGCGTCCATGTCCTGCCCCGCGTACACATCGGCGAGAACGACACCGCCGTACGCCTGCATCTCAAGTACCGGCTGCACCGGCTGCGCCGCCGCCCGGTCGAGGGGGTGTGACGCCGATGAAGGCCCTGCACATCATCACCGGCCTCGGGGTCGGCGGCGCCGAGCAGCAACTCCGGCTCCTGTTGCGGCACTTGCCGGTCGACTGCGATGTCGTGACGCTCACCAACCCCGGCTCGGTCGCCGACGGTCTGATCGCCGACGGCGTCCGGGTCGTCCACCTCGGCATGGCCGGCAACCGCGACCTCGCCGCGCTGCCCCGCCTGGTCGACGTCATCCGCTCGGGCGGCTACGACCTCGTGCACACCCATCTCTACCGAGCATGCGTGTACGGCAGGTTCGCCGCGCGGATCGCGGGCGTACGGGCGATCGTCGCCACCGAACACTCCCTCGGCGACTCGCAGATGGAGGGGCGGCGGCTGACCGCCGGGGTCCGCGCGCTGTATCTCGCCGGCGAACGGCTCGGCCGCACCACCGTCGCCGTGTCCCCCACGGTCGCCGAGCGGCTCCGCCGCTGGGGTGTGCCCGCGCCGCGCATCGAGGTCGTCCCCAACGGCATCGACCTGACCCGCTTCCGCTTCGACCCGGTCGCCCGCCAGCGCACCCGGGAGCGCCTCGGGCTGCCCGAGGGGGCGTACGTCGTCGGCGGCGTCGGCCGGCTCGCCCCGGGCAAGCGCTTCACCGACCTCATCCACGCCCTTGCCCAACTCCCCTCCGACTACTGGCTGTTGCTGGTCGGCGGCGGCCCCGAGGAGCAGGTCCTGCGGCGCGCCGCGAACGAGGCGGGCGTGGCCGGCCGGGTGCTGTTCACCGGCGAACGGCCCTACGTGCCCGACGGCACCCCCGGCCCCGACCTGCCCTCCCTCACCGCCGCGATGGACCTGCTCGCCTCGCCCAGCCCGGAGGAGGCCTTCGGTCTCGCGGTGGTGGAGGCACTGGGCGCCGGGCAGGAGACGTATCGGACCGGCAGCCCGGCGCCCAGTGCCTCCA
>NZ_LIQQ01000429.1:430-6638 GCF_001418565.1 Streptomyces graminilatus | reverse complement strand
GCCGCACCCGCTCCCCCGCCGGCACGGCCACCTCGTCGTACGCCTCGTCCCGCGCCCCCTGCTGCCCCGGCACCTGCCCACGCCCCGAGCCCACGCCCGGCCCCTGGCCGGACTGCTCCTCGTCATCCGGGTCCGGCTCGTCGACGTCCAGCGGCGGCATCCCCGCCAGCAACGGCAACTGCTCCCGCAGCCGCGCCCCCAGCTCCGACGCCCGCAGCCGCGACGCCGGCGCCTTCGCCAGGCACTGGACGAGAAGCTGCCACAGTTCCTCGGGGATCCCGGGCAGGGGGACCACCGTCTCCGTCACGTGCCGGCGCAGCACCGCGCCCGGGTGGCCGCCGCCGAAGGGCGTGAAGCCGGCCAGCAGCTCGTACAGGACCGTCGCCAGCGCGTAGATGTCGACCGCCGCGCGCGGGGGCAGGCCCTCGACGATCTCCGGGGCCAGATAGTCCGGCGTACCGATGATCTTCGTGGCCCGGGTCCGCCGCGGTGAGTCGATGAGTTTCGCGACGCCGAAGTCGGTCAGGAGGGCGGGGTGCGAGCCGCCGGGGCCCAGCGGGCCCTGCATGTCCAGCAGGACGTTCTCCGGCTTCACGTCCCGGTGCACGACCCCGGCTGCGTGCGCGGCGGACAGCCCGTCCGCGATGTCGGCCACTATCGCGACCGCCGCCTCGGGGGCGAGCCTGCGCTCACGGTCGAGCCGGGTGCGCAGGTCCGTACCCCGCACCAGGTCCATCACGAGCGCGAGGTCGTTGCCGTCGACCACGAGGTCCCGTACCGACACGATGTTCGGATGCTCCAGCCCGAGCAGGGCGGTCCGCTCCTGCACGAAGCGTCCGACGAGCTCCTGGTCCGACGCCAGGTCCTCGCGCAACAGCTTGACGGCGACGGGACCCTCGGGTCCCTCGCCCAGCCACACCGTGCCGGCGCTGCCCCGCCCCAGGATCTGGTTGGCGGTGTACCGGCTGCCGATCTTCCGTGCCAAGACTGCTCCTACAGACGCGTGTTGCCGACGCTGCGCCGATCCGGGGGGATTCCCTCCGGACCCTCACCCGACAAGACCTCGGCCAAGACCTCAACCTCGTCCTCGACCTCAGCCGACAAAACTACGCGTCCGAAGGCGCAACCTTCACCGCCGGGACGGAAATCACCCGCCAGGTGTCGACAAATCCCCAGAGTCGCACCGGAACACGGCCGGGGCGCCGCCCACCTGATCCTCAAATGCCCCACCTACGCCCCGATTGCGCGAACAACCTCCCCCACGACCAGGAATAGCCGCGAATGGCCGTGAATGGCCGGAGTATCCAGGAGCAGCCGAGAGTAGCCGGGAATGGCCAAGAGCAGCCGGGAATGGCCGGTAAATGGCCAGGCAACCGGAAAACGGCCGGTTGTTAATTCCCCGCCCCGTTCCCCGTGCCGTTGCCGGAGCCCTTGGAACCATCGACCAGTTTGCCCACCCACCCGCTGACCTTGTCGGCCCAGTCGCCGAGTTGCGCGAAGAAGCCCTTCGTCGACCCGACCCACTCCTGCAGCGGGCTCAGTTCCCAGATCAGCCAGGCGGCGACGAACAGGATGACGATCGTGAACAGACACCCCTTGAGGCAGCCGAGTCCGGGGATCTTCATCGGGTTGGCACTGCGCTGCCGGGGTTCCCTCGGCTCTCTCGGCTCACGCGCCGGCCGGGCCTCGGGCTGCTGAGGACGCTGCGGCACGGGGACCGGGGCGGGCGGCGGCGGCGCGTACCGCTGGGGCTGCTGTTGCTGGTGCTGGGGCGGCGGCGCGTACTGCTGGTGCTGGGGCGGCCCGCCCTGTCCCGGCCCCTGCGGATAGCCGTAACCGGGCTGGGGCCGCTGCCCCCGCTGCTGTTGCTGGTACGACGGCGGCTGGTACGGCTGTTGTTGCTGCTGCTGGTACGGCGGCTGCTGGGGCTGCCGCTGGGGGCGGCGGCGCAGGGGGTCCTCGCCCGGGTCCAGGTACTGGATCTGCGTCTGCTCGTTACGGTCCCGGGCGGCGCGCAGCTGGCTCTGCCAGGGGTGCGGCTCCTCGGGCCCGCCCGGGCCGCCGGACTGGTTCTGTGTCACCGGCGGCATGACGGCCGTGGGATCCGCTCCACCCATGCCACCCACACCACCCGCGCCCATCGCCCCCGCCGCACCGGGTCCCCCGGTCTGCGGCAGCACGCTGGTGGCCGCGTTCGGGTCGTACGCCCCAGCCGCACCTGCCGCGCCCGCCGCGGCGGCGCCGTACGGCAGCACCTGTGTCGGGTCGCCCGAGCCGGGCACCGCGGTCGGCGCCGGGTCCGGTGCGAGCAGGTGGACGACCCCATCGGCCGCCGCGATCTGCATCGAGTTGGAGTGGACGCCGATGCCCTCGGCGACGACCCGCAGCCCGCGCGCGAGGTTCTCGGCGCTGGGGCGTTCGTCCGGGTTCTTGCGCAGACAGCGTTCGATGACCGTCCACAGCGGTTCGGGCACGGTCGACGGGCGGCGCGGCTCGGCGGTGAGGTGCTGGTGCAGCACTTCGAGGGCGGACCCGCCGCCGAACGGCGGACGGCCGGTGACCAGCTCGTACATCAGGATGCCGGCGCCGTAGATGTCGACGGCGGAGGTCTGCGGACGGCCCTCGGCGGACTCCGGGGCGACGTACGCGGGCGTGCCGACGAACTCGTGGGTGCGGGTGAGGCCCGGGGAGTCGGCGAGGCGGGCGATGCCGAAGTCGGTGAGCATCGGGTGCATGCGGTCGCCGTCCTGCATGAGCAGCACGTTGGCCGGCTTCAGGTCCCGGTGCACGACCCCGTCGGCGTGGCTGACGCCCAGCGCGTCGGCGATCTGGGCGGTGAGGAGGGCGGCGGCGACCGGTGTGAAGGGGCCGTTCTCCCGCAGGTAGCGGTGCAGGTCGGGTCCGTCGATGAGGTCCATGACCAGCGCCAGCAGATCGCCCTCGACCACCAGGTCCCGTACGCGGACGATGTTCGGGTGGATCAGGCGCAGCAGCACGGACCGCTCGCGCAGGAAGCGCATCACGATGTCCGCGTCGTTGGCGAGCTCCTCCTTCAGGACCTTGATCGCCACGGTCTCACCGGGCTGGCCGGGCACGGCCGCCTCGGCTCCCGCCGTCTCCCGCTGGCGGGCGCGCCAGACGGTACCTGTGGCGCCGCGTCCCAGCGGCTCCTCAAGGAGGTACTTGCTCCCGACCGGCCGCACGTCTTGGCTCCCTTACGTACGTACATCCCGCATCCCGTACACGGTGTTTCCGACCCACTGTAGTGCCGCGCTCCCAGGATTCCCCGGGCAACGGCCGCCATCCGCGGACGGCGGCGGACAGCCCCCTTCGAAGGACGGACCGCTTCGGGCGTTCGACTGAAAGACGTCTTGATAGGCCCCCTCGGTTGCCGAATCCCGACGTGACCGACGTCAAACCGATTACCAAACCGATCTCAAACGGACAGCCGCCGGTCGGTGGTCAGGCACTTTTGCGGGCAGAGGCGACCATTCAAGATCACTTATGGGTGGGGGGCGGGCACGTTGTCAGTGGCAGGTGCGAGGATGCCTCCAGTACTGGCCTACGTGCTCGTGTGCGGTGGGGGAAGTCCGCGGTGGTGGGACCCGTGGCGTGGCTTCGTCCTCCTTTCCGGGTGTCCGTGCAGAAGGGACCGCTGACGGCGATGCAGATCCGGCTGACCGTCGTAGACCCGCTGGGGCCGCCCTCGGAACCGTGGGCGCGCGCCGCGAGCTGCGACGTACTGGTCACCGCTCCCGCCGGCACGGCGCTCGCCGCGGTCGCCTCGGCCCTCGCCTCGGTGGTCGCGGGCGACCGGGTTCCGTCCCCGTCCGAGCGCGGCCCAGGCCGCGAGAGCGGCGGCGCGGTCGTGCTGTACGCGGGCGACCAGCGCCTCGACACCCAGCGCTGCACCCTCGGCGAGCCCCCGCTCGTCGACGGCGCCGTGCTCGCCCTCGGTACCCCCGCCGAGCCCGAGCCGCACCCCGAGGCGGACGAGGTGGCCGCCCAACTGCACGTGGTCGCGGGACCGGACGCGGGCGGGGTCCATCTCCTGCACGGCGGCCGGATCACCATCGGCCGCTCCGCCGACGCCGACGTCCCGCTGGACGACCCGGACGTGTCCCGGCTGCACTGCGCGGTCACCGTCGAGGAGGACGGCCGTATAGCGGTCGCCGACCTCGGGTCCACGAACGGCACGACACTGTCCGGCACCCGCCTCGGCGCCCGCCCGGTCCGCCTCGCGCCGGGCGCGCTGCTGCGCGTCGGCGAGTCGGCCCTGCGGCTGACACCGCCCGGACACGCGGGCACGCGCGTGGGCACGACCCCGGACGGCGAGGGGCACGTACGCGTGAGCGTCGCCGAAGGGCATACGGGGACCTCGGCTTCGGGGCGTACGGCGGCTGTGCCGGACACCGGCGGGAACACCGGCGACGCCCGCGACGGGCGGTCCTCCGTGCCTCCCGTGCTTTCCGTGCCTCCCGCGCGCGTGCGGTCCGGCGGCGGCCCGGCGAAACCGTCCGCCGGACCGCCCTCGGGAACACTCTCCGGACCGCCCTCCGGGGAGACCCGTCACGCCTACGGTTCGGCGAGTTGGGGAGCGACCGGGGAAATACCCCTGTCTCGTGGTGCGCGGGGTCCGGCGGAGGCCGAGCAGTCGCTCGTGCCGGGGCAGGGCCGCGCCCCGCGCATCGAGAACCGGGGAACCACGGGTCCGGCAGGCACTGCGGGTGCGCCAGGCACGGCAAGGGCATCAGGTGCCGGCGGGGACACGCACGGCGCCGGGTTCTCCGTGGCTGGACGGGCGCCCGGCGCCGCCGCCACACCGGGGACACACGCTCACGACGAAGCGGACTCGGACGCGGACGCGGATGCCTCCGCGTCCACAGGCAGCGGGCGCAAGGGGACGCCCCTCCGGGGGACGGACGTCCCACAGGGTGTGCGCAGGCGCGGCGGGCTCTCCAAGTGGGCACGCCGCCTGACCGGCGGGCGCGGGGAGCAGGAGCCGTCCGAGGGCGGGGAGTACGGGGAGTACGACGACGAGGGGCCGGAGTCCCGCCCGGCGGCCCCGGAGTTCACGGACGCCCTCCCACAGGCCCCGGAGAGCTGGCCCGACCCGGCGGCGCTGCTGCTCACTGCCCTGGGCCCCGGCCCCCGGCTCTGGGAGCGCGGCCCGGGACACCCGGAGGCGCTCACGGTCCGGCTCGGTACGGCGGACCGCGCGGCCCCCGACGGCTCGGGGCTGCTGCCCGCCGTACCGGTGACCGCCGGGCTCCGCGAGGTCGGGGCGCTGGGGCTGGCGGGGCCGCGCGCGCGGCTCGCGGGGCTGGCCCGCGCGGTGGTGGCCCAGCTCACGGCGTTGCACTCGCCGGAGGCCCTGGAGATCGTCCTGATCAGCACGGACCGCGCGCGTACCCCCGAGGAGCGCGCCGCCGAGTGGGCCTGGCTCGGCTGGCTCCCGCATCTGCGCCCCGGACACGGCCAGGACTGCCGTCTCCTCCTCGCCTACGACCGCGAACAGGCCACGGCACGCGCCGACGAACTCCTGCGGCGCCTGGAGGACCACGACGCGGAGGTGGCGGCGAAGAGCCCCGCCGGCGGTGGCGTGGATGTGCGTGTGGGGGACGGTGGCGGAGAACCGGACTGGGATGCCCAGGGCGTCCGGGGAGCGGCCCGGCGGCCCTCCTGGGCCCGGGACGACGCCTCTGGCGGGTCGGCGGACGGTTTCGCTGGCCCGTACACGGTGGTCGTCGTGGACGGGGACCCGGGCGGTGCCGCCGTCCGGGAGGCCGTCGCGCGACTGGCGCACGAGGGCCCCCGGGCCGGGATCCATGTCGTGTGCCTCGCTGAGACGGAGACGGAGACGGGCACGGACACGGCGTCGCCCGCGTCACCGGTGACGGAGATGTACGCGGCGGCGTGCGCGGCCTCACCGACGTTCCGTGAGTGCGGGGCCGTGGCGCTGCTCGGCGGGGACGTGGCCACGGCGCTGCATGTGATGCGGGTGGCGCGGGCCGGGGTGGCGGCCTCGTCCGGGCGGGCGGACTCCCCCGCCGGCGCGTTCACCGACGTCGGCGGGCTGGTCGGGCAGGGCTCCGTCGCCGCCGTGGACGCCGTATCCCTGGCCTGGGCCGAGCGGTTCGCGCGGGCGCTGGCTCCGCTGCGCACCGACAGTTCCGCCGCCGGACGCCAGCCGCGCGTCTCCGCGCCC
>NZ_LIQQ01000429.1:0-375 GCF_001418565.1 Streptomyces graminilatus | reverse complement strand
GGTCCGCGCGGACCCGTCGGTGTGGACCTCGCGGCCGAGGGACCCCACCTGCTGATCGAGGGCCCGCCCGGCAGTGGGCGTACGGAGTTGCTGCGGGCGGTCGTCGCGTCGCTGGCCGCCGCCGAGCGGCCCGACCGGCTGGGCATCGTCCTGATGGACGGCCGGGACGGCACCGGCACCGGCGGAGGCGCTGGTGGTAGCGGTAGTGGTGGCGGTGGCGGTGGACAGCAGGGGGAGGGGTCTGGGCTGCGGGTGTGCACCGACCTTCCGCATGTCACCACCCACCTCACCGCCAACGATCCGGTGCGGATGCGGGAGTTCGCCCAGTCGCTCAGCGCCGAGCTGAAGCGGCGGGCCGAACTGCTCGGGCGGACC
>NZ_LIQQ01000428.1:206-7876 GCF_001418565.1 Streptomyces graminilatus | reverse complement strand
CAACCCCACACCCAGCCCCACTCCCGGGCCCGCTTCCCCGGCCTCCGCCATCTCGGCCCCAACTGGTACGCCCCCGTCATGGGCACCGCCATCGTGGGCACCGCAGGCGCCGGTCTCCCCGGCGCGGACGGCATCCCGGGACTGCGTACCGCCTGCACAGCCGTCTGGGCCCTGTCCCTCGCTCTCCTCCTGGCGCTGCTCTGTGCCCGCGCGCTGCACTGGGCCCACCACCGCGACCAGGCCCGCGCCCACCTCCTCGACCCGGCCGCCGCGCCCTTCTACGGCTGCCTCTCCATGGCGCTGACGGCCGTCGGCGGCGGCACTCTCGTCGTCGGCCGGGACTGGATCGGCCTCCCGGCCGCCGTCGCCCTGGACGCGGTCCTGTTCACCGCCGGGACGGTCGTCGGGCTAGCCGCCGCAGTCGCCTTCCCATACCTCCTGGTCGTACGCCGTGGCACGCCGAGCCCCGTGACTCCCAGCCCCGTAACGCCCAGCCCCGTGTGGCTGCTCCCCGTGGTCGCGCCCATGGTGTCGGCGGCGCTCGGCCCGCTGCTCGTCCCCCACCTGCCGCCGGGGCAGGGGCAGCGGACGCTGGTGTTCGCCTGTGTGGCCATGTTCGGGCTGAGTCTGCTCGCGACGCTCGTGATGCTGCCGCTCGCCCTCTCCGGCCTGGTGACGGCCGGTCCGTTCCCGCTCGCCCTCACCCCGGCCCTGTTCCTGGTGCTGGGCCCGCTCGGCCAGTCCACCACCGCCGCCGGCCACTTCGCCGACCTCGCCCCCGGCGCCGTACCCGTCCCGCACGCCACCGCGGTCGCCGCCGCCGTCCTCTACGGCGTTCCCGTCATGGGCTTCGCCCTGCTGTGGCTCGGTCTCGCCGGGGCGCTGGTGCTGCGCGCGCGGCGCCGGGGCATGGGCTTCGCGATGACGTGGTGGGCGTTCACCTTCCCGGTGGGCACCTGTGTCACCGGTGCGGAGAGCCTCGGCCGGCACACCGGGCTCGCCGCCTTCGACGTCCTCGCCGTCGCCCTGTACGCGCTGCTGGTCGCGGCCTGGGCCGGCGCGGGCGCCCGTACCGTCCGGGGGCTGGTCAGCGGCGAGCTGCTCGCAGGGCCTCGCCCAGCACCCGTGGCGCCGCCGCCAGTGACGGCCCGTACCAGGTGAGGTGGCGCCCGCTGACGAGCGCGCAGGGCAGCCCCTCGAACTCCTCGGGACCGTCCTGGGCCGTGAAGCGGTACGGCTCGTCCGGCAGGATGACCATCCCGGTGCGCGCGGCGGCCCGCAGTTCCTCGACCGGTACGCGCGGATAGCGTTCGGCGTGGCCCGCGTACGCGTTGTCGACGCCCAGCCGCGCCAGTACGTCACCGGCGAAGGTGTCCCGCCCGAGCACCATCCAGGGCCGCCGCCAGATCGGCACGACGGCGGTCGTACGGCGGTCGGCGCCCGTCGGCCACCAGCGCTCCGGCGCCGCCCACGCCGTCTCCGCCTCATCGAGCCACCGGGGCCGGGACTCGGCCCCGCACGCCGTCACCACCCGTGCCAGTTCCCGGAAGGCCTGCGGCACGTCCCGAACCTCGGTGAGCAGCACCTCGATGCCCGCCGTGCGCAGGGCGGCGAGGTCGGGTGCGCGGTTCTCCTCCTCGTTGGCGACGACGAGGTCCGGCGCGAGTTCGACGATCCGCTCGACCTTGGGGTTCTTGGTGCCGCCGACGCGTACGACGCCGGCGCCGAGGTCCGCCGGATGACTGCACCAGTCCGTGACCCCGACGAGCACACCGGGCACGGTGACCGCCACCGCCTCCGTCAGGGACGGCACCAGCGAGATCACCCTCATGGTCATGCTCCCCAGCATGCCCTGCGGCGCCTCAGCGACGCCCGTCCTGCACCGCCTCGATGTGTTCGGCGACCGCCACGATGATCACCCGGGTGTCGGGTTCGGTCGCCCGCCAGCGGTGCCGCACCCCGCCCGTCAGATACAGCGTGTCACCGCGGCCGAGCCGGTGCGCGCGGCCCTCCGCCTCGATCTCGACGGCGCCGTCGGCGACGTACATCAACTCGTCGTTGCGGTGCTGGAATTCACGGCCGGCGTCGTGGTCGCCGGTGAACTCCATGGCGTGCAGTTGCTGGTGGCCGCGGACGAGGGAACGCACCCGGGGCTCCTCGGGGGCGGGTTCGGGGGTGTCCGCGCGGACGACGTCGACACTGCACGCCGGGTCGGCCGCCGCGAGGAGCTCGACCGCGGTGGTGCGCAGGGCGTCGGCGAGCTTCTCCAGGGAGCCGCGGCTGGGCCGCGCCCGCTCGTTCTCGATCTGGCTCAGGAACGGCACCGACAGGCCGCTGCGTTCGGCCACGACGGCGAGGGTGAGCTCCAGCGCCCGGCGCCGCCGCCGGACGGCCGCGCCCACCCGCAGGGGCTGTTCTTTGTGGTCGCCCATAGCTCCGGCTCCCTCCTCGGCTCGTCGTCGCGTCCCGGTGCTGTAGGTGCCATCACAGCGCATCGCGCCGTGTGTTCGGTGGCTGTTCGCCGGATCTACCCCGAACCATGCACGACGCGTTCTCTGATGACGTTCCCCTGACGGGTTCCTTGCACCCTACGCATGTTCGTCAAACCGTTTCACGCGCCTGTCACATCGGGGCCGCCTTCCGTCGGGCCCGACCCTCACGGTTCGCGCCAGCGGACGGGCCGCCGGGCCCGTCCGGGCGCCCCTTCCACGCGCGTGTGCGGCGGAGCTGACCAGGGGGACCCTTCGGCGGGCCGCCCGAGCACGGGTGATGGCGTGGCCCTTCGTGGTTGGCCGGATCCCTCTCGTGCGCGGAACGGGTCCCTCCGGGAACGCCGCGAGGGGTGGACCGTACCGGAGACACCCGCACGCGCGCGTGCCTCCCGGTCCGGCCCACCCCTCCTGAGCGGCTCCCTCAGTTGTTGGATACCCCGTTCGCGCCGCTCTTCCCCCCGGATCCGGTGACCGGTGCGACCGGTGCCCATTTCCCGGCGAGCCCGGGGTTCGCCCTGAGCCAGGCACGGACGGCGTCCTGCTCCCCGCCCTTGCCCGCCCGCTGGATGCCGGCCTCCAGACCGGTGAGCTGTTTCTCCGTCATGGAGAAGTCCTTCAGCCAGGCGCCGACCTCGGGGTTGTCGCCCGCGAAGCCCTTCCGGGCGAGCGTGTGCACACCGTCGCCCTTGCCCCAGGCGCCCTTCGGGTCCTTGAGCTTCGTCAAGTCGTAGTCGCTGTACGCCCAGTGCGTCGACCAGAGGGTGACGACGATCGGTTCCTTCTTGGCGTAGGCGCGCTCGAGTTCGGCCAGCATGGCCGGGGTGGAGCCGTCGACGACCTCGTACCCGCCGCCGAGGCCGTACTCCTTCAGGACCTTGTCCTTGAGGAGGCCCATCATTCCGGCGCTCGGTTCGATGCCGACGATGCGGCCCTTGAACTCCGGCGACCGCCCCTTGAGGTCGGCGAGCGAGTCGACGCCCTTCACGTACGAGGGGACGGCCAGCTCCAGGGAGGTCGGGCCGTACCACTTGCCCAGGTCGTCGAGTTGGCCGCCGTACTTCTTCCAGTACTCGGCGTGGGTGACGGGCAGCCAGGAGTCCGTCTGGAAGTCGATCTGGCCGGTGGCCAGGCCCGTGTACAGCGGGCCGGCCGCGTACTGCGTGGTCGTGACGTCGAAGCCGCGCTCCTCCAGCAGCTCCTTCCACAGGAACGTCGTGGCGATGCCCTCGTCCCAGGGGATGTGGCCGATGGTGATCTTCTTGCCCCGGCCGACGTCCGTCCCGGTGGCCCGGCCGGTCTGCGCGGACGGACCGAAGACGCCGAGGCCGCCCGCGAGGAGGGCCAGGACGACCACCCCGGCCAGCGCGACGGCCGGGCTGGGGCGGTGGTTCCGGAGCTTCGCCGTGCCCGCGGTACGGGCCTTGGCGGCGGCGCGGCGGCCCAGCGGGGAGATCTGCGCGCCGAGGGCGCCGGTCATCCGGTCGAGGTAGACGGCGAGGACGACGATGCCGAGGCCCGCCTCGAAGCCGAGGCCGATGTCGAGCTGCCCGATGGCCTCGTTGACGGCGCCGCCGAGCCCGCCGGTGCCGACCATCCCGGCGATGACGACCATGGACAGGCCGAGCATGATGACCTGGTTGACGCCCGCCATGATCGTCGGCAGCGCGAGCGGCAGTTGCACGCGCAGCAGCGTGTCGCGGGGCGGGGTGCCGAACGCCTCGGCGGCCTCGACGAGTTCGGCGTCGACCTGACGGATGCCGAGTTCGGTCATGCGTACGCCGGGAGCGAGCGCGAAGATCAGGGTGGCGACGACGCCCGCCGGGACGCCCATGCCGAAGAACAGGATCGCCGGGATCAGCAGCACCGTCGACGGCATCGTCTGGAGCAGGTCCAGGACGGGCCGTACGACGGCGCTGACCGCCTTGGAGCGGGCCGCCCAGATGCCCAGCGGGACCGAGACCACCAGGGCGACGAGGGTGGCGACGAGCACCAGGGCGAGCGTCGACACGGCCTTGTCCCACAGGGCCATGGAGTCGACGAGCGCGAATCCGGCGAAGGCGAGGACGCCCGCGACCAGGCCGCGCAGCCACCAGGCGGCCACCGCGAGGACTCCTGCCAGGAGAAGGGGCTCGGGGGCGGTGAGCACCGCGTAGATGCCGTCGTACAGGCCCTCCACGACCGTCCTGACGGCGTCGAAGAACCAGGACATGTGGCCGACGAGCCAGTTGACGCCGTCGTCGACCCGGTCGCCGAGTCGGATCCTAGGCACGGGCGGTCAGCTTCCCTCCGGTGAGGGCCGCCCGGTCCGGGACACGCGGGCTGTCGCAGGGCTCGGCGGCGCCCTGCCGGTCCCCGAGGAGGCCGACCAGGCGCTGTCGCCGTACGACACCGGCCAGTTCGCCGTCCTCGGTGAGCACCGCGACCGGGTGGGACAGCCGGGCGCTGAGCGCGCAGAGTTCGGTGAACGGTGTGTCGGGCGTCGCGGTCGGGCAGTCGCAGTCGGCCTCGTCGCCGTGTGTCTCCGGGTCCATGACGGCGGCGGCGGTGAGCACGCGGGAACGGTCGACGTCCTGGGTGAAGGAGGCGACGTAGTCGTCGGCGGGGCGGACGAGGATGTCCTCTGCGGTGCCGGTCTGGACGATCCGGCCGTCGCGCATGACGGCGATACGGTCGCCCAGGCGCATGGCCTCGTTGAGGTCGTGGGTGATGAACACGATGGTCTTCTTGAGGGTCTTCTGGAGTTCCAGGAGCTGGTCCTGCATGTCCCGGCGGATCAGCGGGTCGAGCGCGCTGAACGACTCGTCCATCAGGAGCAGGTCGGCGTCGGTGGCGAGCGCCCGGGCCAGGCCCACGCGCTGCCGCATGCCACCCGACAGCTCGTCCGGCCACGCGTTCTCCCAGCCGGCGAGACCGCACAGGGCGAGCGCCTCGTCGGCGCGGCGCTCGCGCTCGGCGCGGGGCACGCCCTGCACGGACAGGCCGTAGGCGGCGTTCTCGCGGACGCTGCGGTGCGGGAAGAGCGCGAAGTGCTGGAAGACCATGCTGATCCTGTGCGCGCGCAGCGCGCGCAGTTCGCGGTCGCCGAGCGCGGTCAGGTCGTCGCCGTCGAAGCGGACGTGTCCGGCGGTGGGTTCCAGGAGGCCGTTGAGCATGCGCAGCAGCGTCGACTTGCCGGAACCGGACAGGCCCATGACGACGAAGATCTCGCCGGGTGCCACGGTGAAGGACGCGTCGATGACGGCGGCGGTGCTGCCGTCGTCGCGCAGTTCATCGCGGTCGGCTCCCTGTTCGAGCCGGGTGACCGCGTCGCCGGGTCGTCTGCCGAACACCTTGTACAGATGCTCGGTCTCCAGCCTGGAAGAAGACAAGGGTGCTCCTCGCTCGCGCTCATCGGTTCGTCGTGGTCATCGGTTCGTCGTGGTCATCGGTTCGGTCGTGCTCATCGGTTCGGTCGTGCTCATCGGTCGCGCTCTTCACTTGCGGCGATTGCGCGAACAGTTTGGTTTGCTCGTGACCGCGCCTGCCCCTGCCCGACGTGCACAAACGGAGAAGTGGGCCAGTTCACAGGGCTTCGCACAGGTAACGGGAGGCGTGGCGGCGGAGCTCTTGCCGGGGCCGGGAAGTGGCGCGCGGGGCGACTGTCAGTGGTGTACGGCATGATGCGAGGCGTGACCGGACGACTGATGCTTCTCGACACCGCCTCGCTCTATTTCCGCGCCTATTTCGGCGTCCCGGAGTCCGTGAAGGCTCCGGACGGCACGCCGGTGAACGCCGTGCGCGGGCTGCTCGAATTCATCGACCGGCTGGTCAAGGACCACCGGCCGGACCTCCTGGTCGCGTGCATGGACGCGGACTGGCGTCCCCAGTGGCGGGTCGACCTGATCCCCTCGTACAAGGCCCATCGCGTCGCCGAGGAGCGTGCGACGGGGCCGGACGAGGAGGAGGTGCCGGACACCCTGTCACCGCAGGTGCCGATCATCGAAGCCGTGCTGGACGCGGTCGGCATCGCACGCGTGGGCGTCGCGGGGTACGAGGCGGACGACGTCATCGGCACCTTCACCGGCCGCGCCGAGGGCCCCGTCGACATCGTCACCGGTGACCGGGACCTGTATCAACTGGTCGACGACGCGCGCGGGGTGCGTGTTCTGTACCCGCTCAAGGGCGTGGGCACCCTGCAAGTGACCGACGAGGCGTGGCTGCGCGAGAGGTACGGGGTGGACGGGAAGGGGTACGCGGATCTGGCGCTGCTGCGCGGCGACCCGAGCGACGGGCTGCCGGGCGTGCCCGGTATCGGCGAGAAGACGGCCGCGAAGCTGCTGGCCGAGTTCGGCGACCTGGCCGGGATCATGGCGGCGGTCGACGACCCGAAGGCGAAGCTGACGCCGTCGCAGCGCAAGCGGCTCGACGAGTCACGGCCGTACGTCGAGGTCGCGCCCAAGGTCGTCCTGGTGGCCGGTGACGTGCCACTGCCGGACGTCGACACGGCGGTGCCGCGTACCCCTCGCGACCCGGCGATGCTCGACGCGCTCGGCGCCCGCTGGGGACTCGGGGGTTCGCTGGAGAGATTGCTCACGACACTCGGACACTGAGGCGCCCCACGCGAAACAGATCCACTCGATACCGGGGTTTTATCAGGGAGAGATGCTAACTTAGGTAACCCTAAGCATGGGAACAGGGAGGCCGTCATGGCAGAGCGCCCGGAACGCAGGGCTCCGAAGCTCCACTCCGCACAGGTCGTCCGCACCGAACGGCTGACCCCACACATGCAGCGTGTGGTCCTGGGCGGCGACGGTCTCGCCGAGTTCTCGGCGGGCACCCGCACCGACCACTACGTGAAGCTGCAGTTCCCGGCCGAGGGTGTCACCTATCCCCAGCCCTTCGACCTCCAGCGCATCCGCGCGGAGTTCCCGCGCGACCAGTGGCCGGTCTCCCGCACCTACACGGTGCGCGCCTGGGATCCCGAGCTGCGCGAGCTGACCCTCGACTTCGTCCTGCACGGCGACGAGGGCCTGGCCGGACCCTGGGCGATGCGCGTCCAGCCGGGCGAGACGGTGGTCTTCGGCGGCCCCGGCGGAGCCTACGCCCCCGACCCCGACGCCGACTGGCATCTGCTCGCCGGGGACGAGAGCGCGCTGCCCGCCATCGCCTGCGCCCTGGAGTCGCTGCCCGACGGCGCCA
>NZ_LIQQ01000428.1:0-178 GCF_001418565.1 Streptomyces graminilatus | reverse complement strand
TCTCCGGCTACTGGCGCCTCGGCCACAACGAGGACGGCTGGCAGGCGTCGAAGCGGGACTGGAACGCCCAGGTGGAGGCGGAGCAGGAGCCCGCCGGCCCCCCGACTTCCTGAGCCTCCGCGCGCCTCCGGCTTCCTGAGCCTCCGGGAGCCCCCGGCTTCCCGAGCCTCCGCACGCC
>NZ_LIQQ01000427.1 GCF_001418565.1 Streptomyces graminilatus | reverse complement strand
CCCCGCGCCCCTGAAAGCACACCGGTACCGCCCTCCTGAAAAGCACACCGGTACCGCCCTGCTGAAAAGCGCACCAGTCCCCCAGCCCCCGACCGGTCTACCTTCCTGCCGAGGTGAAGGTCATGTCCGCGTAGCGGTCGCCTGTTACCTGGGACGCGATGGGGGCCAGGGCGGCCAGGTCCGTGTCCGTCAGGGTGATGGCTGTTGCCGCCACGTTCTCCTCCACCCTTGTGCGCCTGCGGGTGCCCGGGATCGGGACGACCGGGAGGTTGTGGGTGGTGGCCTGGTGCTGGACCCAGGCCAGGGCGATCTGGCCGAGGGAGGCGCCGTGGGCTTCCGCGACCGCCTTGATGGGGGCCAGCAGGGCCGCGTTCGCCGAGGCGGCGGTGCCCGTGAAGCGGGGCTGGGTGCGGCGGTAGTCGTCCGTGCTCAGTTCCTGGTCGGCGTTGGTGAAGGAGCCGGTCAGGAAGCCCCGGCCGAGCGGGGAGTACGGGACCAGGGTGACGCCCAGTTCGCGGGCCGCCGGGACCACGCCCTCCTCGATGTCCCGGCTGAACAGGGACCACTCCGACTGGAGGGCGGCGATCGGGTGTACGGCGTGGGCCGCGCGCAGTTCCGGGCCCGTGACCTCGCTCAGTCCCAGGTGCCTGACCTTGCCCTCGCGCACCAGTTCGGCCATGGCGCCGACCGACTCCTCGATCGGGACGTTCGGGTCGCGCCGGTGCATGTAGTAGAGGTCGATGACGTCGAGGTCGAGGTTCTTGAGGCTGGCCTCGACGGCCTGCCGGATGTAGGGCGGGTCATTGCGGATGATCCGCCGCGTCGGCTCCTCCGGCGGGATCGCGAGGGCGAACTTCGTCGCGACGACGACCTCGTCCCGGTGGGCCTTGAAGAACGGGGACAGGAAACGCTCGTTCTCACCGGCGCCGTACGCGTCCGCCGTGTCGAACAGGGTCACGCCGAGTTCGAGGGCGCGTTCCAGTGTGGCGCGGGCCTCGTCGGCGTCCGTGGGGCCGTACGCGAAGCTCATCCCCATGCAGCCGAGGCCCTGCACGCCGACCTCGGGGCCGCCGGTGCCCAGCGGAGCCGTGGCGAGCCTGCCTGCGGTGTTGTCGTTCGTCATCGAACCTTCTCCATCTCACGGACAGCACGGACATCACGAACATCACGGACAAAGCCCGCGTCGTGGTCCGCTTCCGCGTAGAAACTGATTTTCCGGTCGAGTACCGCGAGCGTGTCCTGGAGCTCGGCGATCCGGTCCAGGACGGCCCGACGGGTCGATACGAGCAGTTCGAACCGCTCGCCGTACGTGTGCTCGCCCTCGCGGACGAGTTCCGCGTACCGCACCATGTCCGCGACCGGCATACCGGTGAGCCTGAGCTTGCCGACCAGATCCAGCCAGTCGAGGTCGCGGTTGCTGTAGCGGCGCTGGCCGGTGTGCGAACGGTCGATGTGCGGCATCAGCCCGATGCGCTCGTACCAGCGCAGGGTGTGCGCGGTCAGCCCGGTGAAGGCGACGACCTGGCTGATCGTGTAGCTGTCCTGTCCGTCCGGGCGCCGGGCGATCGGCCCCGGCCCCGCTTCACAGCCGTCGGCCGTGGCGGGAGCCGTGGTGAGGCCCGTGATGGGGTCTGTGGTCTCCAGCACCGTCATGACCACCACGCTAAAACCCTGGAGTGCACTCCAAGCAAGCGGATCCCGCGATATTGCGGAGACTTGGCCGGTCCTGGCTCACTACCGTACGGATCATGACTCTCGTACGCCGTGCCACGCCCGAGGACGCCGGCGAGCTGCTGCGGCTGCGCCAGGTGATGATCGACTCGATGACCGGGGCGAACACCGACGCCGGCTGGCAGGCCACGTCCCTGGCCACCGTGACCGAGCGGCTGGCCGACCCGTCCGGTGGCTTCGCCGCGTTCGTCGTCGACCATCCGGAGCGGGCCGGTTCGCTGGCCGCGGTGGTGGTGGGGACCGTCGAGTACCGGATCGGGAGCGCGCGCATTCCGCACAGGCGGATCGGGTACGTCTTCAGCGTCGCCACCGACCCGGACGCGCGCCGCCGGGGGTACGCGCGGGCCTGCATGGAGGCTCTGGTGGACTGGTTCCGCGAGCAGGGCGTCGGCCAGGTCNNCTGGGCTTCGTCCGCCAGCCGGACCCCTTCATGCGGCTGCGGCTGTGAGTCTTCTAGTGTCGGCGTCATGTCGTCGAAGTCGTTGAACTCGTTGAAGTCGCTCGCGTTGATCGAGAACTGGCCCGTGCCCACCGCTGCCGCCGCCGTCGTACGGGCCGACGGTGCCGTTCTCGGCGCCCACGGCCCGCTGGACCACCGGTTCCACCTCGCCTCGGTCACCAAGCCGCTCGCCGCGTACGCCGCCCTCGTCGCGTACGAGGAGGGGGCGATCGAACTCGACGAGCCGGCCGGGCCGCCCGGATCGACGGTCCGCCATCTCCTCGCGCACACCTCGGGGCTCGCCTACGACGAGCACCGGGTGACGGCTCCGCCCGGGGAGCGGCGGCTGTACTCCAACGCCGGGTTCGAGGCGCTGGGGGATCATGTGGCGAAGGCCACGGAGATCCCCTTCGCGGNNTGGAGGGGTCGCCCGCGAAGGACGGGGTGTCGAGCGTCGGGGATCTGGTGCGGTTCGCCGCGGAGGTGCAGGCGCCTCGGCTGCTCGATCCGCGTACGGTCGCGGAGGCGATGACTGTTCAGTTCCCGGGGACCAAGGGGGTGCTGCCGGGGTACGGGCATCAGAACCCCAACGACTGGGGGCTCGGGTTCGAGATCCGGGGGGCGAAGTCGCCGCACTGGACGGGGAGTTCGTCCTCGGCCCGGACGTTCGGGCACTTCGGGCAGGCCGGGACGTTTCTGTGGGTGGATCCGGTGGTGGGGGTGGCGTGCGTCGCGTTGACCGATCGGGTGTTCGGGGCGTGGGCGGTGGAGGTTTGGCCTGGGTTCACGGATGCGGTGCTGTCGGAGGTACGGGGCTGAGGCCCTGGGGTTTTCGCCCCCGCCGCCCCCCTCCCGCTCTCTCTCATACACATCT
>NZ_LIQQ01000426.1 GCF_001418565.1 Streptomyces graminilatus | reverse complement strand
CGTTCCAGTCCGTCGCGGTCGTACTCGCCGCCGACCGCGACGGACTGGAACGCGCACTGCGCGACCTCGCCGACGACCGCACGGTCGGCGACGTGAGCCGCGACCTCGTCCGCGGCGTCGACAGGCGTGGCACCGGCCCCGTGCTGGTCTTCCCCGGCCAGGGGGCCCAGTGGGCCGGAATGGGCCGCGAACTCCTCGACACCGCACCGGAGTTCGCCCGGCGCATCGCCGAGTGCGAACAGGCACTCGCACCGTACGTCGACTGGTCGCTGACCGCGGCCCTGCGCGGCGGCCCGGACGCCCCCGATCTGGACCGGGTGGACGTCGTCCAGCCCGCCCTGTGGGCCGTCATGGTCGCCCTCGCCCACCTGTGGCGCTCCCACGGTGTCGAACCCGCCGCCGTCGTCGGCCACAGCCAGGGTGAGATCGCCGCCGCCGTCGTCGCCGGAGCGCTGTCCCTGGAGGACGGCGCCCGGGTCGCCGCCCTGCGCAGCCAGGCCATCACCGCCATCGCGGGCGACGGCGGCATGATGTCCGTCCCGCTCCCCGCCGACCAGGTGCGGGGCCGTCTGGAGCAGTACGGGGACCGGCTCGCCGTCGCCGCCGTCAACGGCCCCGGCTCCGTCGTCGTCTCCGGTGCCGCCGACGCACTGGACGAACTGTTCACCGAACTGACCGGTGAAGGCGTACAGGCCCGCAAGGTCGCCGTGGACTACGGCAGCCACTCCGCCCACGTGGAGCCCCTGCGCGAGCCGGTCGTCGAGGCACTCGCCGGCCTGGAGCCCAGTACCGCCGAGATCCCCTTCCTCTCCTCGGTGACCGGCGACTGGCTCGACGAGAACACTCCTCTCGACGCCGCGTACTGGTACACCAACCTGCGGGAGACCGTCCGCTTCGAGGACGCCATCCGAGGCCTGCTCACCGCCGGACACCGCGCGTTCATCGAGGTCGGCCCGCATCCCGTCGTCGCCTTCGGGATCCGCGAGACCATCGAGGACGCCGCCGCGGACGCGGCCGTGCTCGGCACCCTGCGCCGCGACCAGGGCGGCCTGGACCGCTTCCTGACCTCCCTCGCCGAGGCCCACACCGAGGGCGTCGACGTCGACTGGCGCGCCGTCTTCGCAGCCACCCGCGCCCGCCGCGCCGACCTGCCCACCTACGCCTTCCAACGGCTCCGGTTCTGGCCCGAGCTGCGGGACGCGGACACCGACACGGACTCCGCCACCGGGGACGGCACGGCCGTCGACGAGGTGGAGAGCGGCTTCTGGCGGACCGTGGAGGAAGAGGACCTCGACTCCCTCGCCGCCACCCTCGACCTGGGCGGCGACACCCCGCTGCGCGAGGTCCTGCCCGCGCTGTCCGCCTGGCGGCGCAGCAGCAAGGAACAGTCCACGGTGGACAGTTGGCGTTACACCGTCGGCTGGACCCCGCTCACCCAGGACACCGCCGCCACACCCCCGTCCGGCACCTGGCTCCTCGTGGTGCCCACCGGGGGACACACCCTGGCGGACACCACCCGGCAGATCCTCGCCGACCACGGCGTACCCGTGCGTGTCCTGCCCGTCGACGGCGGCAGCCCCGACACCGACCGGGAGAGGCTGACCACCCTGCTGGACACGGCGCTCGCCGCCACCGACACCGATCCCGCCCTGCTCCCGGCCGACCTGGGAGGTGTGCTGTCGTTCCTCGCCCTCGACGAACGCCCGCACCTCGAACACTCCGCGGTACCCACCGGACTCGCCGGCACGCTCACACTGCTCCAGACACTCGGTGACCTGGGCATCAGCGCACCCCTGTGGTGCGCCACCCGCGGCGCCGTCGCCGTGACCGCCTCGGAGACCGTCCTCAGCGCCCCACAGGCCCTCGTCTGGGGCCTGGGCCGGGTCGCCGCCCTGGAGCACTCCGACCGCTGGGGCGGTCTGGTCGACCTGCCCGCCGTGCTCGACCGACGCGCCGGTGACCGGCTGTGCGCCCTGCTCGCCCGCCCCGACGGCGAGGACCAGACCGCGATCCGCGCCTCCGGCACCTACGGCCGACGCCTCCTGCGTGCCCCGCTCGCCGGAGCCACCCCGCCCGGCGAGAGCTGGCGCCCGCGCGGCACCGTCCTGGTCACCGGCGGCACCGGCGCGGTCGGCGGACACATCTCCCGCTGGCTCGCCACCCTCGGCGCCGAACACCTGCTGCTCACCAGCCGCCGCGGCGCCGACGCGCCCGGCGCCGCCGAACTGACGGCGGAGCTGACCGAACTCGGCGCCGGCCGTGTCACCCTCGCCGCCTGTGACGTCGCCGACCGCGACGCCCTGCGCGACCTCCTCGGCACGATCCCCGAAGAGCATCCGCTGGACGCCGTACTGCACATCGCCGGCTCCCTCGACGACGGCGTCATCGACGCCCTCGACCCGAGCCGGATGAACCCGGTCCTGCGCACCAAGGCCGTCGCCGCCGTCAACCTGCACGAACTGACCGCCGGCCACGACCTCTCCGCGTTCGTCCTGTTCTCCTCCACATCCGGCACCATCAGCGGCCCCGGACTCGGCAACTACGCCCCCGGCAACGCCTTCCTCGACGCCCTCGCCCAGCAGCGCCGCACCCTCGGCCTGCCCGCCACCGCCGTGGCCTGGGGCCACTGGGCCGACGGAGGCATGGGCGACGGCGCGGTCGGCGAACGCCTCCGCCGCTACGGCGTCTACGACATGCGGCCCGAACTGGCATGCCAGGCACTCCAGCAGGCACTCGACCACGGCGAGACATACCTCGCCGTCACCGACATCGGCTGGGAACGCTTCGCCCCCGCCTTCACCGGCTCCCGGCCCAGCGCCCTGCTGCGCGACCTGCCCGACGCCCAACGCGTGCTCGCACCGGCCGACGCGGCAGCGGCCGGCCGGACCGGCGACGGCGGCCTCGGCGGTGACACCGCCGACGGCGACCGGCCCGCGCTCCTGCGCCACCTGGCAGGCCTCACCGGCACCGCCGACCGCTCCGACGCCGTCCTCGCCGTCGTACGCGGCTATGTCGCCACCGTCCTCGGCTATCCGGGACCCGAGGCCGTCGAGCCGACCCGCGCCTTCAGCGATCTCGGCTTCGACTCGCTGAGCGCCGTCGAACTCCGCAACGGCATGAACAAGATCAGCGGACTGCGCCTGCCGGCCACCCTGGTCTTCGACTACCCCAACTGCGCCGAACTGGCCCGGATGCTCCTCGGCGAACTGGGTGACCTCCCCACCTCGGGTGAGAACGCACACCTGCCCGCCGCGACCCGGCCCTCCGTCAGCGACGACCCGATCGTCATCACGGCGATGAGCTGCCGTTTCCCCGGCGGGGTGAGCACTCCGGAGGAGTACTGGAAGCTGCTCGCCGACGGAACGGACGCCATCGCCCCGTTCCCGGCCGACCGGGGCTGGGACGTCGACAGCCTCTACGACCCCGACCCGGACAACCCCGGCACCTGCACCGCCCGCGAAGGCGGATTCCTGCGGGAGATGCCGGACTTCGACCCCGCCTTCTTCGGAGTCTCGCCGCGTGAGGCGTTGGCGATGGATCCGCAGCAGCGGTTGTTGCTGGAGTTGGCGTGGGAGGCGTTCGAGCGGGCCGGTATCGACCCGCAGTCCCTGCGGGGCTCCCGCACCGGTGTCTTCGCCGGCACCAACGGCAACGACTACACCCCGCTCCTCATCGCCTCCGGCGAGGACGTCGGCGGCCACCTCGGCACCGGCAACGCGGCCAGCATCGTCTCCGGCCGGGTGTCGTACACGCTGGGCCTCGAAGGCCCCGCGGTGACCGTGGACACGGCGTGCTCCGCCGCCCTGGTGGCCCTCCACCTGGCGGTGCAGGCGCTGCGGAGCGGGGAATGCGATCTGGCGTTGGCCGGTGGTGTGACGGTGATGTCGACGCCGGGGTTGTTCCTGGACTTCAGTCGTCAGCGGGGGCTGGCGGGTGATGGCCGGTGCAAGGCGTTCTCGGACGCGGCGGACGGTGCCGGGTTCGCCGAGGGTGCTGGTCTGGTGCTGGTGGAGCGGTTGTCGGACGCGCGCTCGGCCGGGCGTGCGGTGTTGGCCGTGGTGGCCGGCAGTGCGGTCAACCAGGACGGTGCGTCGAATGGTCTGACTGCGCCGAACGGTCCGTCTCAGCAGCGGGTGATCCGTGCCGCGTTGGCGGGTGCGGGGTTGTCGCCGGCGGATGTGGACGCGGTCGAGGCGCACGGTACGGGTACGTCGCTGGGCGACCCGATCGAGGCGCAGGCGCTGATCGCCGCCTACGGTCAGGATCGTGAACGGCCCCTGCTGTTGGGGTCGGTGAAGTCGAACATCGGGCATACGCAGGCTGCTGCGGGTGTGGCTGGTGTGATCAAGATGGTGCTGGCGATGCGGCATGGTGTGCTTCCGCGCACTCTGCATGCCGAGGAGCCGTCGTCGCATGTCGACTGGTCGGCCGGTGCCGTGGACCTGTTGACGGACAACGCCGACTGGCCCCGGACCGACGGGCGGACACGCCGGGCCGGTGTCTCATCGTTCGGCATCAGCGGGACCAATGCGCATGTGGTGCTGGAAGAGCCCCCGGTTCAGGCGGAGTTGGAGCCGGTGAGCGCGCCCGTCGGTGATGGTCCGGCGCCGTGGGTGGTGTCGGGTCGTACGGCTGTGGCGTTGCGGGCCCAGGCCGGGCGGTTGGCGGAGTTCGCGGCCGGTGACGTGTCACTGGAGGTCGCGGCGGTCGGCGCTTCCCTGGTGCGGTCGCGGTCGGTGTTCGAGCACCGTGCCGTGGTGTGGGGCGTGGACCGGGCGGAGTTGCTGCGTGGTCTTGAGGCGGTGGCCGCCGGTGAGGAAGCGGTGAACACCGCGATCGGGCTGGCTCGGCGTGATGCGCGCACCGCGTTCCTCTTCGCCGGACAGGGCGCTCAACGGCTGCGTATGGGCCGGGAGTTGTATGACGCGTACCCGGCCTTCGCCGACGCCTTCGACGCGGTCTGCGCTCACCTCGATGCCGAACTTCCGTGCCCGCTGCGGGAGGTGGTGTTCGGTGAGGACGCGGACCGGCTGAACCGCACCGAGTTCGCACAGCCTGCGCTGTTCGCGCTGGAAGTGGCGTTGTTCCGGCTGCTGGAGTCGTGGGGTGTGCGCCCCGATGTCCTCGCCGGTCATTCCATCGGTGAGATTGCCGCCGCGCATGTGGCGGGTGTGTGGTCGCTGGCCGACGCGTGCCGCCTGGTCGTGGCCCGGGGCCGGCTGATGCAGGCGTTGCCGTCGGGTGGCGCGATGGTCGCGGTGCAGGCGACGGAGGAGGAGGTCCTCCCGCTTCTCGATGACGAGCGTGCGGGTATCGCCGCGGTCAACGGCCCTCGGTCCGTGGTGATCGCGGGTGTGTCGGAAGCCGTCGAGGAGGTGGCCGCGCACTTCCGCGCCCAGGACCGCAAGGTCACGGCGCTGCGGGTCAGCCATGCGTTCCACTCCCCGTTGATGGAGCCGATGCTCGCCGAGTTCCGTAAGGTCGCGGAGGGTCTCACGTACGAGGCGCCGAAGCTGGCGCTGGTGTCCACGGTGACCGGCGAGGCCGCCACCGCCGAGGAGTTGATGTCAGCGGACTACTGGGTGCGGCATGTCCGCCAGCCGGTCCGGTACGCCGATGCCGTGCGTGTTCTCGCCGGTCAGTACGTCGGTCGCTATCTCGAACTCGGGCCCGACGGCACCCTCAC
>NZ_LIQQ01000425.1 GCF_001418565.1 Streptomyces graminilatus | reverse complement strand
GGCGTGCCGTTTCCCGGGTGGAGTGGGTTCGCCTGAGGATCTGTGGCGGCTGCTGTCGGAGGGCGGAGACACGGTCGCCGCCTTCCCGGCGGACCGTGGCTGGGACCTGAACGCCCTCTACGACCCGGAGGGCGAACGCCCCGGAACCACGCTGGTCGACGTCGGTGCGTTTCTTGACGGGGCGGATCGTTTCGATGCGGGTTTCTTCGGGATGAGTCCGCGGGAGGCGTTGGCGACGGATCCTCAGCAGCGGTTGTTGCTGGAGGCGTCGTGGGAGGCGTTGGAGCGGGCCGGTGTGGCGCCGGGTGGGCTGCGGGGCAGTCGGACCGGGGTGTTCGCGGGGACGAACGGTCAGGATTACGCGGGTCTGCTGCTGGCCTCGGGTGAGGACTTCGAGGGGTATGTGGGCACGGGCAACGCGGCGAGTGTGCTGTCGGGCCGGGTGTCGTATGTGCTGGGGCTTGAGGGTCCGGCGGTGACGGTGGACACGGCGTGTTCGTCGTCGCTCGTCGCCCTGCATCTTGCGGCGCAGGCGTTGCGTGCGGGTGAGTGTGATCTGGCTCTGGCCGGTGGTGTGACGGTGATGTCGACGCCGGGTGCGTTTGTGGAGTTTTCGCGGCAGCGGGGTCTTGCGTCGGATGGGCGGTGCAAGGCGTTCGCGGAGGGTGCGGATGGTACGGGGTGGGGTGAGGGTGTCGGTGTTGTGGTGGTGGAGCGGCTGTCGGATGCGCGGCGTCTCGGGCATCGGGTGCTGGCGGTCGTCGCGGGTAGTGCGGTCAACCAGGATGGTGCGTCGAATGGTTTGACGGCGCCGAATGGTCCGTCTCAGCAGCGGGTGATCCGTGCGGCGTTGGCGGGTGCGGGGTTGTCGCCGGCGGATGTGGACGCGGTGGAGGCGCATGGTACGGGTACGTCGTTGGGTGACCCGATCGAGGCGCAGGCGTTGATCGCCGCGTACGGTCAGGATCGTGAACGGCCCCTGTTGTTGGGGTCGGTGAAGTCGAACATCGGGCATACGCAGGCTGCTGCGGGTGTGGCTGGTGTGATCAAGATGGTGTTGGCGATGCGGCATGGTGTGCTGCCGCGGACGTTGCATGCCGAGGAGCCGTCGTCGCGGGTGGACTGGTCGGCCGGTGCGGTGGAGTTGCTGGCCGAGGAGCGGGCGTGGCCCGAGGTGGGGCGTGCCCGCCGGGCGGGTGTCTCGGCGTTCGGTGTGTCGGGTACCAACGCCCACATCATCCTCGAAGCACCACCGGTTGACGCGTCTGATGTCGTTGTTGACGACGGACCGGCGTCCTCGCTGGTGCCATGGGTCGTGTCGGCTCGTAGCCGGGCCGCTCTGCGTGCGCAGGCCGGCCGGCTGGCGGCGTTCGTGGCCGAGCGCGAGGCGCTTTCCCCGGTCGCGGTAGGTGTGTCGTTGGTGCGGTCGCGGTCGGTGTTCGAGCATCGGGCTGTGGTGTGGGGTGCGGACCGTGTGGAGCTGCTGGCCGGTCTGGAGGCGGTGGCGGCTGGTGAGGGTGCCGTCGGTGCGGTGTGCGGTGACGTGGGTGAAGGGGGCCGTACGGCCTTTCTGTTCGCCGGTCAGGGCTCTCAGCGTCTTGGTATGGGGCGGGAGTTGTATGAGACGTATGCGGTGTTCGCGGATGCCTTCGACGCGGTGTGTGCGCATGTCGACCGGGAGCTTGAACGGCCTTTGCGGGAGGTGGTGTTCGGTACAGATGCCGAGGCGCTGAACCGTACGGAGTATGCGCAGCCTGCCTTGTTCGCGCTGGAAGTGGCGTTGTTCCGGCTGCTGGAGTCGTGGGGTGTGCGCCCGGACGTACTGGCCGGTCATTCCATCGGTGAGATTGCCGCCGCGCATGTGGCGGGTGTGTGGTCGCTGGCGGACGCGTGCCGACTGGTCGTGGCGCGTGGTCGGTTGATGCAGGCGCTGCCGGCCGGTGGCGCGATGGTCGCGGTGCAGGCGACGGAGGAGGAAGTCCTCCCGCTTCTCGACGACGAACGTGCCGGGATAGCCGCGGTCAACGGCCCCCGGTCCGTGGTCGTTTCGGGCGAGGCGGATGCGGTCGAGGGCGTTGTCGCGCACTTCCGCGCCCAGGACCGCAAGGTCACGGTCCTGCGGGTGAGCCATGCCTTCCACTCCCCGCTGATGGAACCCATGCTCGCCGAGTTCCGGAAGGTCGCCGAGAGCCTGGCTTACGAACAGCCGAAGCTGCCGATCGTCTCCACGGTCACTGGGCAGCCGGCGACCGCCGACGAGCTGACCTCCCCGGACTACTGGGTACGGCACGTGGCCGGGACGGTCCGGTACGCCAATGCCGTACGCGACTTGGACAGCCAAGGCGTCCGACGCTTCCTCGAAGTCGGCCCCGACGGCACACTGACCGCCTTGGCGCAGTCGGTCCTGGACGGCGAGAGCCAGGTAGACGGTGATGCTCCCGTCTTCGTGGCCAGTCTGCGCAAGGACCGGACCGAGACGCGGTCGGTTCTGTCGGCACTGGCGGGTGTGTTCGTGTCCGGCGGTGCCGTCGACTGGACGTCGATGTTCGATGCGGACGTATCGTCGACGGCCGAGCTGCCGACGTACGCCTTCCAGCATCAGCGCTTCTGGCCGAAGGCGGCTGAACCGCGCGCGGCGGCCGGTGAGGGCGGTGAGATCGATGCCCGGTTCTGGGCGGCCGTGGAGCGTGAGGACCTGGCGGGGCTCGCCGGGGCGTTGGAGATCGAGGAAGAGGTTGTCGGGACGATTCTGCCGGCCCTGTCTTCGTGGCGGCGGCAGAGTGTCGAGCAGGCGCATGCGACGGGCATGAGCTATCGGATCGAGTGGCGGCCGCTGGCCGATGTACCCAACTCGACTGCTCTGTCCGGGCGTTGGCTCGTGGTTGAGCCCGCCACTCTTACCGAAGACGCGTGGGCCGAGGCAGTCGTCGACGGCCTGACGGCGCGTGGCGCCGAGGTGGAGCGCTTGGCCTGCGATCCCGGTGTGGAGCGTGCGGAACTCGCTGCGTTGGTCCGGGACATGGGTTCGTTCGTGGGTGTGGTGTCCCTGCTGACGCTGTCCCGGGATGTGGCGGCGGATGGGGTGCCGCGCGCGGTGTCGGGTTCGCTGGTGCTGGTGCAGGCGTTGGGTGACGCGGGTGGGTCGGCTCCGTTGTGGGTGCTGACGCGTGGTGCGGAGTCGGTGGGCCGTTCGGACGGTTCCGTCGACGCGGTGCAGCGGGCCGTTTGGGGCCTGGGCCGGGTGGCCGCGCTGGAGACCCCTGGTCGCTGGGGTGGTCTCGTGGATCTGCCTGCCGTGATTGACCGTCACGCGGTGGGCCGTCTGGCTGCGGTGCTGGGCGGTGGGATCGCGGGTGAGGATCAGGTCGCGGTGCGGGCGTCGGGTGTCTTCGGGCGCCGACTGGTGCGTGGTGCGGGTGCTGTGGATGCGGGGGCTGGTTGGTGTCCTCGGGGAACGGTGCTGATCACGGGTGGCACGGGTGCGTTGGGTGCCCGGGTGGCTCGTTGGGCTGCGGCTGAAGGTGCCGAGCACCTGGTGCTGCTTGGCCGTCGTGGTCTGGATGCTGATGGTGCGGCGGAACTGCGGGACGAGCTGGTCGCGTTGGGCGCCCGGGTGTCGCTGGTCGCGTGTGATGTGACCGATCGTGAGGCGCTGGCGGTGGTGCTGGCGGAGTATCCGGTGGATGCGGTGGTGCATGCGGCGGGTGTGGTCGTGAATATGCCGTTGGATCAAGTGAGTTCGGCTGATGTGGCGGCTGTGTGGTCGGGCAAGGTGTCGGGTGCGGTGCATCTGGATGCGTTGCTGGGGGAGCGGGCGCTGGATGCGTTTGTGGTGTTTTCCTCCATTGCGGGTGTGTGGGGCAGTGGTGGTCAGTGTGGTTATGCAGCGGCCAATGCGTACCTGGACGGGTTGGTCGAGTCTCGTCGGGGTCGCGGGCTTGTAGGGTCGTCGGTCGCCTGGGGGCCGTGGGCCGGTAGCGGTATGGCCGCTGGTGGTGAGGCGGTGGCGGCGTTGCGGCGGCGTGGTCTGCCGGCGTTGGAGCCGGAGCGCGCGGTGCGGGCGCTCGGCCGGGTGGTTGAAGGCCGCGACGCGGTCACTGTCGTCGCGGATGTGGACTGGAGCAAGTTCGCTCCGGCGTTCACGAGTGTGCGTGCCAGTGCCCTGCTCGCCGACCTCCCTGAAGCCCGCACCGCCCTCGACACCAGCTCGGTCGGCGGATCGCCTGAGCGATCGGAGGCCGAAGGTGTGGGCGGGCTGCGGCACGAGCTCGGTGGGCTGTCGACGGACGAGCGGCGGCAGGCGTTGCTCGACGTGGTCCGCAGGCGTGCGGCCGAGGTCCTGGGACATGGTGACACCGCCGTCGTCGGATCCGGTCAGGCGTTCCGGGAACTCGGTGTCGACTCGCTGACGGCGGTCGAGCTGCGCAACCGGCTCACCGCCGAGACCGGGCTGAAACTGCCCAGCACACTCGTCTTCGACCACCCCACCCCCCGGCACTTGGCGGCCTTCCTCGACGACGAGTTGTTCGGCGGCGAGGAGATCGACGAAGAGACCGCACTCGCGGCCGAACTGGACCGTCTGGCGTCCACGATTTCAAGGCTTTCCCCAGAGAACGCCGCCAGGACTCTCGCGAAGGCCCGCCTGCGCAGCATGCTGACCGAGCTGGGTGATCAAGCCGAGGGTGATCCCAAGGCCGCCGTCTCCCAGCAGCTCGAGGCGGCCTCGGACGACGAGATCTTCGACTTCATCAACCGGGAACTCGGCCGCTCCTGAGCGCCCACGCCGTCACAGGCTGATTCGTTCCGACCGCTACAAACGTATGGGGCACGTTCCAATGGCGAATGAAGACAAGCTCCGGGACTACCTCAAGTGGGTCACCGCCGACCTTGCCGAGACGCGTCGCCGACTCCAGGAACTGGAGACCCGGGGGGACGAACCCATCGCGATCGTCGGGATGAGCTGCCGGTTCCCCGGAGGTGTCCGGTCCCCCGAGGACTACTGGCAGCTCCTGGCCGACGGCGGCGACGCCATCTCCGCGTGGCCCACGGACCGTAGCTGGGACGCCGAGGCGCTCTACGACCCCGACTCCCAGCGGGTGGACGGCAGTTACGTCCGCGAGGGCGGATTCGTCCATGACGCGGGAGACTTCGACCCGGCGTTCTTCGGGATCTCGCCGCGTGAGGCCGTCGCGATGGACCCGCAGCAGCGGCTGCTGTTGGAGACGTCCTGGGAGGCTTTCGAACACGCCGGTATCGACCCCGAGTCGGCGCGGGGCGGTCGCGCCGGTGTCTTCGTGGGGTGCAGCAACCAGGAGTACGGCGCCGGCCTCACCGACGTCCCGGATGATGTACGCGGACACCTGCTGACAGGCAACTCCACCTCCGTGGTCTCCGGCCGTGTCTCCTACGCGCTCGGCCTCGAAGGCCCGGCCGTCACGGTGGACACGGCGTGCTCGTCGTCGCTCGTCGCCCTGCACCTCGCCGCGCAGGCACTCCGGAACGGGGAATGCGACCTCGCCCTGGCCGGTGGTGTGACGGTCATGTCGACGCCGGGCGTGTTCGTGGAGTTCTCGCGGCAGCGGGGTCTCGCTTCGGACGGGCGGTGCAAGGCGTTCGCGGAGGCCGCGGACGGCACCGGGTGGTCCGAGGGTGTGGGCATGCTGCTGGTGGAGCGGCTGTCGGACGCGCGTCGCAACGGACACCGGGTGCTGGCCGTGGTGCGGGGCAGCGCGGTGAACCAGGACGGCGCGAGCAATGGTCTGACGGCACCCAACGGTCCGTCCCAACAGCGCGTGATCCGACAGGCGTTGACCGGCGCGGGACTCTCCGCCGCAGACGTGGACGTGGTCGAGGCGCACGGTACGGGTACGACACTGGGTGACCCGATCGAGGCGCAGGCGCTCATCGCCACATACGGGCAGGGCCGGGCCCCCGAGCGGCCCCTGTGGCTCGGGTCGGTGAAGTCGAACATCGGGCACACCCAGGCCGCCGCCGGCGTCGCCGGTGTCATCAAGATGGTGCTCGCGCTCCAGCACGGGCAGCTGCCCCGCACCCTGCACATCGATGAGCCCTCGTCCCACGTCGACTGGACGGCGGGCGAGGTCCGGCTGCTCACCGAGGCCCGGGACTGGGCGCGGGAC
>NZ_LIQQ01000424.1 GCF_001418565.1 Streptomyces graminilatus | reverse complement strand
GGCGGGCGGAGGGCCGGGGCGCCGGGAGCGGGGGTCGCGCCCCCGTGGGTCGTGGCGGCGGTGGCAGCCGCTCTCCACCAGTCTCTCCACCCGTCCTCGGATATGACGGGGGACGGATTCAGCAACTCCGTGTGCAGCGAGCGCAGTTCGGGGCCCGGGTCCGCGCCGAGCCGGTCCGCGAGCAGGCGGCGCACGTCCTCGTACGCGGCCAGGGCCTGGGCCGGGCGGCCCGCGTCGCGCAGGGCGCGCAGGCGGAGGGCCTGGAGGGGCTCGTCCAGGGGGTGGCTGTCGCACAGGGCGGTCAGTTCGGGCAGTGACTGTTCCGCGGCGCCCAGGGCCAGGGCGGCGCCGAGGCGGGCGCGGCGGGTGTCCAGGCGGCGGGTCTCCCAGCGGGCCGCCTCGGCGGTGCGGTCGGGGAGGTCGGCGAGGGCCGGGCCGTGCCACAGCGCGAGGGCGTCGTCGAGGACGACGGCGGCCTTCGCGGGGTCGCCGTCGGCCAGCGCGCGCGTGCCCTCGTCGGCGAGCCGCCCGAAACGGTGCAGGTCGACGTCGTCCGGCGCGGCGCACAGCCGGTAGCCGCCCTCGGCCGAGGCGATGGTGTCCGGGCCGAGCGCACGGCGGAGCCGGCCGACCAGCGCCTGGAGCGCGGCCGGGGCGTCGGCGGGCGCGTCGCCGTGCCACACCTCCTCCACCAGGATGCCTGCGGGCACGGTCCGGCCGGGCCGCAGGGCGAACACGGTCAGCAGGGCGCGCAGCCGCGCACCGCCGACCGGGACGGGAGTGCCGTCGGGACGGAGTACCTGAGTGGTGCCGAGGATGCGATAGCGCACGGCTCCATTGTCTCCGGGGACGACCCGGCGGCGCGCGTGGGTTTACGCGCGCGTGAACAGGGAGAAGTCCAGGATCACCGGGAACCTCCAGGAACCTCCGACCCTGGGTAAGACGTTCTTCACACTGCCCGGGTACCGTCGACCCGCCCGCACCAGCCGCGTACGGCGTCTGCGCCGAGTCCCTCAGGAGTCCCGCCCCATGTCCACCGCCACCACCCGCAACAGCGACCGGCGGGTCAGCCCCGTCTTCGTCGGGATCCTGGCCGTCACGGCGGTCACGGGCTGGGCCACCTGGTCCGGGTTCGCCGAACAGCCCGGTGTCGCCGTGTTCCTGTTCGTGACGGCCGCGTGGATCGTGTCGCTGTGCCTGCACGAGTACGCGCACGCGCGCACCGCGCTGCACGGCGGCGACATCACGGTCGGGGCCAAGGGCTACCTCACCCTCAATCCGCTCAAGTACACGCACGCCCTGCTCAGCATCGTGCTGCCGGTGATCTTCGTGATCATGGGCGGGATCGGGCTGCCCGGCGGTGCCGTCTTCATCGAGCGGGACCGGGTCCGCGGCCGCTGGAAGCACAGTCTGATCTCGGCCGCCGGTCCGCTGACGAACGTCCTGTTCGCGGCGGTGTGCGCGGCGCCGTTCTGGCTGCACGCGCTGGACGGCGTACCCCGCGACTTCCGGTTCGCGCTCGCCTTCCTGACCCTGCTCCAGGTGACCGCCGCGATCCTGAACTCGCTGCCGGTGCCCGGGCTCGACGGTTACGGGGTCATCGAGCCCTGGCTGTCGTACAACATCAAGCGCCAGGTGGAGCCGTTCGCGCCGTTCGGGCTGCTGTTCGTGTTCGCGGTGCTGTGGATCCCGTCCGTGAACGGCGCGTTCTTCGACATGGTCGACGCGGTGCTGCGCGGTGTGGGGATCGGCGGGCTCGACACGTACTGCGGTCAGGAGCTGTACCGCTTCTGGCAGGGGACGAACGAGTTCTGCTCGCTCCCGGTCAACTGACCGGGCTGCGGCCGGTGGAGCGGGCGCGCCGGACGTAGTACCAGCACATGTTGGACGCCAGCCCGGCCAGCAGTACCCACACGATTCCCAGCAGGTTGCCCCGCACGAAGGAGACCACGGCGGCCGTCGCGGCCAGTACGCAGACGATCAGGGCGTAGAGGGCGAGCCGTCGGGCCGCGCCGGGGGCGAGCGGGAGGGACATGGGACGGGCTCCTGTCGGGGGACGCCGAGGACGCCTGGGGGCGTCGGGGGACACAGGCGGAAACCCGCCCAGTGTCCCCCATCCACTCAGATGTCGGTGACGCGCAGGCCCGCGTGGGCCTTGTAGCGGCGGTTGACGGAGATCAGGTTGGCGACCAGCGCCTCCACCTGGTGGGCGTTGCGCAGCCGCCCGGAGAACACTCCGCGCATGCCGGGGATACGGCCGGCCAGGGCCTGCACGATCTCCACGTCCGCCCGCTCCTCGCCGAGGACCATCACATCGGTGTCGATCTCCTCGATCTCCGGGTCCTGGAGCAGTACGGCCGACAGGTGGTGGAAGGCGGCCGTGACCCGGGAGTCCGGCAGCAGGGCGGCGGCCTGCTCGGCGGCGCTGCCCTCCTCCGGCTTCAGCGCGTACGCGCCCTTCTTGTCGAAGCCGAGCGGGTTCACGCAGTCGACGACGAGCTTGCCGGCGAGTTCCTCGCGCAGGGATTCGAGGGTCTTGCCGTGTCCGTCCCAGGGCACGGCGACGATCACGATGTCGCTGCGACGCGCGGTCTCGGCGTTGTCGGCGCCCTCGACACCGTGGCCGAGTTCGTCGGCGGCGGCCTGGGCACGGTCGGCGGCACGCGACCCGATGATCACCTTCTGTCCGGCCCTGGCGAGCCGGTAGGCGAGGCCCTTGCCCTGCGGCCCGGTCCCGCCGAGCACGCCGACGACGAGCCCGGAGACATCGGGAAGGTCCCAGGGGTCCTTGGCGGGAGCCTTCGCGGGGGCCTCGGAAGGGATCTCGGCGGGGGTCTGTGCACTGTCGGTAGAGGTCATGGGCCGACCCTACGTCCGTGCGTGCACGGCCATGGGGTCAGGTGAGCCGGGTCACGGGGACGCGGCTGAAAGGGATCCTCTCGTACGGTCCGAAGTCGCCGGTCTCGAAGAGGAGTCCGACGGTGTCGGCGTCGACGCGGACGAGGTCGGAGTAGGCGGCGGGCAGACCGTTCACCGTGTGGGCGGCGCGCCAGGTGGTGCCGCCGTCGGTGGAGACGCGGATGGCCATCAGGGCGCGGGCGGCGGGATCGGCCGGGCCGGAGAAGAGCAGCAGGTCGGGGTCGCGGATCTGGAGCACACTGGCCTGGCAGACGGGGGCGGACAGACCGGCCTGCGGGCGGAACGGTTTTACGAGGGTCAGGCCGCCGTCGGCGGAGTGGGCGTCGGCGCGGTTGCCGGGGGCCGGGGAGTCGTTGCGGGTGTTGAAGTAGACGCGTCCGTCGGGGAGTTCGGCGGCCGTGGTCTCGTTGACGTTGATGTAGCCGTTGGTGTTCTCGTCGAGATAGCCGATGCGCCAGGTCTCGCCGCGGTCGTCGCTGAGCAGGCAGTGGCCGCTGTTGTAGCGGGCCTCGTTGCCCAGGTCAGCCCCAGTGGGCGGGATCGTGTGGTTGGCGGCGACGACGACCCGGCCGGTGCTCAACTGGATGGCGTGGCCGGGGGTGGTGGCGTACCAGCGCCACTCGGGGTTCTTCACCTGGGCGGTGATCTCCACGGAGGAGGACCAGGTGACGCCGTCGTTGTCACTGTGGCGGACCCAGACACGGCGTCCTTGGGCGGCCGGCACGTTGCCGAGCAGGATGTCCTTCTCGGTGGCCGTGCCCGAGGCCCGGATGTACACGAGCAGGATGCGGCCGGTGTCGAGGACGACGGGGGCGGGGTTGCCCGCGAGGTTGACGCCGTTGTCGGCGGCGACGGTGAGCGGACCCCAGGTACGGCCGCCGTCCGTGGACCGCTTCAGCACGATGTCGATGTGCCCGTGGTCCGAGGCGGAGTCGACCCGGCCCTCGCAGAAGGCGAGCACGGTGCCGGCCCGGCTGACGACGACGGCCGGGATGCGGTAACTGGCGTAGCCCTCCTGGCCGGCCTGGAAGGGGATGCTCGTCTCCACTGTCATGTGCGGCTCCTTGCTGTGGGGGGGCGTGGGGTGCATGGGAGG
>NZ_LIQQ01000423.1:3802-3966 GCF_001418565.1 Streptomyces graminilatus | reverse complement strand
GTCCCCCCCGGCCCCGGCGAGGCCCCTGACGGCCCCGCGGAGGCCGCCACGGAGACCGGTCCCCCTCCGGGGCCGGAAACCTCGCCGGAGGCCGCTGAGGGCCCCGTGGGGCTCGTGGAAGGCGGCGCGGGCGAGGCAGGCGCGCCGGGCACGGAGGCATCCGG
>NZ_LIQQ01000423.1:0-3744 GCF_001418565.1 Streptomyces graminilatus | reverse complement strand
GCCCGGCACGGCCGCCCAGGCCGACCCGGCCGCCCCGGCCGACGACCACGCCCTCGGACTGCCCGGCGAGGAACATCCCCTCGCCTCCTACGTCCTGCGCGTCAACGGCTCCGACCGGCCCGTCCCCGACGCCTGGATCGGCGAGTCGCTGCTGTACGTACTGCGCGAGCGCCTCGGCCTCGCCGGCGCCAAGGACGGCTGCTCCCAGGGCGAGTGCGGGGCCTGCAACGTGCAGGTGGACGGACGGCTCGTCGCCTCCTGCCTGGTGCCCGCGGTCACCGCCGCCGGCAGCGAGGTGCGCACCGTGGAGGGCCTCGCCACCGACGGACAGCTCTCGGACGTACAGCGGGCACTCGCCAGGTGCGGTGCCGTGCAGTGCGGATTCTGCGTCCCCGGGATGGCGATGACCGTGCATGACCTCCTGGAGGGCAACCCCGCCCCGACCGAACTGGAGACGCGCCAGGCCCTGTGCGGCAACCTGTGCCGCTGCTCCGGCTATCGGGGCGTCCTGGAGGCGGTCCGCGAGGTCGTCGCCGAACGCGAGGCGCACGCCGCCGACGCCGAGGGCGAGGACGGCGAGGCACGCATCCCGCACCAGGCCGGACCGGGCGGGGGCGGCGTCAACGCCTCCGCGTTCGACGCCCCGGGCTTCGAACCCGCCCGCAACCACGACTCGCACGCGTACGACCAGACCCACGGCCAGGACGGAGGCCAGACGTGAGCAACGAGACCGTCACCGCGACCACGGCCGCGGCGTCCGCCCCCGACGCGGAGGCGCTCCCGCACGGCCTCGGCGTGTCGCTGCCCACCGCCGACGCGCGCGCGAAGACCGAGGGCACCTTCCCGTACGCGGCCGACCTGTGGGCCGAGGGCCTGCTGTGGGCCGCCGTACTGCGCTCACCGCACCCGCACGCGCGCATCGTCTCCATCGACACCGCCCACGCGCGCGAGATGCCCGGCGTACGGGCCGTCGTCACGCACGAGGACGTGCTCGGGGCCGAACTGCACGGCCGTGGCCGGCCCGACCGCCCGATGTTCGCCTCAGAAGTCGTACGCCACCACGGGGAGCCCATCGCCGCGGTCGCCGCCGACCACCCGGACACCGCGCGCATGGCGGCGGCGGCCATCATGGTCGAGTACGAAGTACTCGACCCGGTGACCGACCCCGAACATGCCTTCGAGGCCGAACCGCTGCACCCCGACGGCAACCTGATCCGGCACATCCCGCTGCGACACGGCGACCCGGACGCGATCGGCGAGGTCGTCGTGGAGGGCCTCTACCGGATCGGCCGCCAGGACCCGGCCCCCATCGGCGCCGAGGCGGGCCTCGCCGTACCGCGCCCCGACGGCGGCGTGGAGCTGTACCTCGCCTCCACGGACCCGCACGCGGACCGCGACGCCGCCGCCGCCTGCTACGGCCTGGAACCGGAGCGCGTCAAGGTCGTCGTCACGGGAGTCCCCGGCGCCACCGCCGACCGCGAGGACCAGGGCTTCCAGCTCCCGCTGGGCCTGCTGGCGCTGAAAACGGGCTGCCCGGTGAAGCTGACGGCGACCCGCGAGGAGTCCTTCCTGGGCCACGTACACCGGCACCCCACCCTCCTCCGCTACCGCCACCACGCCGACACCGAAGGCCGGCTGGTCAAGGTCGAGGCACAGATCCTGCTCGACGCGGGCGCCTACGCGGACACCTCGGGGGAGGCCCTCGCGGCGGCCGTCTCCTTCGCCTGCGGCCCGTACGTCGTCCCCAACGCCTTCATCGAGGGCTGGGCCGTACGCACCAACAACCCCCCCTCCGGCCATGTGCGCGGCGAGGGCGCGATGCAGGTCTGCGCGGCCTACGAGGCCCAGATGGACAAGCTGGCCAAGAAGCTGGCCGTCGACCCGGCGGAGCTGCGCCTGCGCAACGCGATGGCCACGGGAGACGTCCTGCCGACCGGCCAGGCCGTCACCTGCCCGGCCCCGGTCGCCGAACTCCTCCAGGCGGTACGGGACTTCCCGCTCCCGGCGCTCCCCAAGGACACCCCCGAGGACGAGTGGCTGCTCCCGGGCGGCCCCGAGGGCGCGGGCGAACCGGGCGCCGTGCGCCGGGGCGTCGGCTACGGCCTGGGCATGGTCCACATGCTCGGCGCCGAGGGCGCGGACGAGGTCTCGACGGCCACGGTGAAGGTCCACGACGGCATCGCCACGGTCCTGTGCGCGGCCGTGGAGACAGGCCAGGGCTTCACCACGCTGGCCCGCCAGATCGTCCAGGAGACGCTGGGCATCGACGAGGTCCATGTGGCCCCCGTCGACACCGACCAGCCCCCGGCAGGACCGGGCGCCCGAGGCCGTCACACCTGGGTCTCCGGCGGCGCGGTGGAACGGGCCGCGAAAATGGTCCGTACCCAGCTCCTCCAGCCCCTTGCACACAAGTTTGGCATGTCCACTGAGCTGCTCCAGATCACCGACGGCAAGATCACCTCGTACGACGGTGTCCTGTCGACCACGGTCACGGAGGCGATGGACGGCAAGGAACTCTGGGCCACGGCCCAGTGCCGCCCGCACCCCACGGAGCCCCTGGACGAGTCGGGCCAGGGCGACGCCTTCGTGGGCCTGGCCTTCTGCGCGATCCGCGCGGTCGTGGACGTCGACATCGAGCTCGGCTCGGTACGAGTGGTGGAACTGGCGCTGGCCCAGGACGTGGGCCGAGTCCTGAACCCCGCTCAACTGGCGGCCCGTATCGAGGCGGGCGTGACGCAGGGCGTGGGCATCGCCCTCACGGAGAACCTGCGCTCCGCGCGCGGGCTGATCCGCCACCCCGACCTCACCGGCTACGCCCTCCCGACCGCTCTGGACGCCCCGGACATCCGCATCGTCAAACTGGTCGAGGAACGGGACGTGGTCGCCCCCTTCGGCGCGAAGGCGGCGAGCGCGGTACCGGTGGTGACGTCCCCGGCGGCCATCGCCTCGGCGGTACGCGCGGCGACGGGCCGCCCGGTCAACCGCCTCCCGATCCGCCCGCAGGCAGCGGTGGTGACGACGACGCCATGACGAATCCAGACCCTGAAGCGACCCCGACCCCGACCTCGACCCCGGAAGTGAACGCGGAAGTGAACCCGAACCAGGCTGCGACTCCTGCTCCTGCTCCCACTCCGGAGGAGCCGCGCTACGAGCCCGGGCCGACGCCGGGCAAGGTGCTGGCGTGGGTGGTGCTGTTCCTGGTGGCGGCGGTCGTGGTGGTCGCGGGTGGCGTGTACTTCGGCTGAGAGTGATTGAGGACGACTGAGGTTGGCAGCAAGACGGTCGGTTGGGGCTGCGCCCCAGCTCAGGGGCCGTTGTCAGTGGTGGCGCGTAGTGTTCTGGGCAGTGGGAGGGCCTGCCGGGCAGCGGACGTTTTCGACGTCGCGCCCGGGGGACCGTGAACAACCATGCGCGGGGGAAGCCATGAGTACGACGATCACTCTGACCAGGGACGATTCACTGACGCGCGTGGGACTGCCGGCGGGCAAGGGCCAGTTGCGATTCGGCGCACTGCGCACCGAGGTCTTGCGCACCACCGCTTTGCGGACGGTGGTGAATCCGGCGGGGGAGACGCCAGCGACCCGCCTCCCGCGCCACCGCCCCGCCCCGATGACCCCGCGCCCGCCGGATTCACCACCGTCCGCAAAGCGGTGGTGCGCAAGACCTCGGTGCGCAGTGCGCCGAATCGCAACTGGCCCTCGCCCGCCGGCAGTCCCACCCGCGCCAGTGAATCGTCCCTGGTCA
>NZ_LIQQ01000422.1 GCF_001418565.1 Streptomyces graminilatus | reverse complement strand
GTGTTCGCCGCCTGCGCCGAGACGGGCACGGCCCTGGAGATCAACAGCAGGCCGGAGCGGCTCGACCCGCCGCGCCGGCTGCTGCGGCGGGCCGTGGCGGCGGGGGTGCTGTTCTCGATCGACACCGACGCGCACGCGCCCGGCCAGCTGGACTGGCAGATCCACGGCTGTGCCCGCGCCGAGGAGTGCGGCGTACCGGCCGAACGGGTGATCTCGACCTGGCCGGTGGACGCCCTGCTGGCCTGGGCCCGGGAGCGCAGGCTGCCGCCGGGTGCCGGGGAGGCCGGTGGCGCCGCTTGACTTCGAGCGCGCTCCAATCCGTAGCGTGCCGTGCATGACCACCGCACAGCACAGGATCGGCTCGGGCTTCGACGCCCTGAGCACCGCCGACGACGTCCTCTCGGGCATCGACCTCTCCGGGCGGCTCGCGCTCGTCACGGGCGGCTACTCGGGCATCGGCCTGGAGACGACCCGCGCGCTCACCAGGGCGGGAGCCCGGGTCGTCGTGCCCGCCCGCCGCCCGGAGGCCGCGCGGGAGGCCCTGGCCGGCCTCGATGGCGTCGAGGTGGACGCGCTCGACCTGGGCGACCTGGAGAGCGTGCGCGCCTTCGCGGACCGTTTCCTCGCCTCGGGACGCACGCTCGACCTCGTGATCGACAACGCCGGGATCATGGCCTGCCCCGAGACCCGGGTCGGCCCCGGCTGGGAGGCGCAGTTCGCGACGAACCACCTCGGCCACTTCGCGCTCGTCAACCGGCTGTGGCCGGCCATCGAGCCCGGTGGCGCACGCGTCGTCTCCGTCTCCTCGCGCGGCCACCACTTCTCCGGCATCCGCTGGGACGACATCCAGTGGGAGCACGGCTACGAGAAGTGGGCGGCGTACGGCCAGGCGAAGACGGCGAACGTCCTGTTCGCCGTCCATCTGGACAGGCTCGGCCGTGACGCGGGGGTGCGGGCCTTCTCCCTCCACCCCGGCGCCATCTTCACCCCGCTCCAGCGGCACATCCCGGTCGCCGAGCAGATCGAGCGCGGCTGGCGGGACGCCGAGGGCAACCTCCTGCTCGACCAGGCGGGCGTCAAGACTCCCGAGCAGGGGGCGGCCACCCAGGTGTGGGCGGCGACCTCCCCGCTGCTCGACGGCCTGGGCGGCGTCTACTGCGAGGACTGCGACATCGCCGAGCCCGCCCCGGGAGGCGACGAGCGCAGCGGCGTGAAGGACTACGCGGTCGACCCCGAGGAGGCGGCCCGCCTGTGGGAGCTGTCGGCACGCCTGACCGGCGTCGACGCGTTCGCGGACTAACCGCTGGTCGCCGGGACCGGGGAGCCTCTGTGGCGTTGCGGTGTGCGCAACGCGTGCTGCTCGCCTTGCCCCCGCCCGGTGATCCGCGTCAGAGTTGCGGACAACGGCTGTGGCGACCGAGACCCGAGGTGCAGGTAATGAGCGGTGGTACGGAACCGGCGCGGGGCGCTCGGGGCGGCTGGAGCAGGCGGCGGTTCGTGGGCGCGGCGGCGGGTTCGGCCGCGGCGGCGTCCGTTCCGGTGCGGGCGCTGGGGTCGGCACCGATGGAGCCCGCCGGCACACAGGTGTCACCCGCACCGCGGTCGCCCGAACCGGCCGCCGTTCGCCCGGCGGCTCCCCGTCGGGCCGCTCCACGCCCGCTCTTCCTCGGCACCTACACCTCCACCGAGGGCGGCGGCACCGGTATCGGCCTAGCGACCTACGACCCGGTCTCGGGCCGGATCACCGGCACCGGCACGCTCACGGGCGTGGCGGACCCGTCCTACCTCGCCGTGCACCCCGACGGCCGCACCCTGTACGCGGTGAACGAGCGCCAGGACGGCGGCGTGACCGCGGTCCGGCTCGGTGGTGAGGGCGAGCCGCACCAGGTCCTCGGCACGCGCGGGACCGGCGGGTCCGGGCCGTGCCATCTGTCGGTCCATCCGAGCGGGCGCTGGCTGCTCAGCGCCAACTACGGCTCCGGCAGCGTGGCGGTCCACCCCGTCGACGCCTCGGGCGCGCTGGGCGAGCGCACCGATCTGGTCACGCACTCCAGTCCGGCGCCGGGCCCGGGGCAGCGGGGCCCGCACGCGCACCAGTTCCTCACCAGCCCGGACGGCGGTCATGTCCTCGCGGTCGACCTGGGCACGGACACCGTCTACACGTACGGTCTCGACCTCGTACGCGGCACGCTCACCGAGGTCTCGCGCGCGCGGACCCGCCCGGGCGCCGGGCCGCGCGCCCTCACCTTCCACCCCGGCGGCCGGTACGCGTATCTCGCCGACGAGGTCGACAACACGGTCGCGGTGTGCGCGTACTCCCCCGCCACCGGGCGCCTGGACATCGGGGAGGAGCAGTCCACGGGGACGGGTGCGGGCACGAGTTACCCGGCCCAGTTCGCGGTGACCGGGGACAGCCGGTTCGCGTATCTGGCGAACCGTGGGGACAACAGTCTGACGCGGTACGCCGTGGAGGCGGACGGGGCCCGGCTGCGGCTGCTCGGCACGGTGCCGGTCGCGGGCGACTTCCCGCGTCACATCGCCCTCTCGCCGGACGGGAACCTGCTGTTCGCGGCGAACCAGCGCTCGAGTACGGTCAGCGTCTTCCAGGTCGACCCGGCGAGCGGTGAACTGCGGCTCGCGGGCGAGCCGTTCGCCTCACCGGTCGCCGTCTGTGCGCTGCCGCTGTAGTGCGCGCGGGCAGGAGGCGGACCGGGCCCGGGTCAGCAGGACGTGCATGCGCTCGGTGAGCTGCGAGACGCTGTCGGCGGGCTGGTGGAACGCCAGCCGTACGTCACCGTACGTACGGACCCGCTCGATGCGCAGGGTGAGTCCGTGCCGGTCGACGGCGACCGGCTGGACCCTGACGGCGCCGTGCAGGCTGTCCCGCTCGACCAGCCGGGTGAGGCTCTCGACGGCGTCGCCGTGGCAGTCGGCGAGGTGGGTGAGCAGCCCCGCCTCGGCGATGGCCAGCGGGTCTGGCGTGGCGGCGGCGAACTCGTCGAGGCCGACGAGGGTGACACCGGACGCCTGGCGCAGCACCACGCGCGTCGGACGGAACGCGAGCCGGTCGCCCTCGGCGCGGAACCAGCCGGCCATCCAGAGCCGGGCGCGGATCCGGTTGCGTACGGGGACGGGCGAGACGTCGGCGAACTCCAGCACGGCGGACGGCTCGCCGCGCGGCGCGCAGACGGCGGCGGCGAGCAGCGCGCTGTCCGCCGGTACGTCCAGCACCACCCTGCCGTCCTCGCCGACGGTGTGCGCGCCGACGAACTCCTCGCGCCCGCCCTCCGCCGTCACCGTGCAGGACCACGCCGCCGCGAGCACCGAACGCGCGCGCTCCGCCGCCGCGGGCGCGCCCGTCCAGGTCTGACTGTCACCCATCCCAGATCTCCTTAGGTAAGCCTTGCCTAACTTACCGAAGATCGGGGCGTACGCCAACCACCGCCCGCGAACCGGTCCTGAGGTGCGCCCGGAACCGGCCGCTCAGGGCGCCAGGGTGCCGAGCAGCGAGCGCGCGCACAGATCCCGTACCTGCCGCCGGGACAGGTCCGAGCCGCGCAGCCATTCCAGGCAGACGGCAGTGGTGAACGCCAGCCAGCCACGGACGGCGAGCCGCAGCTCGGGCCGCTCCTCGGACAGCCGCCCGAACTCCGGGTCGGCCGCGAGCGCCGTGAGGATCTGCCGCTCCTGCGCGGCCAGCGCCCGCCGGTAGACCTTCCGTACCGCCTGGTCGCCGGACGCGTCGGCGCGGTGGAAGGCGCGATAACCGTGCGCGTGCTCCTCGACGTACGCGAGGAAGGCGTCGAGGTTCGCGGCCAGTTGCTCACGTGCGGGAACGCCCGGCACGGTGGCCGTCATCCGCAGCATGCGCTCGCTCTCGCGCTCCACGACCGCCGCGAAGAAGTCCCGCTTGGTCGGGAAGTAGTGGTAGAGCAGCCCGCGCGAGACTCCGGCTATCTCGGCGACCTGTTCGATCCACACGTCGTCGTACGGACTCTCCGAGAACAGCCGCGCGCCGACCGACAGGAGCTGCTCCCGACGCTCGCCGGTGCTCAACCGCCGACGCGTGCGCTCCCCTTCTTTCGCGGCCATGCCCGCACACTTTACTTGACGTCGGCTCACCGGCCGGATCAGACTGGCCTCGCTATTGAATCCACGTACAACAGACTCAACTCACCCCGGTATCAAGGGAGATGGCGTCATGACGGAGACGGTGACCCGGGCTGCCGAGGCCAGGGGATTCCGCAGTGCCGAGCTGGGCTGGCCGGAGCTGCACCGGATCCCGCATCCGGCACGCCGGATCCCGCTGGTCGGTGATCTGGTCGGCGTCAGCCCGCGTACGCCCCTCCAGGACTCGATGCGGATGGGGCAGCCCCTGGGGCCGATCTTCCGGCGCAGGGCGTTCGGCAAGGAGATCGTGTTCGTGTGGGGCGCGGACCTCACCGCCGATCTGGCGGACGAGTCGCGCTTCGCCAAGCATGTGGGTCCCGGCATCGCCAACCTGCGCCCGATCGCCGGGGACGGGCTGTTCACCGCGTACAACGAGGAGCCCAACTGGCAGTTGGCGCACGATGTCCTCGCCCCCGGATTCAGCCGCGAGGCCATGGCCGGCTACCACCCGATGATGCTGTCCGTGGCGGACCGGCTCACGGACCACTGGGACCGGGAACTGGCGGCGGGCCGTTCGGTGGACGTGCCCGGCGACATGACGAAGCTGACCCTGGAGACGATCGCGCGCACCGGCTTCGGGCACGACTTCGGCTCCTTCGAACGCGAGCGCCCGCACCCCTTCGTGACGGCGATGGTGGGCACGCTGAACCACGCGCAGCAGCTCAACATGACCCCCGCGCCGTTCGCCCCGCTGCTGCTGCGCCGGGCCGCGCGCCGCAACGAGGCGTCCATGGCGTACCTGAACCGCACGGTCGACGAGCTGATACGGGCCCGCCGGGCGTCGGAGGGCGACGGCACCGGCGACCTGCTCGACCGCATGCTCGACACCACCCACCCGGAGACCGGCGAACGCCTCGCGCCGCAGAACGTGCGCCGACAGGTCCTGACCTTCCTCATCGCGGGCCACGAGACGACGTCCGGCGCGCTCTCCTTCGCCCTGCACTACCTTTCCCAGCACCCGGAGATCGCCGCCCGCGCCCGCGCCGAGATCGACCGCGTCTGGGGTGGGACGGCCGTCCCCGGTTACGACCAGGTCGCCCGACTGCGGTACGTGCGCCGGGTCCTCGACGAGTCGCTGCGGCTGTGGCCGACCGCGCCCGGCTTCGCCCGCGAGGCCCGCCACGACACGGTGCTCGGCGGCGAGCACCCGATGCGTGCGGGCGCCTGGGCGGTGGTCCTCGCCCCACTGCTCCACCGCGATCCGGCGGTCTGGGGCGCCGACGCCGGCCGTTTCGACCCGGACCGGTTCGACGCGGCGGCCGTACGCGCCCGCCCCGCCCACGCGTTCAAGCCCTGGGGCACCGGGGCCCGGGCGTGCATCGGCCGCCAGTTCGCCCTGCACGAGGCGACACTCGTCCTCGGCCTGCTCCTGCGCCGCTACGACCTCAAGCCCGACCCGGACTACCGGCTGCGGATCGCGGAGCGCCTGACGGTGATACCGGCGGGACTGCGGCTGCACCTCGAACGCCGCTCCCCGGGCGAGGAGTTGGCGGTCGGCTGAAACGACACCTCACAGGTGAATTTCCCGGCGTGTTGGCGTCTCCACACATGGAGGCAACCAACCTCCGCTACTACAGAGGCAGAGACCTGAGACGCGGGAGAGACCATGTGCACCCACCAGCCTTCGTGCCCGGCCGCCGACAGCCCCGACCACGACGCGGCCGTCATCGTCGCGGCCCACCCCGAGCAGGGCTGGAACCTGCTCTGCAACGGCACCATCGTCTTCGACGACACGGGTGAACTCCAGGCGGACGGACGGGCGGTGGGCCCGCAGCGCGGCTCCGGCAAACCGGTCGTCGCCGCCTGACGGCCGGGGCCCGCTCCTCGCCCTCCCCCTCACACCTCGTCGCGGGCCAGGGCCAGCAGCCGGTCGAGCACCCGGGGGCCGCCCGCCCGGACTCCGTCGTGCTCGAACTCGTCGGTCACCCAGGTGCGCAGGCCGCCGATCGCCCGCGCGGTCTCCAGGGCGTGGCCCGTGTCGACGTACATGTCGTCGTGGTAGACGGCCGCGGCGACCGGGACCTCGTTGACGGCGAGGCGCGAACGGTCGTACAGGGGAGGCCAGTCGGTGTGGGCGGCGAGGAGTTCGGCGGTCTCGCGCAGCGGGCGCAGGGCCGGGTCGACGTCGAACATCCAGGGGTGGACCGACTCGCCGGTGAACAGCAACGGGCTGTCGTCCGCGAGGGACTTGCCCGCGTCGAACTGGGGGAACTCCGCGCGCATCCGCTCGGCGGACCAGTCGGTGGGGCGGCCGTCCTGGCCGTAGATCGCCTCGTGGACGAGTGCGTACAGCGGATGGGCGGCGTACGACAGGACGCCCTGGACCTCCTCCAGGAACGCGTCGGACAGGGCCGCGCCCCCGGGGGTGCGGACGAACGCGTCCTCCAGGAGGTAGTGCAGCCGGTGGCTGCCCTCGCCGCCGCCGAGCATGATGCCGAGGGACTGGAACGCCTCGACGGTCAGCCGGTAGCCGTTCGGCAGCACCGGCTCGTGCACGCTCACGTGCTCGGCGATCCGCCGGGCCCGTTCGACGTCCTGGGGGTAACGCGCGTAGTGCGCGGCGACCTTGCGTTCGATACGGGGATAGGCGGCCCGGTAGACGTCGTCCGCGTGCCCGTCGAGCGAGGGCAGGCCGCCCGTGATCAGGGCGGCGGACAGGCCCTCCGGCGCCGTCGACAGATAGTGCACCGCGCAGAAGCCGCCGAAGCTCTGGCCGAGGACGGTCCAGGGGGCACCGCCGGTGACCGAGGGGCGGACGGCCTCGCAGTCCCGGACGATCGAGTCCGCGCGGAAGCGGGTCAGATAGGCGGCCTGTTCGGCGGGCCCGCCGCGCAGCGGGAGCGTCTGCCGGTTGGCGGGTGTCGAGGCGCCGGTGCCGCGCTGGTCCAGCAGGAGCACACGGAACTCCTCCAGGGCGCGGCCGAGCCAGGCCCCCTGGCCGACGAAACGATTCGCCCCGAAGCCCGGACCACCCTGGAGGTAGAGCAGCCACGGCAGGTCGTCCCGGCCCGCCCTGCCTCCGGCGACGACCTCGCGGGCGTACAGCTCGATGGTCTCGCCACCGGGGTCGTCGTGGTCCAGGGGCACGGTGAAACGGCGGTCGGTGAGGACGACGCCGGGCTGCCGGTAGCTGGCGGACAACTGGGCTCCTTGGACGTACGGATTTCGGGCCGGGGCCCAGTCCAGCACAGATTTCCCGCCCGGCCGAGCCCGTGGATCAAGAAATTCCCGGGGCGTCTACTGAACGGGGGTTCAGCGGGCCGACAGGCTGGAACGGCGGACGACCAGTTCCGGCTGGAGGACGACCCTGCGGTGGGCGTGGCCCCCCGCTCCCGGCTCCGCATCCGTATCGTCGATCTCCTCCAGGAGGAGTTCCGCGGCCAGGGCGCCCATGGTGACGGCCGGCTGACGTACGGAGGTCAGCGGGACGGCCGCCGCGGCGGCGAACTCGATGTCGTCGTAGCCGACGATCGCGAGGTCCTCGGGGACGCCGACCCCGGCCGCGTACATGGCCTGGAGGACACCGAGGGCGAGCAGGTCGTTGGCGCAGAAGACGGCGGTGGGGCGGTCGGCGAGGCCCAGCAGACGGGCGCCCGCGTCCCGGCCCGCCGCGACGTCCAGGGTCTCGGTGGGCAGCTCACGCAGGGCGGTGGGGCCGAGACCGGCCTCGGCGAGCGCGTTCAGGGCGCCCGTGCGGCGGTCGCGCACCTGGTTGAAGCCGGGCGGTCCGCTGACGTACGCGACGGAGCGGTGTCCGGCGTCGACGAGATGGCGTACGGCCAGTGCGCCGCCCGCGACGTCGTCCACGGACACCGAGCACTCGGTGGTGCCCTCGGCGACCCGGTCGACGAGGACGAAGGGGATGCCGTGGCGGCGGAACGCCTCGATGTTGCGGCCGGTCGCGTCGGCCGGGGTCAGCAGGACTCCGCGCACCCGCTGCTCGGCGAAGAGCGACAGGTAGTCGGCCTCCTCCCCCGCGCTCTGCGCGCTGTTGCAGACCATCACCCCGAGCCCGGCCGCCCGCGCGGCCCGCTCGGCGCCGCGTGCCACGTCCACGAAGAAGGGGTTGCCCATGTCGAGGACGAGCAGCCCCATGATCCGGCTGCGCCCGGCGCGCAGTTGACGGGCCGACTCGCTGCGGACGTAGCCGAGGCGGTCGATCGCGGCCAGTACCCGGGCACGGGTCTCGGTGGCCACCGAGTCCGGACGGTTGATGACGTTCGAGACCGTGCCGACCGAGACTCCGGCGGCGCGCGCGACGTCCTTGATACCCACCGACTGGGCCATCGGGCGGGGACCTCCAGGGAAACGAGCCGGGCCGGGCAGGCCCTTACATTAGCCGCCTGTCCGGGTCTGTCCGCACTCGGCTGATCCGCTGATCATCGCGGTCAGGTCCGGTCAGGTCCGGTCACGCGGGCAGCCGGAAGTCGGCGACACGGAGCGCCGAGGGGGTCGTTCCACTCGACGTCTCCTGGTAGAGGACGGACAGGACGTTGTCCTGGGCGATCCGGGTCTCGTCGATCACGACCTCGCCGAAGGCGTTCAGACCGACGCCGTCGAACAGCACCGTCCAGTCGGTGTACCCGGAGGACTTCGAGGCGCCCGCGATTCGCCCGAACGGGAGGATCGCGTAGGCGTTGTCGTACGCGTCGAGGATCAGTCTGGTGCGCTGGCTGGAGTTCAACGGGACCGGGATCTCGGTCTTGTGCCAGCTGCCGGCGGAGTCCTTGCGCAGGTGGAAGGCGCGGCCGTTGGCGGTGCGGTCGGTGACGTAGCCGGTGGTGCACCGGCCGAGGTGGCCGGGGACATAGCTGATGATCGCGTGCGGCAGTCCCGACGAGTCGGCGGACTGGCTCTCCTGGTTCATCAGGGAGTGGTCCGGGCTCAGCGCGTCGACCACGAGGCCGCCGTCCGTCACCGCGACCGTGTCGGGGCCGCCGGTGGTGCCGACGAGCGTGCCCGCGTCGTCGCGCCAGGTGCGGCCCTGGTCGTCGGAGTGGACGTAGCCGGTGTCGTGGTTGGTGAGTCCGCCGCCGTGGCGCATGACGGCGCTGTTCTGTTCGCGCCAGGTGAAGAACGCGTGCAGGCGGCCGTTCGTGTCGTAGTCGATGCCGTGCAGATACATGTTGCGGGCCGTTGAGGAGCCGTGCTCGCTGGTGTACGTGCCGGTGGAGCTGGACCATTCGCCGAGGTCGGTCCAGGACGTGCCGTCGTACTCGGCGAGCGCGTTGCGTCCGTCACCGGAGACACCGGCGCGGTAGCTGAGCTGGAGCCTGCCGTCGGGTGTCGAGATGAACTGGGGGTACGTGAACTGCGCATTGAGCGCGAGTCCGTCGAGCGTCGATCGGGGTGCGCCGAAGCGGGCCTCGGTCCAGGAGAGCCCGGCCGGGTCGTCCATCAGTCCGGCCACCGACTTGACGTAGGTGAAGCCGTCGCTGTGCGAGTCCATGTTGAGGTGGAGACGGCCGTCGGTTTTGGAGACGCCCATCGAGATGACGTTGTGCGAGTCGCTCGACTTGAGGATGTGTCCGACCTGGACCTTCGCCCAGGTACCGCCACCGAGGACCCGACGGCCGACGACTGCGTTCCCGTCTGCGGTGTACCAGGCGGCGTACTGGTGGCCCTCGCAGGTCAACAGCCCGTTCTTCTGGAACGAGTTGTTGTTGACCAGGCCGTCGTAGGACACGAAGAAGACCGCCCGGGGGTCGAGCGTGCTGGTGCCGGTCCAGGCGACCGAGGGGCCGGGGGCGGCGCCCGGCGGGGTGCGTCTTTCCATCTCGGGGACTCCGTTGTCGTACGAAAGGCGGGGGAAGCGGCCGGACGGTGGTGATCAGGCGAGGTGGAACACCTCGGTGAGGGGCTTCATCGCCTCGTCGGGGCGGGCGCCGTCCAGCGCTTCGAAGAACGGGGCCATCTCCGCCTGCCAACGGGCGTTGATCCCGGCGGACGCCATGCCGGCCTGGGCGGCGGCGAAGTCCTCGGTCTCCAGGTAGCCGACCAGCAGGCCGTCCTCGCGCAGGAAGAGCGAGTAGTTGTGCCAGCCGTTGGCCGAGAGCGCGTCGAGCATCTCGGGCCACACGGCGGCATGCCGCTCGCGGTACTCGTCGAGACGGTCCGCCCTGACCTTCAGCAGAAAGCACACGCGTTGCATCATCAGCCCCGGGAATCAGAAGGTGAAAGGTTTCAGCCGGTCGCCGGGACGTTAGACATCAGGGCCATGCCACGTCAACGGGCTCGAAGTCGGCCGGGATGCTTGACAGCCCACTCGGGGGCTCATAGCTTCCCGTTCTGAATCGTTTCACCATCGAGTCGCACCGGATGTCACCCCGATGTCAGGAGTCCTGAAGTGACCGAGCTCAGCGCGGTGAAGGCCGCTCTCAAGGCCCAGGCCATCGAAACGCCGTCGTGGGCATACGGGAACTCGGGGACCCGTTTCAAGGTGTTCGCCCAGCCCGGCGTCCCGCGCGACCCCTTCGAGAAACTGGACGACGCCGCCCAGGTGCACGCCTTCACCGGGGTGGCGCCGACCGTCGCCCTGCACATCCCGTGGGACAGGGTCGAGGGACCCGACGGATACGCGGACCTCGCGAAGCACGCCGAGGAGCGCGGTCTGAAGCTGGGCGCGATCAACTCGAACACCTTCCAGGACGACGACTACAGGCTCGGCAGCGTCTGCCACCCCGACGCGGCGGTGCGGCGCAAGGCGCTCGGTCACTTGCTGGAGTGCGTCGACATCATGGACGCGACCGGGTCCAGGGACCTGAAGCTGTGGTTCGCCGACGGGACGAACTATCCCGGCCAGGACGACATCCGTGAGCGGCAGGACCGCCTCTCCGAGTCACTGGCCGCGGTGTACGAGCGGCTCGGCAACGACCAGCGGATGCTCCTGGAGTACAAGTTCTTCGAGCCCGCCTTCTACACGACCGACGTCCCGGACTGGGGCACGGCGTACGCCCACTGCCTCAAACTCGGCCCGAAGGCACAGGTCGTGGTCGACACCGGGCACCACGCGCCCGGGACCAACATCGAGTTCATCGTCGCGACGCTGCTGCGCGAGGGGAAGCTCGGGGCGTTCGACTTCAACTCACGGTTCTACGCGGACGACGATCTGATGGTCGGCTCGGCGGACCCGTTCCAGTTGTTCCGGATCATGTACGAGGTGATCCGGGGCGGGGGGTTCGTACCCGAGGTGGCTTTCATGCTGGACCAGTGCCACAACATCGAGGCGAAGATTCCGGCGGTCATCCGGTCCGTGATGAACGTTCAGGAGGCGACGGCCAAGGCGCTGCTTGTTGATGCGGCGGCGTTGGGTGCCGCTCAGCGGGCCGGGGATGTGCTGGGTGCCAACGCGGTGTTGATGGACGCGTACAACACGGATGTGCGGCCGTTGCTCGTGGAGGTTCGGGGGGAGTCGGGGTTGGACGGGGATCCCGTCGCGGCGTATTCCCG
>NZ_LIQQ01000421.1:316-2533 GCF_001418565.1 Streptomyces graminilatus | reverse complement strand
CGCTCCCGCCGCCCCTGCCCCGGCACCCTCGCCCCGCCGGTCGGGGCGACGGCCCGCAGCCGACGCCGTACCCCTCGTACGAGCGTCTCCGCCGTGAATGTCGCGCCGTGCACGAACCGCATCGCCGGGCCGAAGCCGGACGCCGTCACCAGGCCCGCCAGGAACAGGCCGGGGTACGAGGACTCGAAGTGGCGGCCGACCGCCGGGGAACCGTCCGCCGCCCCGCCCGGGCCGGCGCCGAGCCGGGGGTCCAGCAGGCCCAGCCGGTCGCACGTCGCCCTGAACCCCGTCGCCGCGATGACGTGTTCGGTCTCCAGGAAGCGCCGCTCACCGCAACGGGTCACCGTGTCCAGCCGTACGCCGCCGCCCGCGCCCGCCAACTCGCTTGCCCCCGACACCTCCTGGCCGAGGAGCACGTCAACCGCCGGTTCGACGCGGTCGCGTAGCCACCAGGCGCCCGCCGGGCCCAGGGCGGTGGCGGCGATCCGGGCGCGGGTCTCTTCCGGGAGCCGGTGGAAGAGGCCGGGGCGTTCCGAGTAGAACCAGTTGCGCCAGCCGCAGCCCAGCCCGCTGTGCGGAGCGCGGACCGAGCGCCACCAGGGGCGTTCCCACGGCGGCGGCACGTCGTTCCAGCCGAGCTGCTCGGCGCGGGCCAACACCCTTACCCGGGTGCCCTGTTCGGCGAGCAGGGCCGCCGTCTCCAGGGCTGCCTGGCCGCCGCCGATCACGGTGACGTCCTGGCCTCGGAAGCGGTCGAGGGATCCGTGGTGGCTGCTGTGCGAGACCAGGTCGGGGCCGAGGCCGCGCAGCGCGGCGGGGATCTCGACGAAGGGGAGCACTCCGACGGCCAGGGCGACGGTCCGGGCGCGTACCGTCTCGCCGTCCTCCGTCACCGCCTCGAAACCGCCGGGCACGGGCGCCACCCGGGTCACCGTCCGTTCGTCGACCTCGGGCACGGCGTTGCGGGCGAACCACTGGCCGTACTCGGCGAACATCTCCAGCGGGATCGGCTGCCCGTGCCGTGCCTCGACGCCCTGGCCGGCGCAGTAGGTGTCCAGGCGCCAGCGGTTGTCGGGGTCGGACAGGTTGGACGCCCAGGGCTCCGACTTGAGGTACATGCCCCGGGGCATGTGGTCGCGCCAGGAGGCCATGGGGCGGCCGAGGACGCGCAGCCGGAGCCCGGCGCCGGCGGCGTGGGAGGCGATGGACAGTCCGTAAGGGCCCGCGCCCACCACCAGCAGGTCGTACATCAGTGACTGGTCGCTTTCTCGTCGTCGGTGACGGACTTGTCGGAGGTGCCGGTGAGGGAAGGGCTGGTCAAGGGGGCGTCGGCGACCGCCTGCCGGACCACGCGGGCTCGTGTGTCGTCCGCGGTGGGCCGGGCGCACAGCCTGCGCAGCCGGGTCGGCAGGCGACGGGCGGCGTGGCGGGCCCACAGGGCCCACATCGCCCAGCCGGGTCCGAGGTCGTCCGGGGCGTGCCAGGCCAGTTCACGGCCGGCCGGAGCCGGGCGCAGCGCGCTGAGCGGCGCGTAGTTCTCGACCACGAACGCCCGTCCGGGCCTGGGCGCCCCCTCGGGCATCGGGCGGTGGGTCAGGTCGAGGTGCTGGGCGCGTACGACGTCCACCCCGGCCGTGTCGGTGAAGAGCCGGAACTGGGCGCCGGGGCGCGGGTTGAAGTCGAGCAGGTGGTAGTCGCCGGTGGTGGCGCAGCGGCGGAAGTCGAGGTCGAGGATGCCCCGGTAGCCCAGTGCGCCGACGACGCGTTCGGTGAGCGCCTGCACCTGCGCGTTCGGTGTCCAGTGGCCCACCGCCGTCAGCCCGGCGCCGCGCGGCCAGGAGTGCAGCTTGCGGCCGGGGCCGCCGCCGCGCAAGGTCCCGGTGCGGTCGGCGTACCCGTGGCTGAACCAGTCGAGGTCCGGGCCCGGCGGCAGGAACGCCTGGAGGAGCAGGCGGCTGCCCGCCTCCTCCGTGCGCAGATACAGCTCCCGTGCCTGCCGCGCCGAGCGCACGACGACCGTGCTGCGCAGGTCGCTGCCGGCCGGGAGGAGCCAGGGCCTGCTCCACTTCGCCACGGCCGGCAGCCCGAGGTGCCAGGCGACGGAGGCGGCCTCGGACGCGCTCTCCGGGATGAGGGTCAGCGGGTGCGGTACGCCCACGGCCGCGCACACGGCGGCCAGTTCGGCCTTGTCGGCCACCCGTTCGGCGAGCGCGCCGG
>NZ_LIQQ01000421.1:0-240 GCF_001418565.1 Streptomyces graminilatus | reverse complement strand
CGGAACACTCGAAAGTCTCAAGCGCGGTGGCGGAATTCATACTCATATGACTGAGTGTCAGTAGGGGAAAAGGCCGGACGAGTACAGGCAGTGCGAAACAGGCAGTGCAAAACAGGCAGTGCGAGTACGGGCAGTGTGAGAACAGGCAGTACGCGCGTGGAAGAAGGAGCAGGCATGGCCCCACACAAGCGACGGGCCCGCACCGGACGGCTGGCGTTCCTGGCGGCCACGGTCGCCGCG
>NZ_LIQQ01000420.1 GCF_001418565.1 Streptomyces graminilatus | reverse complement strand
GGCCTCGTCGGCCTTGCCGAGGGCGTGCAGGTCGGCGGCGTAGCTGAAGCGGCAGCGCACGGTGTCGAACCGGTCGGGGCCGAACCGGTCGACGTACAGGCCGAGGGCGCGCAGGTCGCGTTCGTGGGCGAGTTCGTAGCTGTAGAGGGGATCCTTGAAGGCGGGGAAGCCGTCGGCGAGCCGGCGTTCGCTGACCGCGAGGCCGACCTCGGTACGCAGCCGGACGAGGTCCCAGGTGTCGCCGTGCCGGCGCAGCTTCTGGCGCAGCAGATCGCGGGCCTCGCCGTCGCGTCCGGCGGCGCGGTACAGGTAGGCGAGAAGTTCGGCGGCGTTCCAGGCGACGGGGTCGTCCGCGCCACCGACGGCCTGCCGGTAGCGGAAGCGGTCCTGGATCGCGGCGAGGGCGGGGGCGACGCGGCCGGTGAGCGCCTCGGTGAGGGCGAGGTTGTGCTCGGCCTGGATGGTGGCCGGGTGCTGCGGGCCGAGCAGCAGGGTGAGGCCTTCCAGGACGGGCCGCAGTTGCAGCAGGGCGTCGTCGAAGCGGCCCAGCGCGCGCAGGGTGGCCGCGTAGGAGTCGGCGGAGAGGAGGGTGCGCGGGTGGGTGATGCCGAGGAGCCTGCGGTGGCCGCGCAGGGCGTCCTGGGCGGTCTTCCGGGAGAGGGTGTACTCGCCGCGGAGCCGGTGGGCACGGGCGACGAAGTTGAGCAGGCGCAGATACTCGGGTGACTGTTCGTCACCGTCGCCGGCACCGCTGTCGGGCCGGTGCCACTGTTCGCGGGCCCGTCCGGCGATGTCGAGGAGGCGGTCGAGGTCGGCGGCCTCGGCGCGCTGGCCCAGCGCGTTGAGGTGGCGCAGCAGCGAGCGGCGCACCCGGGGCCTGGGGTCCTCCCACAGGCGTAGCGAGAACACCTCGCGGGCCCAGTCGGCGGGCAGGTCGGGTCCCTGCGGGGCGTGTTCGGACAGGACGCTGCGCAACACGGCCTCGATGTGGTCGCGTTCGGCCGGGTCCATGCCGGCGCGGATCAGGTCGCGCAGCCCGTGGTGCTGGATGAGCGGCTGCCGGGCGCGGTCGAAGTCGACGTCCAGCAGGCCCACTTGGGCCAGTGCCCACAGGGCGACGCTCACCATGTGCTCGTCGGGCAGCAGTACTTCGGTGCCGGCGGGCGCGGGCGTCGACGACTCGTCGTCGCGGGCGAGTTCGGACAGGATGCGGCGCGAGCGCAGCAGTTCCAGGCCCATGCCGCGCCCGGTGAGCAGGGAGGCGGCGCCCAACAGCCAGCCCACGGCGTCGCGTTCGGGGCTCTCGGCACCCCAGGCGAGGGCACCGGGGGTGGTCCGTACGACGCGCCGGGCGACCCACACCATCACGGCCACGGGCGACACGGCGGCGGCGGTGCGCAGCAGTTCGGTCTTGCCGGCGCGGTACTCGGCGAGGAGGTCGCCGACGGCGGCGCGGACGGCGGCGTCCTGGTTCATGTGGTCGTCGAGGCGGTGCGCGGCGGTCCGCTGGGCGAGGCAGTGGGCGGCGAGGTGCAGGGCCTGCGGGACGGAGTCGACGACGCCGCCGATCTGCCGGGCCTGCCGCTCGGTGATCTCCGGCACCTTCTCGGCGAGCAGCGCGCGGCACTCCTCGGCGTCCATCGGGGCGATGGCGAGGGGCCGCAGATGCGGCGGCCGTTCGTCCTCGGCGGGGTCGCCCGCCGCCGGCGCGGTCCGGCTGGTGATGAGGACGTGCCCGCGCTCGTGCGGTACGGGCAGCAGTCCGTGCAGTTCGGCGGGGTCGGTGACACCGTCGTAGACGATGAGCCAGCGGTCCGCCTCGGGGCCGGACCGGGAGAGCCGGGACAGCAGCCGGGAGATGCCGCCCTCGTCGGTGCCGACCCGGTCCTCGGGTGCGCCGAGCCGCCCGGCGAGCCGGCCGAGGCCGCGTTCGACACGGGTGCGTTCCCAGGCGCGCACCCACCACACCACGTCGTACGAGGCTCCGACGCGGTGGCACAGTTCGTACGCGGTGTCGCTCTTGCCCCAGCCGCTGGGGCCGTGCAGCACCAGGCAGGCGCCGTCGCGGGCGGCGGCGCGCAGGTCGTCGTGGAGGGTGCCGAGCAGTGCGGGGCGGTCCACGAAGGCGCTGTTGCGCGTCCCCACGTTGGTGGTCTCCGGCAGCCGGGGAAACCCTGCCCCGCCACCGCCACCGCCACCGCCGCCACCGCTGCTGCTCTCGGCCGGGCCGAGGCCGAGGCCGGTGTACAGCAGCCGCAGCGCCTGGTCCTCGGTGGTGTCGCGCAGATCGATCCGCTCGTGGTGGGCGGCCTCGGTGCGCGGGAACGGCTCGTCGACGAGGAGGATACGGACGTCGGTGTGGGAGAGGGAGCCGATCTGCCCGAGCAGTGTGTCGTCGGCGTCGTCGGGCGACAGGAAGAGCAACGCGCCCCCGGGATCGGGGCGTTCACCGGCGTAGGTGTCGGCGCGGCGCAGCTCGGTACGGACTCCCTTGACGGCGAGCCGGTCGCGCAGCCACGCGGCCCACAGGGCGTGCCGGGCCGAGTGGACGACGGTGACATCGGTGAGGCGGGCGGCGCGGCGGGCGCGCAGCCAGTCGGCGAGCTGCTCGTAGTAGGGGCGCAGTCCGCTGATCGTGCCGGCGTCCTCGGCGTCGACGGCGAGGCTGCGGCTGTCCTGGTAGAGGGGGTTGTAGGGGATTTCGAGGAAGGTGACGTCGGTGCGGCCGAGCGCGGCGGCGACCGGGGCGAACTTCCGGCGCACCCGTTCGCGGGCGTCGCGCAGCCGGTCGTGCACGCCGATGTCGCTCTTGAGACCGAGGGTGAGCAGCCGTACCGGCTGGTCCCCCCGGCGGACGATCAGGTCCTCGGCGAGTGCGGCGGCCCCGTCGATGGACCAGGCGGTCATCGCGAAACAGACGACGAGCGTGTCCGCGTACGCGGTGGAGCGCACCGGGTCCGTCTCCTCGGCGGAGTCCGGCACGGGGGCCTCGACGAGGAGATGGTCGTACCCGGCGGTGACGGGGTCCTCGGCGAGTGCGGCGAGGGCGCCCGCGCCGGGAGCGGTCGCGGTGTGCACGCGGCCGGGTTCGGGGTGCGGCGGGGACCCGCTCGGGCCGGGTTCGCCGGAGCGGCCGTCGACGAGGAGGACGCTGCGGTTGGTGTCGGCGAGGATGTCGGCGACGTTGCGCAGGGTCGTGCTCAGGCCGAGGTTCTCGGAGGTGGCGAGGAAAACCGCGAACGGCCCTGGCCGGTCAAAGGTGTTGGCGTCTGGCATGACTTCTCCGCTCGACACGTCTCCGCTCGGCGCGGCGGTGAACAAGGGGGACAGGGCGGTGAACAACGGGGACAAAAAGGGCGATCGAGGAGCGCAAGTATAGGACGCCGCGCACCTCGCGCACGGCGTCCGGACGGCTCCCGCATGCCCCGTGTCTCATTGGCTCTCTGTGTGCCCGGTGACGAAGGGACTGCCCTCGGCGCAGGTGTCGTACACCTGGCGCAGCAGCGTGCCGAGCACCGTGCCGGGCAGGGCCCCGATGTCCTCGGGCGACAGGGCGACGAGGTCGAGGACGACCGACTCGACCTCGGGGTCCGGGCGCTCGCCCGCTCCCGTTCCCGCACCCACCCCGATGGGGGCGGTGCCGTCGGCGACTGCCATACAGGTCACTCCATGGGGTGTCGGAGGATCTCACAAAGGCTATTCAGCGTAGCGCCGTCAACTGCCCTTACGTCAGAAGCCGGAGACCACGAGCGTCGCTCGAACTCCGTCAACTCCCGAGAAGTCGACCTTCGTTGGCTCATTCATGATGTTGACGCTGAAGTCGGCCCGCCCGAATACTGGTCGTACGCCGAGCAGGGACGGACGAACAGGCGAAAAGGCGCACAGGGACAGAGGCAGGAACAAGCAGGAACAGGCTCCGGGTCCGCGACGCACGCCTTCGGGGAGAGCGGATGAGTCGACCGCCACTGGGCCGCGCCGAACCGCCCTGGCCGAGGGCCGCCGACGTGGCGGCGCGGCGGGCGGCGGGCTGGCGGCCGTATCCGCTCCACTCCTTCGTCCTCAAGGTGCACAGCCGCTGCGACCTGGCCTGCGACTACTGCTACATGTACCGCTCGCACGACCAGAGTTGGCGCACCCAGCCCCGCACGATGACCCCGGCGACCCTCGCCCGCACCGCCGAGCGGATCGCCGAGCACCTGTCCGCGCACGGGACGACCGAGGCGGGCGTGGTCCTGCACGGCGGCGAGCCGCTGCTGATCGGCGACGAGGCGCTCGCGCGGACGGTCCGCACACTGCGCGGCGCGGTCGGCGACGGAACCCGCCTCCACCTGACGCTACAGACCAACGGCCTCCGCCTCACCGAGCAACGCCTCGACCTGCTGGGCGAGTTGGGGGTAACGGTCGGGGTGAGCACGGACGGTGGCCGGGCCGCCCACGACCGGCACCGGCGCAGCGCCGACGGCCGTGGCAGCCACGCCCGGGTCGAGGCCTCGCTGCGCCGTCTGGCGAGCGAGCGCCACCGCCCGCTGTTCGGCGCGCTGCTCTGCACGATCGACCTGCGCAACGACCCCGTACGCACCTACGAGGCCCTGCTGACCCACAGCCCCCCGGCCGTCGACTTCCTTCTCCCGCTGGGCAATTGGCAGACCCCGCCGCCCGGTCTCGATCCGCGCGGCCGGCGCACTCCGTACGCGGACTGGCTGTGGGCGGTCTTCGAGCGCTGGTACGGCGCCCGGACCAAGGAGACCTCGGTCCGGTTCCTCGACAACCTCCTCGCCCTGCTGCTCGGCGCGACCCCGCGCACCGAGGCACTCGGCCTGTCCCCGGTGCGGTACGCGGTGGTCGACACGGACGGTTCCCTCACCCAGGACGACACGCTGCGCACCGCGTACGACGGCGCCGCCCGCACCGGCCTCGACGTCCACCGCCACTCCTTCGACACGCTGCTCCTCCACCCCGGCATCGCGGCCCGCCAGTGGGGCGCCGCCGCACTGGCGGCCCCCTGCCGCGCCTGCCCGCTGCACCGGGTCTGCGGCGGCGGCCACTACGCGACCCGCTACGACCGCGCCACCGGCTTCGCCAACCCGAGCGTGTACTGCGCCGAACTGACCGAACTGATCAAGCGGGTACGGGGACGCGTACGCGCGGACCTGGGCGTGCGGGGCGGCACGGCGCTGCCGGCGGGAGCGGACGGCGCGGCGCTCCCCGCGGGAGCTGCATGACCCCGCCGCCCTCACCCTCACCCTCCCCCTCACCGTCGCCGTACCGGATGCCGGGGGCGCTGTTCGACGCCGTCGCGGCGGGTGGCGGCGGGGCGGCGGCCGTGCGGCTGCTGGGCAGGGCCGAGCACAGCAGACGGCTGGCCTGCGCGTACGCCGTGACCGTGGCGGCGCGGGAAGCCGGGGGCGCGGCCGCCGAGGCGACGGAACACGCCTGGACCCTGCTCACCGACGCCGCGCACGTGTCCCCCGAGGCGGCGACAGCCGTCCTGACCCACCCCTCGGCAGGCCCGGCCCTGTTCGGCCTGCTGGCCCACCTGCGCCGCCGGACGCACGGCCAACTCCCGCCGCCCGTGCACTGGTTCACGGCCCTGGCCATCTCGGCGGCGGCCCACGCGGGACTACCCACCCGCGCCGAGCTCCCCCTCACGGACTCCTGGGCGGCCCTCCCGTCCCTGGGCCGCGCCCACTTCCCCGACACCGGTCCCGGCGACCACGCCGAGGTGCACATCGACGGGGCGGGCGACTGCCGGGTGACGGCGGCGGGCGCAACGGTGCGGGTGCCTGGACTCCCGTACGCGGAGGGGGCGTTGGGCGGTTCATTGGACGGCTCGTTGGGCGGTTCGTTGGGCGGCCTGCCGGACAGCCCGTCGCACGGGCTCACCGGCGCCGGTGGGGCCCACGGCTCCGGCGGCACCGCCGGCGCGAGCAACAGTTCCCGCAGCCCGCACAGCAGCGGCACCCCGCACGACGGCATCGGCACGGACTCGGGCTCCGGTACCAGCACCACGGGCCGCTGGCACAGCGCGTATCCGCTCGTCACCCTCGACGGCGGCGCACCGCTGCTGCTGGACACCCTCGACCCGCCGTGCTTCCCCCACTCCGCGCGTCACCCGGCGGGCATCTCCGCCACCGAGGCCGGCCGCTGGGCCGGCCCGGTCCGGGGCGCCTGTCGGTTGCTGCGAGCCGACCATCCCGAGGCTTACGCCGAACTGGCCGCCGGTACACACCTGTTGGTGCCGCTGACCCGACCCGGCCACGGCAACCGAAGCGGCAGCAGCGCGGAGACGTTCGGCTGCGTCGCGCTGTCCCCGCCGACCTCGGCGACGGGCCTCGCGGTGACGCTCACGCACGAGACGCAGCACAACAAACTGGCGGCGCTGCTCCACCTGTTCGACCTGTTCGAACCGGGCGGCCCCGACCGTTTCTACGCCCCCTGGCGCCCCGACCCCCGCCCGCTCCCCGGCCTGTTCCACGGGGCGTACGCGCATCTGGGCGTCGCCCGCTTCTGGGAGCGCCGCCGGGAGACGGAACCCGACCCGGCGCTGCGTGCCACCGCGCACGCCCGGTTCGCCCGCTGGCGCCTGGCCGCCCACGAGGCGACCACCGTCGCCCTGGCCTCCGGCCGCCTCACCCCCCTCGGTCACCGCTTCGCCCAGCACATGCTGACCACCCTGGACGCCCTGTGCCGCCTGCCGGTGCCCGCCCCGGCCCTCCACCAAGCCGAATCGGCGGCCCGCGCCCACCGCGCCGACTGGCAGACCCGGAACGGAGACCTGCCGCACAGACTGTCGGCCTGAGAACACCCCAGCCACCCCAGCCACCCCCGCCG
>NZ_LIQQ01000042.1 GCF_001418565.1 Streptomyces graminilatus | reverse complement strand
CCCCTCGCCGTCCCCCTCCCCCTCGCCCTGGTACGACGACACCGCGTCCCGCGAGGCACGCTGGGCGGCGCTCAAGGAGGCGTCGGCCACGGCGCCACCGGAGCCGGAGGAGCCGTAGCCGGGAGCGCGGCAGCGGGCCTCGTTCAGTTGTTCGCGCCGAGCACGTTCCTGAGCTGCTTCGGGAGCTGGTCGGCGCAGGCCTTCTGGGCGGTGGTCGTGAGGGCGTCGTTCGTGCACGTGAAGTAGTCGCGGTACACGAACTGGAGGCTGAAGCTCGCGGCGACCATGGAGAGCGCCAGGGATGCCGTGACCAGGCCGCTGATCGCGGCCGTCCGCTGCTGCCGGCCCCCGACGCCGGTGCCCTGCGGGGGCGCCGGGGTGTCCGGGTCGGCGGTGCGGGGCTTGGCGCGCAGGGAGCTGATGCCCCAGTGCAGGGCGAGCGCGCCGAGCAGCAGTGCCACGTACTGCCAGCCGTAGAGGACGAAGAAGAAGGCCCACATACCGCTCAGCAGTGCGTACCGCGCCTGGCGCTGGGCCGGGTCCGCCGGGTCCCAGCGCGGGTTGCCGCCCGGTCCGTCGCCCTGGCCCTCGGGGCCCTGGGGGCCGCCGGGCCGGCCGGAGCGGTCGCCGAAGACGCCCGGGGAACGGCCGGGCTGCCGGTCGCTCCACTGACTGCCCCACGGGGAGTGCCCGCCGTCGCCGGAGGCGTCGTCGCCCGCCGGACGCCGGGGCTGCCAGGGCTTGTCCGGTGTGCCCTCCGGCGGCGCGGCGAACGGGTTGTCGTCCTGGGCCGTACTCCCCCGACCGTCGCCGTTCGCGCCGGTGTCGCCGTGCTTCCCGCCCGTGTTCGCGCCCGTGCTCCCGTCCGAGGGCGCGTCGGGCGGCGACGTGGGGCGCTCCCGCAGCAGCACGGACTGCGGGGAGAGCGTGAGGAGTCGCGGGCTGCGGTCCGACATCAAGTGAGCGTCTTCCCCTTGTTGATCACGGCCGTTGGTCCACGGCTGTCGTTTACGGCGATCGGTGTGGCTGCCGATTTGCGGCTGTTCGGCAGGAGCCGTCACCCCGTGAACGCACCGCATGACGGCCGCGTTCCCGGAGCTGCTCCTCCCAGACGCTACCTTCCGGCCACGCCCCCGTCCCGTGGGGGCTGTCCGGAGTGCCGGTATCGTTGCTGGCGGTCGGCCGCTTCGTAGACTTCCCCGTATCCCGGGGCGCGAAGCATTCGTACGACCGTACAAACACTCCCCCGAGAAAGGGCCCCGCCGTGGCCGAGCCCCAGGCCGCCAAGCGCGTCGTCGTGCTGGTGTCCGGATCCGGTACGAACCTCCAGGCGCTGCTGGACGCCATCGCGGCCGACGGCACCGAGGCCTACGGGGCCGGGATCGTCGCCGTCGGGGCCGACCGTGACGGCATCGAGGGGCTCGCGCGCGCGGAGCGTGCCGGGCTGCCGACCTTCGTGTGCCGGGTGAAGGACCACGCCACCCGGGAGGAGTGGGACGCGGCGCTCACCGGGGCGGTGGCCGCGTACGAACCCGATCTGGTGGTGTCCGCCGGGTTCATGAAGATCGTGGGCAAGGAGTTCCTGGCCCTGTTCGGCGGGCGGACCGTCAACACGCATCCCGCCCTGCTGCCCAGTTTTCCGGGGGCCCACGGCGTTCGCGACGCGCTCGCGTACGGCGCCAGGGTCACCGGCTGCACCGTCCACTTCGTCGACGACGGCGTCGACACCGGACCGATCATCGCTCAGGGCGTGGTGGAGATCCGGGACGAGGACGACGAGAGCGCTCTGCACGAGCGCATCAAGGAAGTCGAGCGAAGGCTGCTCGTCGATGTCGTGGGGCGGCTCGCCCGCAACGGCTATCGCATTGAGGGACGAAAGGTAGTTATCCAGTGACCGCCGACATCGCCGACAACACTGTCACGGCCGAGAGCGACAAGCGGGTCATCCGCCGGGCGCTCGTCAGCGTCTACGACAAGACCGGCCTGGAAGAGCTGGCCCGTGGCCTGCACGAGGCCGGTGTGGAGCTCGTCTCCACGGGATCGACCGCGGGCCGGATCGCCGCCGCCGGCGTCCCCGTCACCAAGGTGGAAGAGCTGACCGGCTTCCCCGAGTGCCTGGACGGCCGGGTCAAGACCCTGCACCCCAAGGTGCACGCGGGCATCCTCGCCGACCTGCGTCTGGAGGACCACCGCAACCAGCTCGCCGAGCTGGGCGTCGAGCCCTTCGACCTGGTCGTCGTGAACCTCTACCCGTTCCGCGCGACGGTCGCCTCCGGCGCCTCGCCGGACGAGTGCGTGGAGCAGATCGACATCGGCGGCCCGTCGATGGTCCGCGCCGCCGCCAAGAACCACCCGTCCGTGGCCGTGGTCACCAGCCCGGCGCGCTACGCCGACGTGCTGGCCGCGGCGAAGGACGGCGGCTTCGACCTCACCGCCCGCAAGCGGCTGGCGGCGGAGGCCTTCCGGCACACCGCCGAGTACGACATCGCGGTGGCGAGCTGGTTCGCGAGCGCCTACGCGCCCGCCGACGAGTCGCAGTTCCCCGACTTCATCGCCGCCGCCCTGGAGCGCAAGAGCACGCTGCGCTACGGCGAGAACCCGCACCAGCCCGCCGCGCTCTACGTCGACGGCACGGGCACCGGTCTCGCCGAGGCCGAGCAGCTGCACGGCAAGGAGATGTCGTACAACAACTACACGGACACGGACGCCGCCCGCCGTGCCGCGTACGACCACACCGAGCCCTGTGTCGCGATCATCAAGCACGCCAACCCCTGTGGCATCGCGGTCGGCGCGGACGTCGCCGAGGCGCACCGCAAGGCACACGCGTGCGACCCGCTGTCGGCGTTCGGCGGGGTCATCGCGGTCAACCGGCCGGTCTCCAAGGAGATGGCCGAGCAGGTCGCCGAGATCTTCACCGAGGTCATCGTCGCGCCCGACTACGAGGACGGCGCCCTCGAAGCCCTCGCCAAGAAGAAGAACATCCGCGTGCTGAAGGCCCCGGCCGCGCCCGCCCACCCCGCCGAGGTCAAGCCCATCGACGGGGGCGCGCTCCTCCAGGTGACGGACCGTCTCCAGGCCGACGGCGACGACCCGGCCAACTGGACCCTGGCGACGGGCGAGGCGCTCTCCGAGTCCGAGCTCGCGGAACTCTCCTTCGCCTGGAAGGCGTGCCGGGCCGTCAAGTCCAACGCCATCCTGCTGGCCAAGGACGGCGCCTCGGTCGGCGTCGGCATGGGCCAGGTCAACCGCGTCGACTCGGCGAAGCTGGCGGTCGAGCGGGCGGGCGAGGAGCGGGCGCGCGGCGCGTACGCGGCCTCGGACGCGTTCTTCCCGTTCCCCGACGGCCTGGAGATCCTGACGGCGGCCGGCGTCAAGGCCGTGGTCCAGCCCGGCGGTTCGGTCCGGGACGAGCTGGTCGTGGAAGCGGCGGCGAAGGCCGGCGTCACGATGTACTTCACGGGGACGCGGCACTTCTTCCACTGAGCCCATACCTTTGTGCCTCGGCCCCTGCCTGAGACTCAGGCAGGGGCCGAGGCATGAGCGCCGCCGCCTACTGATGGGCCGCCGGGTGCTTCGAGCGGTTGAACCAGGCCGCGCCTTCCGCCTTGCCGATGAACACGGCGACGAGCACCGCGAGCACGATGTGGACCACGCCGATGACGAAGAACGGGTAGACGCCGAGTACGGCGGTGGTGATCGCGAACACCAGGGTGGTGACCCGGAGGCCGCTGCCGCCGGTGCCGAACTTCGCGCCCAGCACGATCGCGAAGATGCCCCAGGCGAGGGCGAACACGGCGAAGCCCCACAGGGCGCCGGCCGAGTAGTCGGCGATCTTCTGGAAGTCGACGTTGTTCTTGAGCTGCTGGTCGTTCTTCGCGGCGCTGATCCCGACGGCGCCGGCGGCGATGAGGAGGGCGCCGATCACCTGGAGACCCGCGATGACGAACAGCATCACGCGGGCGCTCTTCACATTGCTCGGCATCGTGAGCGGACCGCCCGGGTAGCCGTAGCCCGGCTGCCCGTATCCCTGGCCGTAGCCCTGCCCGTAGCCCTGCTGTTCGAGCGGCGGGGCGGTCGGGTAGCCGTAGCCGGGCTGCTGGGGCGGGGTCTGCTGGGGGTGGCCGTACCCGGGTGCCGGCTGCTCGGGCTGCTGCTGGGGCGGGCCGTACGGGTTGCTCGGGTCGCCGAAACTCATGGCGGGACTTCCTCCGTTGCGTCAAGTGCGGGGACGGCGCGAGGCACCGAACGGAGGAAGGTTGTCGTACGGAGTCGTACAGATGCGGTCCGCCCCCGGCCCTGCCCGCGGCACTGTGCTGCCTGCTTGCCGTTTTATCGTTCTTTAGTTCGGTTGCGCTTGTCCAGCAGGACGGTGCGTGTGTTGTGCAAGTGCAACATCCGCGATCATTCGCGGACATGGGTGAATACCCGTTCGGTACCGGGCCCGGTACATGGATGGGTACCCGGATTGGATCCCGGAGGCGGTCATCCGCGAGGATGGGGGCATGACCGCCCAGATTCTCGATGGCAAGGCCACCGCAGCCGCGATCAAGTCCGACCTGACCGCCCGCGTGGCGGCGCTGAAGGAGAAGGGAGTCACGCCCGGCCTCGGCACGATCCTCGTCGGGGAAGACCCCGGCAGCCAGAAGTACGTCGCGGGCAAGCACCGCGACTGCGCGCAGGTGGGCATCGCCTCGATCCAGCGCGAACTGCCCGCCACGGCCACCCAGGAGGAGATCGAGGCGGTCGTCCGCGAGCTGAACGAGGACCCGGCCTGCACCGGCTACATCGTCCAGCTGCCGCTCCCCAAGGGCATCGACGAGAACCGCGTTCTCGAACTGATGAACCCGGACAAGGACGCCGACGGCCTCCACCCGATGAACCTCGGCCGCCTCGTCCTGAACGAGCCGGCCCCGCTGCCCTGCACCCCCAACGGCATCCTCACCCTGCTCCGCGCCCACGGCGTGGAGATCAAGGGCGCGGAGGTCGTGGTCGTCGGCCGCGGTGTCACCATCGGCCGCCCGATGCCGCTGCTGCTCACCCGGCGCAGCGAGAACGCGACGGTGACGCAGTGCCACACGGGTACGCGTGACCTGGCCGCCCATCTCCGTCGCGCCGACATCATCGTCGCCGCCGCCGGCTCGGCCCACCTGGTCCGCGCCGAGGACGTGAAGCCCGGCGCCGCCGTCCTCGACGTCGGTGTCTCGCGCTCCGCCGAAGGCAAGATCGTCGGAGACGTCCACCCGGACGTCGCCGAGGTCGCCGCCTGGATCTCCCCGAACCCCGGTGGGGTCGGCCCGATGACCCGCGCCCTTCTGCTCGTCAACGTGGTCGAGGCGGCGGAGCGCAGTGTCGGCTGAGGCGCGGGACAGGCGGGCCGAGCCCACGTCGGCATCCGCACCGGCGTCTGCGCCGGTGCCCGGTGAGGTGCCCGAGCCCACCGCCGTCGACCCCGTCAGCGCGCCCGACACCCAAGGCCGTCCCCGGCGGGCGACGCGGCGCTTCCCCCTCTTCACGCGCGACACCGCGCGCCCCGAGGGAGGCGGCCGGGCGGCTCCGGGGGACGCGCCCGCGCCTGTCCGGCAGTGGCCGATCCTCGCCGTGCTGAGCGCGGTCGGACTCGGGCTGCTGCTGACCGCGCTCGACGTGTTCCGCTTCGGGACGCTGCTGATCGGGGCCGCGCTGCTGGCCGGCGCGGTGCTGCGCTGGGTGATGCCGGACGTCGGCATGCTCGCCGTACGGTCCCGGTTCACGGACATGGTGACGTACATCGTGCTCGGTACGGTCATCGCGATGCTGTCGATGATGGCGCAGCCGGATCCCTGGCTGAGGATCCCGTTCCTGGACGACGCGCTGCACTACACGATCCGCGGCCAGGGCGGATAGGACCACACGCCGACAGAACCGCGTGGCGACGGGACCGCGCGCGGATGGACCGCGTGCCGACAGAACCGCGTGCGGACCGGACCGTACGTGGACCGGACCGTACGTGGACCGGACCGTACGCGGATTGACCGTCCGTCGACCGAGCCATACGTGTACCAGGACCGCACTTCGGCCCGGCGGGAACCGTTCCGCCGGGTGACGTCGTCAAACGCGTCGGACCGGCAGCCACGGACCGGACCGGTCGACGAACGTCGAGGAGGACGCGCGATGAGCGCCTGGCAGCCGCTGCCCGACGATCTGCCGCCGGAGGTACGGCACTTCGTGGAGCAGGTGCGGCTCCTCAAGGACCGCACCGGGCTCAGTCTGGCCGCGCTCGGCGCGCGCACCGCGTACAGCAAGTCCTCCTGGCAGCGGTACCTCAACGCGACCCAGCCGCCGCCCCGGCAGGCGATAGCCGCCCTGTGCCGGGTCGCGGGCCTCACGTCCGCCGACGCCGAGCGCTTCGGGGTCCGCTGGGAGCTGGCGGTGCGGGCCTGGCCTCGGCCCTCGGCCCCGGCCCCGGATCCGGTGAAGCCGGAACGGCAGCGGGAGTGGGAGCCGGAGCACGGGGGGTACGAGGAAGAGGTGCCCACCCTTCCTTGGTGGGTGGAGTCGAGGTCCGGGGCCGGGGACGGCGTTGGGGCCGGCGGGGCTTTTGAGGGGACGCCGGTGGACTCGTCGCGGTGGGTGCTGCTCGTCGCCGTGTTCCTCGCACTAGGGCTCGTGCTGCTGGCGGTGGCCGGTGCTGTCGCTTTTGGTTGACGGCACTGAGGGAATATGACATCTCTGTGCCCGATGTGACCGCTCTTGTGCATTCTGTGCGGCGATGTGTCGATAAGTTCGTGAATTTGCAACCAGGGGGCAGCGCGGCAGCGTTAATGTGGGTAATTCGGGGTGGTCCGGGGTGCCCCGTGCGATATCCAGGGGTTCGGCCGACCGTGAGGGCTGTCGGTGGAACACTGGACCATGGGCAGGGAGCGTGCAACGGTGCGCCTCCAGGCCCGACAATGCTCCCGTGCGCCCCCACCCCGGGAACCGAGATCCTGACTGGGCGCATTCGTGTGGGTAGCCAAGACAGTCGAGTCGAGGATTCGGCCAGAGGGATCCACGGCACCACGCACGGGAGCGACAGCCAGCACGACCGGGGGGAATGAGGGGGGGACGCAATGCCTCGTTGGAGGGCCTTGCCGGATGAACTGGATCCGCAGGTCAGAGAGTTCGCGAGCCAACTGCGCAGGCTCGTGGACCGCAGTGGTCTGAGCACCGCGGCGGTGGCCGACCGTACGGGCTACAGCAAGACGTCTTGGGAGCGTTATCTCAACGGCCGGCTTCTCGCGCCCAAGGGCGCGATCGTCGCACTGGCCGAGGTCACCGGGACCAACCCGGTGCACCTGACCACGATGTGGGAGCTGGCCGAGCGTGCGTGGAGCCGCTCGGAGATGCGCCACGACATGACGATGGAGGCCATCCGGATATCCCAGGCGCGCGCCGCGCTGGGGGAGTTCGGGGGGCCTGCCGTCGAGACGAGGAACGGGAGCGGCAAGAGCGGGCGGGGTGCCCGGAGCGCGACGGTGGCTCCGGGAATCGCCGGACCCGCCGGTGTGTCACCGACCGTGCCGCCACAGCCGAGGGCCACGGAGACCCGGGACTCGGCGAGCGAGGTGCACGCCGGCGCGGCGAGGGGCCTGGTGTCCGGCGGCTCGGTGAGTTCCGCGAGTTCGGCGGGTTCCGTCTCGGCCGAGAGCAACTCGTGGGGCATAGCCGGGTATCAGGGACCGGCGGTGCGGGGCGGCACCGGGGTGCGCCCGGCCTCGCCCGCCGGAGTCTCCGGCTCCGACGGATCCTTCGGGCCTGCCGGGGGGTCGGGGACGCCCGGACATCCGGGCGCGACGCCCTGGAACTCCGGTACGCCCGCGGCGGGGCCCGGCGGTCCGCCGCAGGACGCCCGGCCGGGCGGTGGCGGCAAGCCGGGCGGTTCGCGGCGCAAGCGGCGGCTCACGATGTTCCTCGCGGGTGTCGTGGGCGCGTCCGTGGTGGTCGCGGCGGCCGTGATCCTCACCCATCGGGGCGACGACAAGCCGGAGGCCAAGCCGAGCGCGGCCCCGAGCACCCCGGCCGCCGTCAATCCCGACCTGCCGGTCGGGGTGAAGTGCAGCGGCGCCGCCTGTACCGGCAAGGACCCGGAGAACATGGGCTGCGGCGGCGAGTTGGCGCAGACCGCCAACAGCGTCACCGTCGGCACCACGCTCGTCGAGGTCCGCTACAGCAAGACCTGCCAGGCGGCCTGGGCCCGCATCACCCGGGCGGCCCCGGGCGACCAGGTCGATGTCACCGCCTCCGGCGCGGCGAAGCAGACCGGCACGGTCGACACGGACACCGACGCGTACACGCCGATGGTGGCCGTGAAGGACGCGGGCGACGCGACGGCGTGCGTCACGCTCAAGGCGACCGCCCAGAAGGGCTGCACCCAGTAGGACCGCACGCACCCGGCGGGCACGTTCCCCTCGTACCTCGTACGGAATCGTCGTACGAGGGGAATGCCCCGCCCGGTTCGGGGCAGGCGGAGAAGTGTCACCACGGGAGGCCGGCGCGGCCGGCCCCCGTGCGACGGCCGCCCGTCACCCCCTCTCCCGGACGGGCGGCCGTCGCTCTTCGTGGCGCGGCGAACGCGGATCTGTGGGGTGGGCCACAGGGGGCCCGGCGGTCCGGGAACCCGGAGGCGCGATAGCCTGACGGCGGATCTCTCTTGACGCCAAGAGATCGATCATCCAAACCGGGGCAGCGACGCCCCACCGCCCGCTGTCCTACGGAGAACGCCATGTCCCGCACTCCCGTGAACGTCACCGTCACCGGCGCGGCCGGCCAGATCGGTTACGCCCTGCTCTTCCGCATCGCCTCCGGCCAGTTGCTCGGCGCGGACGTGCCGGTCAGGCTCCGCCTCCTGGAGATCACCCCGGCGCTCAAGGCCGCCGAGGGCACCGCGATGGAGCTGGACGACTGCGCCTTCCCGCTGCTCCAGGGCATCGACATCACGGACGACCCGAACGTGGCCTTCGACGGCGCGAACGTGGGCCTGCTGGTCGGCGCCCGCCCCCGCACCAAGGGCATGGAGCGCGGTGACCTCCTGGAGGCCAACGGCGGCATCTTCAAGCCCCAGGGCAAGGCCATCAACGACAACGCCGCGGACGACATCAAGGTCCTCGTCGTCGGCAACCCGGCCAACACCAACGCGCTGATCGCCCAGGCCGCCGCTCCGGACGTACCGGCCGACCGCTTCACCGCGATGACCCGCCTGGACCACAACCGCGCGCTCACGCAGCTCGCGAAGAAGACCGGCTCGACCGTCGCCGACATCAAGCGCCTGACGATCTGGGGCAACCACTCGGCCACCCAGTACCCCGACATCTTCCACGCCACGGTCGGCGGCAAGAACGCCGCCGAGGTCGTCAACGACGAGAAGTGGCTCGCCGAGGACTTCATCCCGACCGTCGCCAAGCGCGGCGCGGCGATCATCGAGGCCCGTGGCGCGTCCTCGGCCGCCTCCGCCGCCAACGCCGCCATCGACCACATCCACACCTGGGTCAACGGCACGGCCGACGGCGACTGGGCGTCCATGGGCATCCCGTCCGACGGCTCCTACGGCGTCCCGGAGGGCCTCATCTCCTCCTTCCCGGTCACCACGAAGGACGGCGTGTACGAGATCGTCCAGGGCCTGGAGATCAACGAGTTCTCCCGCGCCCGTATCGACGCCTCGGTGCAGGAGTTGGCGGAGGAGCGCGAGGCGGTCCGCGCCCTCGGCCTCATCTGAGCCCCAGCGTTCGAGCGTCACCGTCCGAGCATCGGTAACCGAGCCTCGGCATCCGGGACTCGACCGCCTTGCTCTTGAGCCCCGTCCAGGCTTCGGCCGGACGGGGCTCCGGCGTTTTTGGCCCCTCCTCCGCAGGCTCTGTGGCCGTCTCCTCCGCCTCCGCTCTCCCTCCCCTTCCTCCTGCCCCGCCGCCGCGAACAGAGTCCACGAACCCTGACAATTCGCTGTTCCTGGACCCCTTTGCCGCCTTATGGTGATGCGTTGTCAACTGACCCTCTGACAAGGGTCGTTACACGCATCGGGGGAGTCGTGTGAGTACTGGAACCGTGCCGCCCCAGCCCCAGCCGACACCAGCCGCCCCGCCCGCACCGGCGCCCGTCCCACCGCACGCCAGCGAGGCCACCCGGCTGCTGTGCGCCGGTACCTACCTGGACTCCGGATACCGCGACCGGGTCATCGAGGAACTGCATCTCAACGAACAGCGGATCGTGGCACCCTCACTCGGCTTCGACGCGGCCCGCGTCCTCGCGCACGCCCTGCGGGCCAGACGCCTGGAACTGGCGTGGGCCGGGGCGATCCTCGGGCTGTGGGTGATCGGCGCGGCGCTGACCGGCGGGCTGCTGGCCCTCTTCCTGGTCCCCATCGTGTATCTCGCGGTGGCGTCCTGGATCCGGGGCCGGGCCGCGTACCCGCCCCTGTACAGACGGGTGCCCGCCTTCGTGCTCCGCTGGTGCGGCCGGGCCCTGTTCGCGCTGCTGCTGGTCCTCACGGCGGCCGTCGCGTTCGGCGTCCTGAACAAGGACTCGTCGGGCGGCTCGTCCTCCGGTTCGTCCGACTCCGGGCTGTACGGCGGTGGCGGCGGCAGCGGCTTCTCCGGATCGCCGAGCGCGTCCGACGTACTCGTGCCGTCCAGCGACAGCGTCGACAGCCTGATCGATCCCTGGCAGGCCTGGGTCACGTTCACGATGTTCGCCCTGATCGCGCTGTGCGTGGCGGCGCAGCGCGGCCAGTTCGCCAGGGTGCTGGGTGCGGAACTCTCGCCGCAGCGCTTCCCGGACGCCGCCTCCGACCCGGCCGAGCAGGCCGAGGGGCTGCGGTTCGGCCGGCTGAAGGACCGTATCCGGCTCGAACAGCACTCCCCGCTGATCATGTACAACGAGGCGCGGCCGTTCCGCGGGGCGGGTTCGGCGTACCAGACGTGGGTCCTCGCCGTGGAGATGCGGCCCGACAAGACGAAGAAGCAGCAGCCGATCGGCAACCGTGTCGTCCTGGAGAAGATCCGGCCACTGATCGAACAACTGCGGCTGCCCGCCGAGTACGCCGGTCAGCTCGGACGCGACCGGCTGCGCCGCCTGGAGATCGACGAGTGCGTGTTCCTGCCCGCCGAGGGGATCCGGCGGCGCGACGAGGCGCCGTACCACCCGAGGGCCTTCGAGGAGCACCGGGCGCGCGCGGTCGAGGAAGGCGCCGAGAAGAGACGTCACTTCCTGCGCATCCGGGTCGGCGGCTGGGAGGAAGAACTGGTCGTCACGGTCTTCGTACGGATCCACACCCAGGGCCGCATGCTCACCCTGGAGGTCGCGCCGCACGTACTCACGCCCGTGCGCGAGGACTTCAAGAACGCCGACCGGACCGCCCACCGCTTCCGCCACAACAACGTGCTCGGCAAGGCGGCCTGGGCCGTCGCCCGGGTCCCCGGCTCCGTGGCCGGCTCACTCGTCACGCTCGGCAGGGGCCTGCTGTACGTCTGGCGGCTGCTGACCGGCGGCTACGCGCGGGCGCTGCCCGACGGGCCGGACCTGTCCGTGCGGGAGCTGGGTTCCGTGGCGCTCGGCTCCGACTTCCAGGAGATGGACGTACGGCGCTACTTGAAGAACGTGCAGGACCGGGTGGCGAACGGCGTACGGGTCGCGCTCGCCGAATCCGGCTACCTGACCGGCGAGTTCATGCAGAAGATCACCACCATCAACAACAACGGCGACGTGACGAACATCGCCCGCGTCGAGAACAGCACCTTCGCTGTCGGCAGTCACGCAACCGCCTCCTCCACCACCTTCTCCACGAACGGCGGCGCCGCGCCGCAGACGGGACCGGGATCCGATGGCCACTGACGAAGAACCGAACGTCCGTATCGGCGATGTCTCGCACAGCACCTTCGCGATCGGCAGCCACGCGCGCGCCGTCGGCCACCACGGCACGGCTCCCCAGCGTGACCGGGCCACCGAGGAACTCCTGGAGGCGGTACGCGAACTGCGCGCCGACCTGGCGCGGGTGCGCCCCAGCGCGCACACGGACGCGCTGCGCGCCGCCCTGGAGGAGACGGAGGTGGAGATAACCCGCACCGGCCGGGCGGCTCCCTCGCGCCGGGAGAGACTCCGGGAGCTGCTCTCCGACGCCCAGGCCCTGCTGAGCGTGTTCGCCTCGGCCGGGGTCGTCGCGGGCCTCGTGGGGCTGTGAGGGGGCCGCGATGAGCGGGCGCGGGGGGTCACGCCACTGGAACGAGGAGACACAGCGCTGGGAGGAGGCAGGCAGCCCGGACCCGGCTCCGGTGACTCCGCCACCACCGCCCCGGCCGAGCTCCCTGCCGACGGAGGCGGGGCTGCCGAGACTTTCGGGGACCGACCCACTGGCGTACGGGCCGGTGTACGGGCCGCCGGCCTACGCCGGTGAGTGGCCGCCCGTACCCGCGCCGACCGAGGCGCCCACGGTGCCGCCGCCGGACGGGTGGCCGGGGGCGGCGGGGACGGACGTGTCCGCGCCCTGGCCGCCGGCCGCCGGTCCGGTGGACGCGGGGGATTGGCCGCCCGCGCCCGAGGCGCCCACGGTGTCCGCGCCCGTCGGGTGGCCGGGTGCCGCGACGGTCGACGGCGACGGTCATTTCACCGACGGTCACTTCGACGAGAGTCACTTCGCCGAGGGGCCGATCACCGGGGGGCCGGCCGTGTCCTGGCCGCCTCCAACGGTCATCGGCAGCGGCAGAGGGATTGGCGGGGGTGGCCAGAGACGGCGGTTCTTGTGGTCCGTGCTGATCGGGGCAGCCGTCGTCGCCGTGGCGGGGAGTCTGGTGCTGACCTTCGTGGGCCGCCCTGGAGGCGACGGCAAGGACGCCCCGACGACCGGGGCCCACAACCCCACGAGATCCGCGACGTCCCTGGTGTCGCCGGTGCCCCCGACCTCCCCGACGTCCGTGACACCGGAGCCGACGGGCGTCACCGCGTCGCCCTCCGAGCCTGTCGTGGAACCGCCCACCGACTACGCGCTGTACAAGGACCAGGAGGGCTTCCGGATCGCGCTCCCCAAAGGGTGGACGCGTACCTCCTCGCCCTCCTTGTACGGCATCCGCGTGGTCGACTACCGCAGTGCGGACCGCACCCACCGGGTGCAGGTGTACCAGGTGTCGGAGTCGTCACCGGCCAAGTCGTTCGAGCTGTATCTCTCCGACGAGATCCCGAAGGCGCCCGGTTTCACGAAGCTCCGCCTTCAGACCCTCGACGACGGTACCTTCACGGGATCCCGGCTGGAGTACCTGGCCGACTCGCTGCGCGACGAACCCGACCCGGGCGTCTGGCACGTCTACGACGAGCGGTTCGTCGCCCAGGACGGAAAAATCTACGCGATCGCCGCATACGGCCCGGATTCGGACGGTCGCGACGATGAACTGGAGCTGCTCAACACGGCGTTGACCTGGTTCTGTCCGCCCCTCGGCTCCTGCGAGGCACCGGTTCCACAGGATTCCACGGTGGGGACCCCTTAATTCAGTGAAAACGGGTGTCCGGCAGGAAGGTTGTGTGCACGCTCAGTGCATGAGCGACTACAGGGACGACGTCCCGGCGTATCTGACGATCAGGGTCACGGCCCAGGAAGGGCCCATCGCCGCTTTCGCGGAACAGGAGGCCGCTGAGGCAGCGCGGCGGTATCCCGATCTGATGGGGATGGGCATCCCCGAGTTCTTCCATGCCAGGGAGTTGGAGACAGGCGGCTGGGAGCTCCACGGCTACGGCAGCGACACCCCGCAGGGCTCCCGGGACTCCCTCGGCTCGGAGTTCCGGCTGCGCGCCAGCGAGGCCGAGGCCGCCGGTGACGAGGCCGCCCAGCGCAAGTGGCTGGCGGCGGCGCAGCGCATGGACCGCGAGGTCGTGAACGACCTGCGGGTGCGCGGCGAGCGGTTCCGGATCGTACGGGCGTCCCGCTTCGTACGGATGGGGCCGAACGGGCCCGAGCCGCCCCGCCCCTCCGACCCGGACCCGGGGGAGGTCGGGGAGGCGTACAAGGTGGGGCCGCGCACGAAGGGCTTCGTGGTCGACCCCATCAACGGCACCGGGCTGTCCGACGGCATCCTCAAGCTGGACCTCATCCAGTTCGTCGGTATTCCGGCCGGCGCGCCGCAGGAGGTCAGGGACGAGGCGTACCGGGCACTCCATACGCACCCCGGCGGGGTCCTGCTGCCCGCCGTCTACATGATCTCCGAGCGGGTGGACGGGAGTTGGCGCGCGCACAACCCCGGCTCCTCCGACTCCACGCCCCAGGGCGCGCGGGACTCGCTGGCCTACTGGCTGCGCGTGATGGCCCCCTTCACCCTGCGGCTGAGTGAGGAGAAGGCCGCCGAGTACGCCCGGGTCGCCGACCACGTCGACGAGAAGCGCTCCAACGTCGCGACCGTCGACGGCGTCCGCTACCGGGTCACCCGGGTCGAACGCCTCATCAGGGTCGGCCCCGACGGCCCCGAGGGCCCGCGTCCCTCCGACTTCGACCCCGACCCGCCCGTCGACGTACAGACCGAGCGTCTGAAGGCACAGGGCCTGTGGCGAGAGGAGGACGAGGAGTTGCCCCCGCTCAGCGAACGCAGCCTGGAGCTGAAGCGCCGCTGGGACGCGGAGGAGGAACGGCGCCGACTGGTGCGCGAGAGCAAGAAGAAGGCGTAGCGGCGATCAGGTGATGTGAGGGGCCGTCGAACGTGACGAACACGTTCGGCGGTCCCTCTGTGTGGTCGACGCGGCCAACTCGGCTGCCCGTGGCTGTGGTTCAGTAGGCGACTGCGGGTGCGGGGAGGGGAGCGATCTCCCGGTCGAAGAAGCTGTGGAATTCTTCCCCGCGCTCGTACAGCTCGTTGAATCCGGCGTTCGTTTCCCGGATCAGAGCCGGATCGGCGAAGCGGTTGGCTCCCGCCGCGTTCCCGTCGTCGTCGTACTGCACCTCGTACATGACGACGTCGCCGAGGATCACCACCTCGGGCACGGGTCGTTCCCTCTCGAGGTCCGAGATCTTGCGGGCGTCGAGGACTCTGATGTTGTCGCCCACTTCCACGCGCACGCGGAGGACGAACATCTCCCATTGCACGTAGGGGGTGACAGGGAATTCAATTACGCGAAGGCGACGGGCCAGGATGTTTCGCTGCGCCTCCTCGCGGAACTGCTGCGCATAGGCATCGCGCCTCTCGTCGGCGAGGGACAGCGATGCCTCCCAGTCCCCGGCGGCGAAGGCTTCCCAGCTGGCAAACCCTCGTTCCTTGAAGTTCTGGCCTCGTTCGAGTTTGTTCTGGAAGGGAATTCCGCTGCCGCGGATCCGGCGGAAATCCGCATGATACGTGGGGCGATCCATGCGTACGGAGGGGCTGCCTAGGAATGAATCAAACACTTGGGATATCCGGTTTCGCCGCTACCAACATGTTCCTTGGGATGACTACAAGCCGCTCGTCCGACCCGACCGAGACGCCGGCCGGTAAATGCCCGCCGAGTGACTCCGTGAGATCCCGGCCTATGACCGCGACGTCCCCGTTCTCAAGCTCCCAGATGTCGGGGCAGTCGTCGCTGTCGGTCGTGTTCCCCAGTTCCCTGGGGGATTTTCCCAGACGCCGCTTGAACGTCGTGGTCGGATCGGCTTCCCAAGGCCTGGCCATGGACATGGAAATTCCCCCTAGGCTGATTTGGTTTCCGTTAACTTAGCACTCGCTGAAACTGTTTGACGAGGCGAGAACTGGACATGTCGAAAGCATGGTAGGCATCGACGACTCGACTATGTCGGCGTATCTTCGGAAGATCTGGAAAGCTTCGGGAAAAGGGGGACGTGTGGAACCGGAAGCGGTCCTGCTCGCACAGAGCGCCGGAATCACGCTGGTCACTTTGATGACAACCGATGCATGGCATCGCACCCGCGAAGGGATCGCACAACTGTGGCGCCGGACACAGCCGGACCGCGCGGAGGCCGTGTTAGCGGAATTGGAAGTCACGCGCGAAGACGCCGTGGCGGCCGGTGAGACCGGCGATCAGGAGACCATCGGCGAACTGCGCCTGGAGTGGCAGGGGCGGCTCCGGCGCCTGCTCGCCGCCCACCCGGATGCCGCCGTGGAACTGCGTGGCCTCCTCGACGAACTTGAGCCGAGAGGCTCGGCCGGGCTCTCGATCAACGCCATCACCCAGCGCGCCGACGCCTCCGGCCGGGCCCGGATCTACCAGGCCGGACGAGACCAGCACATCGCCGGGCGATGACGGGCGCGACGAACGGCCATGCCGAGGATCGTGGCCGGGTCTTCCAGGCGTCGGGCGATCAGTACAACACCGAACACCACCATTACGGCGAGGAGTTGGCCGTGCCGGACGGCCCCGACTCGGTTCGCCGTCCGGCGGTCGGGCGGCCTCCGGTCGTGCTGCGTGACCGCCTCGAAGTGCTGGAACGTCTGAGAGCGAGTGTGCGGGCGGGGCATGGTGGCGAGGCTTATGTGCTGTACGGCATGGGTGGTTGCGGCAAGACCGCCGTCGCCTACACGTTCTTCCAGACGGCCGTCGAGGAGTGCGGACGGGTGGGCCTGTGGGTCAGCGCCTCCGACCGCGCCAGCCTGCGCGCCGGCATGCTCGCGGTCGCCGCCGACCGGGGCGCGAGCGACGGTGAACTGCTGGCCGCTCGCAACGGACTTCGTGCCGCCGCCGATCTCGTCTGGCACTACCTGGACCACTCCACCGAGCCATGGCTGCTCGTGCTCGACAACGCCGACCAGCCCGAGATCCTCCGTGACGGCAGTTGGCTGCGCACCAGCCCGCGCGGCACGGTCGTGGTGACCACGCGCCGGTCGGCCGCCCGCTGGTGGCCGGGAGCGGAGTTGCAGCACATCGGCGTACTCCCGAGTGAGGACGCGGCGCGCGTACTGCGTGACCTCGCTCCGCACAGCGGTACGCAGGAAGAGGCCGAGCGGATCGCGGAACGGCTCGGCAGGCTGCCGCTGGCCCTCACGCTGGCGGGCGGCTTCCTGTCCCAACAAGTGCTCGATCCCTGGACGTTGGAGGCGTACGGACGTCGTCTCGACGCGGACGAAGGGGAACGGGTCGGACTCATCGACCAAGGAGCGGATGCCTTGTCCCAGCAAGACCCCCGGCACATGGTCGGGCTCACCTGGCAACTGACACTCGACGCGTTCGAGGCCCGAGGACTCCCCGAAGCGACCGCGCTGCTGCGGCTGCTGGCCCGCTTCGCTCCCGAACCGCTGCCGCTTTCGCTGCTCAACCGGCCCGAGATCGAGGATGTGCTGTCCCGCGCGCGTTGCGAAACCGCGCTACGAGCACTGCTCGACCAGTCGCTGACCGAACTCGTCGACGTCGGTGTGCGATGCTCGCAGAGCCATGGCGTGCTGCTCGACAGCGTCGCGGCGGCGACTCCGGCGGAACTGGTTCCCGTGCTCGACAGCACGGCTGTACGGCTGCTCGGCGCGGCCGTTCCCGAGGTCCCTGACGCGGGCCCGCACGACCCGTTGCACCGGCTGCTCGTACCCCACGCGCTCGCCCTGCTCCGACGGATCGACGACCCGCAGACCTCGGCCGACGCGCTGGCCGTGGCCACCCGGCTGGCCATCGCCCTGCACCGAACCGGCGACTACCTCTCCGCCTGGGACACCGCCCGAGCGGCGGCCGACCTCGGCGAGCAGCGACTCGGCGCGGAACACCGGGCCGTACTGGCCGCGCGCTCCAGGTCGGGCCGCGCGCTCTTCCGGCTGGGCAGGTACGCCGAGGCCGAGTCGCTGCTCACCGAAGTCCGGTCCGCGCAGGGCCGTTTGTTCGGAGCCGGCGATCCCGACGCCCTGGACACCGCGCAGGGCCTTCAGCTCGTGCTGGCGAATCTCGGCAGGCGGGACGAGGCCCTCGCCCTGCTCCGGTCCACGGTCGCCGGCCGACGCCTGGCGCTGGGCCCGGCGCATCCGCTGACGCTGCGCTCCCGGTCGAGCCTGCTCGTCCTGCTGCCCGCGTCCGAGGTCGTCACCGAGGATGACGGCACTCTGCTCGACCTGCCCTCGGAGTGCGACCGGTTGCTCGGCCCGGACCACACGGTGAGCCTTGGCGCCCATCACAACCACGCGTGGGCGCTGTACCTGTTGGGCCGTTACGACGAGGCAGACCAGGAGATCCGGCACGTCGCCGACGCCTACCTGCGGCGCTACGGCCCCGACTACCCGATCGCCCTCTCGGCCCAGCAGTTGCTGTCCCGGACGCGGACCGCGCGGGGCCGGGTGGACGAGGGCATCGAGCTGATGACGGATGTGGTGACCAGGCGGGAACGCAGCCTGGGCACCGACCATCCGTTCACGCTTGCCAGCAGGCGGCTGCTGACCACGTTCACATCCGGTCAGCAGGGTCCTTGACCGAGGTCACGAACGACGACCAGGAAGCGGGGGTGAAGAGGACTGCGGGGCCGTGGGGGGCCTTGGAGTCGCGGACGGGGACGATGGTGGTTATCCCGGCGCCGACTTCAAGGCAGTCACCGCCGTTGGTGCTGCTGTAGCTGCTCTTGCGCCAGGAGACGGTCAGTTCACTCGCGCTGATCATGCGCCTAGCTCCTTTAGGTGCCCGCCGATCAACTCGGCCGACGCGTCGGGTGACAGGGCAACTGCCCTGAGCAGATCATAAGTGCGGACCCCTTCAGCCACCTCCCCCTGGTCGAGAGCTGTTCGACCCTGGGAGAAGCCGTCTACGTGGAGAACGTCCGGGCCTTCGTCGAACCCGAGCAGCATGAACGGGCCTGCCAGACCAGGATGCGCGGCCACCGTGCGGGGGATGATCTGGATCACCGTGCGGGGATGCTTCCCTGCCTCCAGCAGATGCTCGAACTGGGCGCGCATCACAGCCTCACCGCCGATGTGGCGCAGCAGCGCGTACTCGTCCAGGATGAACCAGGCCCGGGGGCGCTCCTCCCGTTCGAAGATCTCCTGCCGGGTCATCCGGGCGGCTACCAGATCGTCCAGGTTGTCCGGCCGAACCGTGATCAGCATTGAGCGCGCGTACTCCTCGGTCTGCAACAGTCCGGGGATGACCTGGTTCTGGAAGGACCGGATGGACACGGCGTCTTGCTCCAGCTCCACCACTGGAAGGAACCAAGACGGATACGCGTACTGGATGACGAGCGGGTGCAACCGTGCGAAGTGGCCGTCCGTCTTCAGTGCGATGTCGAGGTCCCGCGCGAGGTCCAGAGACGGCACCCGTTTCGCCGACTCGATCTTCGAGATCATGGACTGGGTGGTGTGGGCGAGACGTGCTGTCTGTTCCTGGGACAGCCCTGCCTTGGTGCGGAGACGCGTCAACTCCGTGCCGAAGAAAGCCAGGAGGGACTTCATGGGGTCGGGCGCGGCGTCGGTCTCGACGGTCATGTGCAAACCTCCTCCTGCATGACCGGGAGGCGGTCATGGCGGCCTCCCATGACCCCTGTCAGGTCATGGCGTTCTGCCTGGTGAAACTACCGAACGGAGCGCAACGCTGTCTCCACAATCGGTAGTTGCCCACCCCAAAGGGGCACGAGGCACAGGAACGCATCGACGTGGAGAAACGCGTGGAGACTGACAAGTGTGTGGCCGGAGCCGTCATGTACGACGTCGAGCTGGAGAAGGTCGGGGAGTACCGGGAGAAGGTCGGCCCGTACCTGCTGCTCAGGCCGATCGGGGGCGGCCGGGAGTGGGAGGTGGCCCCGGCGGACGTACGCCCCGCGACTCCCGCCGAGTACCTGAGCGCGAAGGTGCGGGCGGCGAACGACCAGGCCACGCACAACCGGGCGGAGCCGATGTACGGCCCGCCCGGCGAGACGTACCGCCCGCCGGTGCTCGTCCCCGACTGTACGGAGTGCGCCGAACTCGGTGCCCAACGCGCCGCCGCCCGCGCCGAGTTCGACTGGAGCAAGGAGACGGACGCGAACGTACTGCTCCGCTCCCACCAGCGGCGGGACCACGGCGCATGACCCCGCCGGATCTGCCCCCGATCTTTCGCGAATATCGCCGAAAGGGTGAACGGTGTGTTCTATTCGTGGATACAGTAATTCCATGAACACCACTGATCCGGTATCCCGAGTCGCCCTCAAGAAAATCACCCCAGACGTCTCCGCGTCGATGGGTGCCCTGCATGCCGCCGCCGTTTCCGCCGCGCGGGACGCCAAAGTCGAACCCGAACTCCTTGAACTGATCCGGATTCGCGCGTCCCAGCTCAACGGCTGCGCCTTCTGCCTCGACATGCACACCAAGGACGCCCGTGCGGCGGGTGAGACCGAGCAGCGGATCTACGCCCTGAACGCCTGGCGGGAGACTCCCTTCTTCACCGAACAGGAGCGCGCCGCACTGGCGTTGACCGAGGCTGTGACCCTCGTGCACGATGGACACGTCCCCGATGACGTCTACGCCGGGGCCGCCGCCGTATTCGACGAGGCACAGGTCGCCGCGCTGATATGGGCGGCCGCCGTCATCAACGCGTACAACCGGATCGCCATCGCGACGCGGATGGTTCCCGGTGGTTATCAGCCGGTGCCGAAGACTGGCTGACTGACTGAATGCGGCTGAATTTGGATTCGGGTCGGATTCGGGCGTGAATGGGTGGGGGAGGGCGATTCAATTCGCCCTCCCCCACCCATTTGTTCTGTCGGCCGTTCTAAAGCAGGGGCTCCGGCAGGTCCTCCAGCCAATTCCGCCATTCGGGGGCTCGCATCGCGTGCCCCGCCCGTATCGGCGGCTCCGTGCTGCCCGTCCATTCCGTCACCGGGCGGATTCCGTGCAGCGCGTTCACCAGCCATACCTCGCGGTCGGCAAGGTCGGTGAGGGTGCGTTCGCGGTGGGCTACGCGGATGCCGGTGCGCTGGGCGTGTTCCTGGATGAGGGCGGTGGTGACTCCGGCCAGGACCGGGAGTTGGGGTGAGGGCAGGCACAGGGTGTCGTCCTCCCACCACAGGAGGCTGGTGGTGGCGCCCTCCAGGATCACGCCCGAGGGGGCGACCAGCACTGCCTCGTCCGCGCCCTCCGTCGCCGCCCGCTGCCGGACCCTGGCCAGGATGTCCAGGTCGGGGCCCTTGCGGCGGGGGACGGTGCGCGGGTCGGACTGGCCCGCAGCCCAGAGCCGTACACCCGTGCCGAGCGGTGGAGCGGGGCGGAGGAGGAGTCTCAACTCCCGTGACTCTGCTCCCAGTTCGACTCGGGGGAACCAGTCGCCCGTGCGTGGCAGCGCAGCTGTCATGTCCTGCCAGAAGTCCACCAGTTGGCGCGGTGAGGGACCGCCGGAGTCGGCGCAGGCCCGCAGGAAGCGTTCCCGGTGCCGGCCGAGGGCGCGCACCCGGCCCTCGCGCAGCAGCCAGGAGTCGGCGACCGCCAGCCGCTCGCCGACCGTCGGCACGCGGCCGTACGAGTCCGGGGCGTCCGGGGCGGTCAGGCCCCGGCGCGGCGACCACGTCAACAGCCCTTCCCTGGCCGCCGTTTGGGTTCGTCCTGTTCGCGTCAGCGTCATCAAGTGCTCTTTTCCTGATACCCCAGATATCCCGGATACCCCTGATACCTCAGTACGTCAGTACTTGCGGCCCGCCAGCGCCGGTGCCCCGTTCCGGGGGCCGTACGGCGCGTGCTCCAGCCACGATCCGCACCACGGCAGCATCGGCGCGAGGGCCGCCGCCGCGCGCTGCTTGGCCCGGACGATCCGGCGCCGTGGACGGAGGTGGTCAAGCGCGTTCCCGGCGGCGGCGCTGTTGAACACGGCCGCCGCGTGCCGTACTTCGGCGAACTCGGCGACCGCTCCCACCAGCCCCGTCCTGGACACGGTGGCGATGGCCTCCGCCGCTGCCGCCGCGTCCGCGATCCCGCTGTTCATCCCGCGCGCCCCGAACGGCGGGAACAGATGCGCCGCCTCCCCGGTGAGCAGCACCCGACGGTGCCGGTCGGTGAAGGCGTCGGCGACCTTGCGCAGGAAGCGGTACGTCGACACCCACAGGATCTGAGACCCGTACCCCGGCGCCTCCAGCACCCCCGGCAGCCAGTCCCGTACGGCCTCCTCCGTGCCGTACGCCTCCTGCGGGTCGTCGTCGCGGCACTGGAGGTCGACCTGGAAACCGCCCGTGAAGGGCACCCGCAGCACGCTCCGGCCGCCCACGCCCGGATGCTCGTAGTGGAAGACGCGCTCCAGGGGGAGTTCGGCGCCGGGGATGTCGGCGACGTCCACGACGACGTGGAACCCGGTCGAGTGCGCGCCCTCCATGGTGATCCCCAACTCCGCCCGTACGGTGGACCGGGCGCCGTCGGCGGCCACGACATGGGTGCCGTGCCAGACACCGCCGCCCGAGTCGGTGAGGGCGACCCCGGTCGGCGAGGACCGTACGCCCGTCACCCGCACGCCCCACGCGAACTCCACGCCCGCGTCCCGGCAGGCGGCCCGCAGCAGGCGCTCGGTGTCCACCTGGCGCAGACTGGTGAAGGGCGGGGTGGCCGTGGGCGCCTTCGGCTGCTCGGGGAAGGTGCGGGAGTAGACCTCGCGGCCCCGGTACAGCGTGCGCCGGGTGTGCCAGGTCTGCCCGTGCGCCGCGAACTCGGCGGCCAGGCCCGGACGCATCCCGTCCAGCAGGCGCAGGGTCTCGCGGTGCACGAACAGGGCGCGGCTGCCCGGGCGTTGACGGTCCTCGGGGTCCGCCTCCAGGACGACGACCGGCAGTCCGTGAGCGCGCAGCCCGAGCGCGGCGGACAGCCCGACGGGACCGGCGCCCACGACCAACACCCGCTTGTCGTCAGGGGTGTTCATGTGCGCGCGCCCTCGGCCAGCATGCGGGTGATCTCCACCCGTTTCACCTTCCAGGTCGCCGTCATCGGCAGTTCCTCGAAGCGCCACTGCCGGGGCTCGGCCATCGCCGGCAGATCGGCGGTCGCCCGCCGCCAGCGCTCCGGGTCGAGCGGCACCTCGTCGCGTACGCAGACCACGGGCACCGGCTCGCGGTCGGCGCCCGGCACGATGACGACCTCGCGCAGCTCCTCCAGCCGGTCCATCAGCGTGTCCTCGACCTCCAGGTTGCTGTGCACGGAGTCGATCCGGTCGATCTCGCGGTCGATGAGATACAGCGCCCCGAGCCTGCTCCGGTACCCCATGTCGCCCATCTGCCACCATCCGTCGCCGTCGAGCTGACGCCGGTACTGCTCGGGCGCGCCGAGGTAGGTGAGGATGCGTCCGCGTGTCCTGGCCTCGATGCGACCCGGCGTGCCCGGTGCGGCGGGCCGACCGTTGTCGTCCGTCACACGGACCCGGGTGAAGCCGGGAATCCCGATGCCGACCCGGCGGCCGTCCGCCTTCGCCACACTGCGCCGGGTGAACCACTGCACGGCGACGGGCCCGGTCTCGCTCTGCCCGTACAACTGGACCAGCCAGGCGCTACGGCGCTTCGACGCGCCCAGCAGCCGACGTACGGTACGCGGGTGGATCGCGTCGAACGTCGACCCGTACGACCGTACGCGCGACAGCGGTTGACCCGGAGCGTCCGCCAACTCCTCCCACAAGACGAAGGTGTTGGGGTGGGTCTCGACGATCCCCGGGCGATGGCGGACGAGCAGCGGGCGCACGGCGGCCGGGGCCGGGTCGGTGATCAGGAGCAGCGGGCTGCCGAAGTGCAGGAGCACGCCCAGGAGATGGTAGAAGCGCGAGTGCACGAACGACATGTGCAGCGCGGCCGTCTCCCCACGGGTGGGCCAGCCCATCGCCTGCTGCGGTACGAGACGGTTCCACATGCTGTTCGCGCAGTGCACGGCGAGCTTGGGGATACCGGTGGTGCCCGAACTGTGGGTGATCAGGGCCGGTTCGCGGGGGTGGAGGCGGACGGCGTTGGCGGGCTCGGCACCCGCGTACATCGCGAGCGGCTCGGCGCCGACCGTGTTGGCCGCATCGGCGTTGACGGCGAGGATCCGGCGGACCAGCGGGGGGAGGTCCAACTCCGCGAGCGGGCCGGTGAGTTTGGCGGTGTCGGTGAGCAGCCAGGGGCGGTGCAGCCGGGTCAGCAACTGGCCGACGACCGGTCCGGCGAGACCGGGGGACAGGAGCACGGGGACAGCGCCGATACGGGAGACCGCGCAGGTCAGCAGCACGATGTCGACGTTGTCCGTCTTGTGGACGACCACTTCCTCCGAGGGCCGGACCCCGGCCGCCCACAGCCGGGCCGACAACTCCTCGACCACATCGGCCAGTTGGGAGTAGCTCAGGTCGACCCCGAGCTCTGGGCTGACGTCGAGCGGCCGGTCCAGGGTGACGAAGACGGCTCCGTGGCGGTCGGCGGCCCGCCGGAAGACCGGGCCCAGATAGAAACCGCGGTCGGCGAGCAGGGGCTGCTGCGGCTGTGGCATGCGCCCGGTCCTTTCTGAACTGCGGGAAGTGCGCGATGTACGGCAAGGGGCCGCGGCGGCTTGAAGGGCTGCGGTGACTGGGGTGGCTGGGGTGGCCGGGGTGGTCACCAGGTGCCCCTGCGGACCATGTGGCGGCGGAGTTTTCCCGTCCCGGTGCGGGGCAGCGCCGGGACGAAGCCGACACTCCGGGGGACCTTGAAGGCGGCGAGACGGGCGCGGGCCAGCTCGATGAGTTCGGTCTCCAGGCCCGTCCGGACCGGCCCGGTGGGGACGACGAAGGCACGCAGCCCGCTGACGCCCCGCTCATCGGGGAGCGCGGCCACGGCGACCTCCCGAACCGCCGGGTGGGCGCGCAGTACGGCCTCCACCTCCAGCGGTGACACCGTGATGCCGCCGACCATCTCCATGTCGTCGGCGCGGCCCAGATGCCGGTAGGTGCCGTCCGGTTCACGCACCGCCCGGTCCCGGGTGGCCAGCCAGCCGTCGACCAGTGAACGGGCCGTCTCCGCAGGCTGGTTGAGATAGCCGCGCGTCACCGTGGGCCCACGCACCCAGAGTTCACCCTCGACGGCATCGGGTACGGGCAGCCCGGCGCGGTCGCGCAGCTCGACCTCGAAACCGGGGACGGGGCGGCCGACCGTACCGGGACGGTTGTGGTCGAGGCTGTTGGCGCAGAACGCGTGCCCGGCCTCCGTCGAGCCGAGCTGCTCCAGCACCGGCGCGCCGAGCAGCTCCCCGACCTGCCTCCCGAGCCCGTCCGGCAGCCCCTCACCGGCCGACACGGCGGCCCGTACGGAGGCGAAGCAGGCCTGGTGGCCGGCCGCCCGGTGGTCGCTGCCCCGCTCGGCCACCAGGGCCGCGTAGGCGGACGGCACGGAGTAGAGCAGGGTCACCCGGTGCCGGGCGACGAGCTCGTCGACGGCCGCCGGGGTCGGACGCCGGTCCACCAGGACGGCCGACGAACCGGAGAACAGCGGGAAGACGAAGGCGTTGCCGAAGCCGTAGGCGAAGTACAGCTTGGAGACGGAGAGCGCGACATCGTCCTCGGTGATCCGCAGCAACGGGCGGCCGATCAGGTCGTGATAGGTCTTCGGGTCGCCGTGGGTGTGCACAACTCCCTTTGGGAGACCGGTGGTTCCGGAGGTGTACTGCACATACAGGGGCGTGTCGGCGTCCGCCGGATGGGCGGTGGCGGCCGGTTCGGCGGTCGGAGCGAGAGCGGCGAGCTGATCGGCACCGAGCAGAGGCCGCCCCGCGAAACGCCCCTCGTCGCCAGTACCTGTACCCGTACCCGCGCTCTCCTCCAGCCCGGGGCCCGTCACGCACAGCACCGCTTCCGCGTCCTCGGCCATGAACGCGTGGTCGGCGGGCGGGAGTTCGGGGTTGACCAGCACGGCCACGGCACCGAGCCGGGCGGCGGCGAGGAAGACGGTCACCCAGGTGATGCCGTCGGGCAGGGCCAGGAGCACCCGGTCGCCGGCTTTCACCCCGTGCCGGGCGAGCACCGTCGCCGTACGGGCGGCCAGCTCGTGCACCTCGCCGTGCGTCCAGGAACGGTGCCCCTGGTCGCTCTGGTGGAAGGCGGCCCGGTCGCTCCAGCCGCGCCGCTCGGCGAGGGCGGCGAGATGGGCGGCGAGGTTGCCTGGGCCGACTGTGCCTGGGCCGACTGTGCCTGAGCCGGCTGTGTCCGTGCCGGTTGCGGCTGCGTCGGCAGGGGAGTGCGTGGGCAGGGCCGGGGAAGCGGTGGCGGACGGGTGGGTCGTCACCGGGCGGCCTCCTCTGCGGCGGCCGACAGGGACGGGGAGGGCGGGTACTCCCGGTAGTCCTGCCCGTACTCCAGGCAGTCCTGGTGCTCCTGAAACTCCTGATATTCCTGGTACTCCCGGTGCTCCCGCTGCTCCTGGTACTGCTGATAGGCCCGCATCTGGGCGGCTGTCTTCAGGAGCATCTCGTCGTACTCCGCGACCGGGTCCGAGCCGAGGACGATCGCGCCGCCCGCGCCCAGCCGCATCTCCCCGCCGCTGATCACGGCGGTCCGGATGACGATGCTGAGATCCGCGCCGCCGCTGCACCCCAGGAAGCCGAGGGCCCCGGAGTACACGCCCCGGGCCTCCGTCTCCAGCGAGTCGATGATCTCCATCGTGCGGAGCTTGGGCGCGCCGGTCATCGAGCCGCCCGGGAAGCAGGCGCGGACCGCGTCCACCGAGTCGGTGCCCTCGCGCAGCCGTCCCTCGACGTAGGAGACGAGCTGGTGCACGGTCGCGTACGTCTCGGTGACCATGAGCCGGGAGACGCGTACCGTGCCGGTGCGGCAGACCTGGCCCAGGTCGTTGCGGAGCAGGTCGACGATCATCAGGTTCTCGGCGCGTGTCTTGTCGTCGGCGGCGAGCGAGTCCCGCAGGCGGTCGTCCTCCGCCGGGTCGCCGCCACGCGGGGCGGTGCCCTTGATGGGCCTGGCCTCGGCCATGCCGTCCCGGGTGATCCGCAGGAACCGCTCGGGCGAGGAACCGGCCACCTCCAGCTCCCCGAACCGCAGGAAGGCCGCGTACGGCGCCGGGTTGACGCGTCGCAGGGCCCGGTAGTAGCCGAACGCGTCGGCCGGGGCGGGCATCCTGGCCGTGTTGGTCAGACAGACCTCGTAACTCGTGCCGGCCGTCAACTCCCGTCGGCAGGACGCGATGTCGGCGAGATAGGTGGCCCGGTCGCGCACCAGCCACGGTTCCGCCGAGGCGGGGTCGGGGTCCGGCCCGGTGGCCGGTACGGGCAGCGGCGGCTGCTGGGCGCTCACGAAGGAGAGCTGGGCCAGCGCGCTGTCGAGCCAGTCGGCGGCCTCCAGTGTGGCCTGCGGAGTGTCCTCGGCGACACAGACGGCGTACGTGTAGCCCTCCTGGTGGTCCACCGCGATCAGCCGGTCGGCGAACAGCCAGCAGGCGTCGGGGGTCCGGGCCCGGTGCACACCCGGCGAGGTCGCTCCGCAGTCGGCCTTCGTCTCGTACCCGAAGTAGCCGACGTATCCGCCGGTGAAGTCGAACGGCAGCCCGGTGGCGTCCACATGACGGGTCGTCAACTGCCGTTTCAGGTAGTCGAAGACGCTCGCCCTGACCTTGCGCGTCGGCCGTCCGTCCCGCTCGATCTCGCAGACGCCGCTCGTGACGTCGTACCGCACGAACTCGGCGAGCGGACCGGACCCGTCCCCGAGGAACGAGAACCGCGACCGTCCCTTCTCGACCTGCGAACTGTCCAGCCAGAACGCGCGCGGCGAGCCGGCGTACATCCGGCCGAAGGCGGCCTCCGTGTCCACTGCGCCGGCGATCCGCCGGGTGTGCAGACGGTGGGTGGCGCGCCGCTGGGGCGAGCGCGGCTGGGGCGAGCGGCGCTGGGCGGGGA
>NZ_LIQQ01000419.1 GCF_001418565.1 Streptomyces graminilatus | reverse complement strand
CGCAGTTCCCCGCGCCCCTAAGGAGGGCGCTGCGCGCCCATCCTCGGGGGGTTTGGGCTGGTGCGGCGCCGTTGTGGCTGGGCGCGCAGTTCCCCGCGCCCCTAGGCGGGCGCTTCGCGCCCAGCCTCGGGGCCCTGGGAGGGTGTCCCGCGCCCATCCCCGCCCCCGTCCTCGCCGGGGTCAGCCGCAGCAGCCTCCGCCGCAGCAACCGCCGCCTCCGCCGCCGCCGGTTGGGCGGGGGGCGGAGGCTGAGCCGCCCACGGCTACCGTTGACAGGAGTTTCACCGTGTCCGCGTGGCCGGCGGGGCAGTCCGTCGGGGCCGAGGATTCGGCCATCGGGCGGGTCCGTTCGAACGTGTCGCCGCAGGTGCGGCAGCGGTACTCATAGCGAGGCATGCGGACAGATTAGTCCCCAAATGCTCGCCCGGCGATGCCCGACGGTTTCGGCTGTGGCCCTTGCTTGTTCATTCCCCATGTGGAGAAGCTGCGAAGAGCGCTGGTAATTTATGTTTGCCGCGATGAGCCGTGAGGTCGGGGAATTCAAGGTTTGCACGGAGTGCGGAGGGGTGTGTCGTGACCCAGAAATCGGAAGAACCGGACGCAACTCTGCAGTTCCGGAAAATCGATCTGGACATTTACGACGCCGGGAAGGAATCGCCCGTACCAGGAAGTGGTGCATCTGGGGGCAGTACACCCGGAAGCAGGCGTGAAGCCCGATTAGCTCGAAAAAGCCGCCGAATATCCCCCAGGTCGCTCCTCGCGCGGATCTGGGCGTTCGCCGTGTCCCATGCGCCGAAGTACCCGCGGCCCGGCCGTACCGGCTGGCGTCGCTGGATGCCCTCCTGGCGCCAGTGGGCGGGCGGCGTGCTGACGTCCGTGGGGCTGAGCTGTCTGCTCCTGGGCATCGCCTACGCGGCCACGGACATTCCCGACAACCTCAACTCGTACGCCACCCAGCAGGACAATGTGTACTTCTGGGCGGATGGGACACCCATGGCCCGTACCGGTTGGGTGCAGCGGCAGGCAATGCCATTGAAGGACATTCCGGAGGATGTTCGCTGGTCGGTGCTCGCCGCCGAGAACGCGAGTTTTTACAGTGATTCCGGCATTTCCGTCAAGGGGCTCGCGCGCGCCCTTGTGCGTACCGTCGGCCAGGGTGACACCCAGGGCGGATCCACCATCACGCAGCAGTATGTCAAAAACGTCTATCTCAACCAGAACCAGACGATCGGCCGCAAGTTCACCGAGGCGATGATCTCCCTCAAGCTCGACAACCGGATGAGCAAGGACGACATCCTTGAGGGCTACCTCAACACGAGCTGGTTCGGCCGTGGCTGCTACGGCATCCAGCGGGCCTCCCAGGCCTACTACGGCAAGGACGTCAGCCAGCTCGACGCCGGCCAGGGCGCGTTCCTGGCCTCCCTGCTCAAGGGCGCGGGCCTGTACGACCCGACCCTGAGCAAGGCCAACCACGCCCGGGCCGTCGAGCGCTGGTCCTGGATCCTCGACCGGATGGTCGAGATCGGCAAGCTCACCAAGGCCGAGCGGGCCAAGTACACGAAGTTCCCGGAGCCGTTGAAGACCAACCCGCTGTACGACACCGGTGAACAGACCGACTACCTGGTGGAGCTGGCCTCCCAGTACGCCAAGAAGGCCGCGAACATCTCCGAGAAGGACTTCGACCTCGGCGGCTACCAGGTCTACACGACGTTCGACCGCAAGCGGGAGAGCAAGCTCGCCGACGCCGTGGCCAAGGCCCGCAAGAAGGCGCAGAAGGGCGACCGGAGCGCCGCGAAGACCGCGCACTACGGCGCCGCCTCGGTGGCCGCCGACGGCCGCATCCTCGCCATCTACGGCGGTCCCGACCACCGTACGCAGGGCTACAACGAGTCCAACTCCACCACCGTCCCCGCCGGTTCGGCCTTCCTGCCGTTCGTCTACGCGGCCGGTCTGGAGCACGGTGTCCGCAAGACCCGCGACGACGACCCGACACGTGTCACGGGGGAAACCCTCTATGACGGCAACAACGAAGTGCCGGTGACCACGCCCGAGGGGCCCTACTGGGACCGCAGCGGCCAGAAGGTGTTCGCGACCAACGACGGCGGCAAGTCGTACGGGCAGATCTCGCTGCGCCGGGCGCTGGCCCTTTCGGTGAACACGCCGTTCATGCAGCTCGGCATGGACACCGGCCTGGACAACGTCCGTGCGACCGCCGAGGCCGCCGGACTGCTGCCCGGCAGCATCGGGGCGCAGGTGCCCGCCATGTCGATCGGCAACTCCACCCCCAGCGCCATCCGGATGGCCGGCGGCTACACCACGTTCATCGCCGGCGGCAGACGCACCGAGCCGTACTCGGTGCGCAAGATCACCCGCAATGGCACCGGCATCGGTCTGGACACCCCGGACCGGACCCGTGCGCTCGAACCCGACGTGGCCGAGGAGGTCACCTCAGCGCTCGCGGACGCCTTCAGCACCGCCCACCCCGCGGTTGCCGCGTCCGCCGACGGGACCGTGACCGGGAAGGCGGGAACCACCCCGCAGGACACCGCCTCCTGGTTCGTCGGCACGCACAGGTCCGTGTCCACGGCTGTCGTCGTCTATCGCATCGATCTGACCAAGAGCCTCGAACCGCTGCCGTTGAAGGGTCTCGCCGGTACCGCCGACGAGAGCGTTCCGTACGGCATCTGGTCGGGTGCCATGAGCCCGCTCGGCTGACCACCGGACGGGGCAACAAGCCTCCCCCCTCGAAATGAGCAGCACATGAGACAAGCGTCGGGCCGCCGCCGGAAGGCCCAGGAAACGACTCCACCCGTCAACTACCGCCCGCGGATCGCGGCGTACCTTGTCGTCGCGTCCATGACTGTCGCCTCCATGACCGCCGGCTATCTGATGCTGGGCCACCCCGACCGCACCGAACCGACAGCCGCCGTGGGGTCCGGGGGGCCCGTGAAGACCCCCACGCAGACGACCAGCAAGCCGAAGTGGGACGGGAGGGTCAGAGTCCTGGGGGACGGCTCCACCTCCAACACCGGCCCGCAGCCGGACCGGTTGACGCCCGTACCGCTCAAGCCCGGTGAGAAGCCTCCCCAGTTCGTCGTCTTCTCCTGGGACGGCGCGCTGGCGGGCGACGACAACCTCTTCGAGCACTACCGGGACATGTCCACGAAGTACAACGCCCACATGACGTACTTCCTCACGGGCATCTACCTGCTGCCCAAGAGCAAGGCGGACCTCTACAGCCCCCCGCAGCACCCCAGGGGGTCGGCGGCGATCAGCTACGCCACCGACGACCACATCCGCACCACCCTCGAAGAGCTCGGGAAGGCGTGGCGGGAGGGCAACGAGATCGGCACCCACTTCAACGGCCACTTCTGCGGCAAGAAGGGCGGCGGCGACTGGAGTGTCAAGGAGTGGAAGAGCGAGATCGACCAGTTCTTCTCCTTCGTGCAGAAGTGGAAGACCAACACCGGCTACACCGACCTCCCTCCGCTGCCGTTCGACGCCAAGGAAGAGGTCACCGGCGGGCGCGCCCCCTGTCTTGAGGGCCAGAAGAACCTGCTGAAGGCCGCCAAGAGCTACGGCTGGCGCTACGACGCGAGTTCCGCGGGCGACTTCCAGATCTGGCCGAAGAAGAAGGACGGCATCTGGGACTTCCCGCTCCAGATGCTCCCGTACGACGGCGGCGACTACCAGGGCCTCTCCATGGACTTCAACTTCCTCTACAACCAGTCCAACGGCGAGACCAACGGGCCGCCGGCCGAATACCCGAAGTGGCAGCAGGAGACCGTCGACGCCTACATGGCCGGCTTCGGCCGGGTGTACTACGGCAGCCGGGCCCCGCTGTTCATCGGCAACCACTTCGAGCAGTGGAACGGCGGCATCTACATGAAGGCCGTCGACGAGGTCATGGCGCGGATGTGCTCGAAGAAGGACGTCGAGTGCGTCTCCTTCAAGGAACTCGCCGACTGGCTCGACGTACAGAGCCCGGCGACGCTTGAGCGGCTCCGAGGCCTGGACCCGGCGCAGTCGCCGGACTGGTCGACGGTCGTGAAGTAACCACCGGGTAACCGCCGGCCAGCTCTATGTGACGACCCGTCAACTCCCTTGTCGCAAAAGGGGATCCCCGTTCACGGGGACTCCACAAGGCATGCAAAACTTCCACCGTCCGGCATCCCCCATCGCCGGGCAAGAGGGGAAACATTCGTGAAGTCAAGGAACATGGGCCGCACGCGCGGCCGTGCCTCCATGCTCATCGCCGCCGCTGCCTCGGTGGCGGCGGGAGTGTCTCTGCTGCCGGTCGCCAGCGCGAGCGCGGCGACCGCCGCCCCGGTCGTGGACCAGCAGACCAGGGCCACCTTCCAGCGCCTGGCCGACGCGGTCCTCACCGACCGTACGGACGCGCTGGTCGACGGCGCGCGGGGCGCCCGGAAGAAGTCGCTGAGCAGCGGCTTCTCCGGTGCCGTCAAGCTGTCCGCCGCAATGGCCGGCAGCGAGAAGCACGTCCTGTCCTCGCTGGAGCAGCGCAAGGCCCGCCTCGCGGCGCTCGGCGAGAAGTACAGCAAGGGCAACACCGTCGTCACCCTGGACAACACCCGCGTCCAGGGCGGCAAGGCCGAGGTCAAGGTCACCGAGACCACGACGCTGACGTACAAGAAGGTCAGCGGCGACGAGCCGGCGACCACCGGCTTCCAGGCCCACCACGCGCTGACGTTCACCGCCGACAAGCGCGGCGACTGGCAGCTGACGGGCATCCGGAACACCGACGCCGACGCGCCCGAAGCGGTGAACCAGCCGGCCCAGCCGGCTCCCGCCGCCAAGCCCGCCAAGGCCAGGGGCACCCGGGCCGGCGACACGCCCGACGCCCCCCGCTCCAACACCAACCGCTGGGGCATACCGGCCAACAACAAGAACCTCAACGGCGCCGCCTACGACTACCGCGCCATGGCCGCGTACGCGGAGACGTACTGGGCCAACTACAACACCAACTACCCGAACTTCAACGGGCACGCGGACGGCGGCGACTGCACCAACTTCGTCAGCCAGTCCCTGAAGGCCGGCGGCTGGAAGCACGCCCCCGGCCGCGTCGACGACTACGACAAGTGGTTCGGCAACAACGAGATCCAGTCGCACTCGTTCATCGGCGTCAACGAGTGGTCCTGGTTCGCCCAGAACTCGAAGCGGACCACCCCCCTCGCGTCCGTCTACCAGATGGACGTCGGCGACGTGCTCCAGATGGACTTCGACCGGGACGGGGCCAAGGATCACACGATGATCGTCTCGTTCCGCGGCGGTGACGGCATGCCGTACATGACGTACCACTCCGTCAACACCTGGCGCCGGTCGCTCGCGAGCATCATCGCGTCGGACTGGAACGCGTACTACTACGCCTACCGCACCTGACCGACCCGGTCCCGCCGCTCCGGCCCCTACCCAGGCCGGGGCGACGGGCCTCGGCGCCCCGGCGTCCCGTCACGGCCGCGCACTCAGTGCGCGGCCGTACCGCGTTCCTCGCGGATACGGCTCACCACGCCGGCCACCGCCTGCCGCACCGCCTCCGTCTCCGTCAGGAAGTGCCAGTAGTCGGGGTGGCGGCCCTCCAGCGTGGCGATCGCCCGCTCCAGCCGGGCCACCGACTCGTCCAGCGGGCGGGCGTCCTTCGGATCCGGGGTGTTGCGCCCCGACATGGCCAGCCGCTGCGCGTCCCGGATCGCGAAACGCGTCTTGTCGATCTCGCCGCGCGGGTCCTTCTGTACGGCGTTCAGCCGCCGCAGCCGGTCCCCGGCCGCCGACACCGCCTCGTCGGTGGTGTCCAGCAGTGCCCGCACCGTCGCCAGCAGCGCCGTCGCGTCCGGCCAGCGCTGGGCGTCCCGGGCGGCCTGCGCCTCCTTGAGCCTGGCCTCGGCCTGCCGTACGTGGTCCGCCGCCTGCTCCGGCACATGCTGGAGGTCCTGCCAGCACGCCGCCGAGAACCGTCTGCGCAACTCGCTCAGCAGTGGCTCCACCTGCCCCGACCGGGTCGTCAGCGCCTCGCCACGGGTACGCAGCGACACCAGCCGGTGATCGATCTCCGCGGCCCGCTCGGGCAGCCGCGCCGCCTCCGCCCGTACCGCCTCCGCCTCGCGCGCGACCCGGTCCGCCCGCTCCAGCGTCTCCGGCACACCGTGCTGCCCGGCGCCCTGGTTGAGCCGGGTCAGCTCAGGCCCGAGGGCGGCCAGCCGGCCGGCCAGGTCGTCCGCCCGCAGCCCCGATCCCCGTACCCCGTCCAGGGCGTTCGACGCGGCCAGCAGCGACTGGCGGGCACGCTCCACGGAGGGCGCGAGCCTGGCCAACTGCGTCTCGGCCTTGCCGAGCAGCGGCCCGAGCCCGTCCGCGAAGCGGTCCAGGTCCTGCTTGACCCGCCCCAGCTCCTCCTTGGCCCGGGTCAGCTCGGAGCGGGCACGAGCGGCGGCCGAGGCCTCCAGACCGTCCCGGTCCAGATCATGGGCGTCGATGGCGGTGATGTACTGGCCGCTGACCTCGTCGATCCGGCGCCCGAGCCCCTCGAAGTCGGCCACCGCGCGCCGGGCGGCGGGGGTGTCGTCGACGGCCTTGATGGTCTCCATCGAGATCCGCAGATCCCGCTGGGCGGTGTCCAGTTCGTAGAAGGCGGCGGCCGCCGCNNGACGCGCAGACCCGCGCGAGGGGCCTCGGGCGACGGGTGCGCGCGCGGCGCATGCGACGCATTCGATGCGATCGGCGTGTACGGCTCGGAATTGGTCGCCGTCACATCCCTCTCCCGTGCTGTGATCAGTCCTGCCCGGTTCATTCTCCCACCGGTTGAGGACGAACACACGGCCCGGTCGGTTCACCCGACGCGCACCCGGGGCCTGTAACCCCAAGCCCGTCCTCGCCCCCGCCGCCCCTACCCTTCCCGTCCCTGGGGGCTCTGCCCCCAGA
>NZ_LIQQ01000418.1 GCF_001418565.1 Streptomyces graminilatus | reverse complement strand
GGACGGGCTGGATGGTGCCGGCCGCGTCCTCAAACGCCGGACGGGCTGGATGGTGTCGGCCTTGTCCTCAAACGCCGGACGGGCTGGATGGTGTCGGCCTTGTCCTCAAACGCCGGACGGGCTGGATGGTGTCGGCCTTGTCCTCAAACGCCGGACGGGCTGGATGGTGTCGGCCTTGTCCTCAAACGCCGGACGGGCTGGATGGTGCCGGCCGCGTCCACAAACGCCCGACGGGCTGAAAACGCAGCCCCTCTCACGAAAGCAGGCCGACCCAGTCATGACGACCGCCGCAGCCACCCGCAGCGAACACGATCTGCTCGGCGACCGTGACGTCCCCGCCGACGCGTACTGGGGTGTCCACACCCTGCGTGCCACGGAGAACTTCCCGATCACCGGTATGACCATCTCCGCCTACCCCCACCTCATCGACGCCCTCGCCGCCGTCAAGGAGGCCGCCGCCCTCGCCAACGAGGAACTCGGGCTGCTGGAGCCGAAGAAGGCCGCCGCGATCGTCGAGGCGTGCCGGGAGATCCGGGACGGCAAACTGCACGACCAGTTCGTGGTGGACGTGGTGCAGGGCGGGGCCGGCACCTCCACCAACATGAACGCCAACGAGGTCGTCGCCAACCGGGCGCTGGAGCTGCTGGGCCACGCCAAGGGCCGGTACGAGCACCTGCACCCCAACGAGGACGTCAACCTCGGGCAGTCCACCAACGACGTCTACCCGACCGCCGTCAAGGTCGCGACCGTCTTCGCCGTGCACGAGCTGCTGAAGGCGATGGCCGTGCTCCAGGACGCCTTCGCCCGCAAGGCGGTCGAGTTCCGCGACGTCCTGAAGATGGGCCGTACGCAGCTCCAGGACGCGGTGCCCATGACGCTCGGGCAGGAGTTCTCGGCGTACGCCGTGATGATCGAGGAGGACCGCAGCCGCCTCGCGGAGGCCGTCGAACTGATCCACGAGATCAACCTGGGCGCCACGGCGATCGGCACGGGCCTCAACGCCCCCGCCGGATACGCCGAGTCGGCCCGCCGCCACCTCTCCGCGATCACCGGACTGCCACTGGTCACCGCCGCCAACCTGGTCGAGGCCACCCAGGACTGCGGGGCGTTCGTCCAGATGTCGGGCGTCCTCAAGCGGGTCGCGGTCAAGCTGTCGAAGAGCTGCAACGACCTGCGCCTGCTGTCCTCCGGGCCACGCGCCGGGCTCGGCGAGATCAACCTGCCGCCGGTACAGGCGGGTTCGTCGATCATGCCCGGCAAGGTCAACCCGGTGATCCCCGAGGTCGTCAACCAGGTCGCCTTCGAGGTGATCGGCAACGACGTCACCATCACCATGGCCGCCGAGGCCGGACAGCTCCAGCTCAACGCCTTCGAGCCGATCATCCTGCACTCCCTCTCGGAGTCCATCACCCACCTGCGCGCCGCCTGCCTCACCCTCGCCGAACGCTGCGTGAACGGCATCACCGCCAACACCGAGGCACTGCGCGCGAGCGTGGAGAACTCCATCGGCCTGGTCACCGCCCTCAACCCGTACATCGGATACACCGCCGCCACCGACATCGCCAAGGAAGCCCTCG
>NZ_LIQQ01000417.1 GCF_001418565.1 Streptomyces graminilatus | reverse complement strand
ACATCGCCAAGGAAGCCCTCGTCAGCGGCCGTGGCGTCGCCGAACTCGTCCTGGAGAAAGGCCTGCTGCCGGCCGAACGACTCACGGAGCTACTACGCCCGGAGATCGTGGCGGGCAGCGGCCAGGTCCTGATCTGACAGGGGCGGTGCGCCGAGGGACCGGCGCGGAGATGAAGACAAGGCCGACCACTGTGACGACGGGTTGGCTGTCAGCACGCGGCAGAGGTCGCCAGGGCCGCGATCAAGACACCTCACCCAGCATCGGCAACGTCGGGCAGGACTCGACCCCGATCCTGATCTTCGACGCCTGGGAGCATGCCTTCTGTCTCCGGTACAGGAACCAGAAGATCGACTTCATCGACGACATGTAGGCCGTCGTCAACTGGCAGGGCCCGTCAAGCAGGACCAGTAACGGACAAGCCGCAGCAAAGCTGCCCTACTTCCGCTATGCCTCAGGGGTTGTCCATGTTGCTAACCCTCGACTCCGCCAACCTCCGTTAAGGCAACCCTGACGACAGCGGAACCCGATACCCCGACAGCCATCCGGTGACATGCAGGTGAAGTGCAAGGAGACGGCTCGGGGCGGGCTCGCGGTGAACATCATCGAGTACTGAGGGCGTAGGCCCTGACCAGCGCGTTCGTTTCTTTCGGCGCTGTCAGGGCCTTCCCTGGCACGCTCCCCCGGCTTCCCGCCCCCGCGGTGGCCAAGAGTCCAGTTCCTTATGGTTCAGGTGAGGGCTGAGTGGCCTGGGGAAAGCCCAGCCGGTCGAGCAGCGTGCTGCGAAGGTCTCGTGTGAGCGCAGCAGTTCTTCAATCCTGTCTGTCTCCGGCGTGACGGGGATGCCATCGGATGCGGCCCAGGCAAACGGCACCCTCGGCGGCGGTGGGTGCCTCGGCGTCGAGCTCGGCGCGCTGATGTCTGACGGCTTCGTGGAATCCGGCATGTCCAGCCACAGGAGTTGATCTCCGATATCTCCGGGCTCCTCGGCCAGAAGCCACCCCGGCCCGCAACGGCCGGCAGGCCGCCGAGGGCATCGCGTGGTGGCCGCGGCCGGCGTTGGCCGCCCCGTCGCCCTCATGCCCGCTCGGAGCGGCCGCCGTCGATCGCCACCACCGTGGCGTTGATGTACGACGCCTCGTCGGAGAGGAGGAAGGCGGCCAGGGCGGCGACCTCGTCGGGGCGGCCGAACCGTTGCGCCGGAATCCTGTCGAGGGCCTTGTCGATCTCCTCCGGGGCGTGCCGGCGAAGCGCGCCCAGGTGGTTCTCCAGCATCGGGGTCAGGATGGTGCCGGGGGCCATGGCGTTGACGGTGATGCCGTACCGGCCGTACTCCACGCCGGCGTTACGCGTCAGACCGACCACGCCGTGCTTGGAGGCGTGGTAGTCGGATCCCAGGCCGTTGGCGCGGATACCGAAAAGCGACGCGGTGTTGAGCACCCGTCCGTGACCCTGTTCGCGCATGACTTTCAGCACGTGCTTCAGGCCGAGGAACACGCCGGCGAGGTTGATCGCGACGGTCCGGGCGAAGTCCTCGTGGCCGATGTCCTCGGTGCGCCGTTGCGTCGGCTCGACTCCCGCGTTGTTGAAGAAGCAGTCGATCCGGCCGTGGTGCTCGACGGTCCGGGCCACGTACCGTGCCACGTCCGCCTCCTGGCTGACGTCCGCCACGACCGTCCGTACCTCCGTGCCGGGCGCGGCCTCCCCCAGCTCCACCACGGAGTCGGCCAGGCCCCGCTCGCTGATGTCGACGAGGACCAGCCGGGCGCCCTCGGTCGCGAGCCGGACCGCGGTGGCGCGGCCGATTCCGGAGCCGCCGCCGGTGATCAGGGCGACCTTGTCGGTGAACCTGTGCTGCACTCCGCTCTCCCTCACGCCGTCCGGACGGGCAGTGACCGCAGCCCGTGGTGGAGCGTGCTGCCCTCCAGCGACCCCAGCACCTCGTCCGCGATCTCCTCGATCCGCGGACGCAACCCGGTCACCTGCCGCATCGTGAACGCCTTCGCCACCAACCCCCGAAGCCGCGTGTGATCCGGCGGATCCATGTTCACCATCGACCGGTTGATCACATGCGAATAATCACGCTGCCGACTCATGTCACTCTGATGCCGCTCGAACAACTTCCCCGCATCCGCCACGTTCTTGCTCAACCGCGCATCCGCCAGCAACGCGCGCCCCTCCTCCCAACGGGTCACCCACCACACCTTCAACCCCGTCGGCATCACCACCTCATGCACCGCGCCCAACTCCCGCAACCGCGCATTCACCCCATGCGGATCCCGCACGAACTCCGCACCCAGCACCACGGGCTCACCCATCGACGCCTCCTCGTCCTGAACGGCTTTCACTGCGATCTCAGTCCCTTCCGGTTCTTGCGTCCCAACCAGCCGGCCGCCACGAGTTGTTCGAGCACGGGCGACGGCATGAAGTCCGGCTCCCCGAACGCCTTGTACAACTCGCCCTGGATGGCCAGTGAGACGTCCAGTCCGATGGCGTCCAGCAGGGCGAACGGGCCCATGGGATGGCCGAAGCCCCGCTCGATCGCCGTGTCGGTCCCCACGATGTCCGTGTCGTACCGGTCCAGCAGGTTCAGGGCGCGCCCCAGGTAGGGGAACAGCAGGTAGTTGACGATGAAGCCGACGCGGTCCCGGCAGTGCACCGTCGTCCGGCCGAGCCGCTCGCACACGGCCTGCGCGGTGGCGGCGGCCTCGTCGCTCGTGGCGTCGGTGCGGACGAGCTCCACCAGCCGCATCGCCGGAGCGGGGTTGAAGAAGTGCATCCCCAGCACGCGGGAGGGGCGTCCGGAGGCCTCTGCACACGCGGCGACCGAGAGGCTGGACGTCGTGGTCGCAAGCAGCGCGCCGGGCTCGCACACCGCACCGAGCCGGGCGAACAGCGCGCGTTTGACGTCGATGTCCTCCGCCACCGCCTCGATCACCAGATCGCAGTCGCCCAGCGCGCCCACGTTGTCGGCACCGACCAGCAGATCCAGCGCGGCCGCTTTCGCCTGCGGCGTGATCCTGCCCCGGCGGATGGACCGCACGAGTGACTCGCCGATCCGCGCCACGGCCTGGGAGGCCTTGTCCGCGTCGCGCGCGACCAGCACCGTCGGCAAGCCCGCCACGGCCGTGACCTCGGCGATACCGCGGGCCATGGTCCCCGAGCCCACCACGCCCACGCGACGGACGTCGGCCGGTGCGGCGGGGAGACCGGCGGGGCGGTGGGGCACGGCCGACCGGCCTGCGTCGTACGCGTAGAAGCCGTGTCCGGTCTTCCGGCCGAGGCTCCCTTGGCGCACCAGCCGGGTCAGCACCGGTGCGGGTGCGAAGGAGTCGTCACCGGTGCTGACCCACAGACCGGTGAGGACGGACAGCGCCGTGTCCAGACCGATGCGGTCGAGCAGTTCCAGTGGCCCGAACGGCAGGCCGCAGCCCATGCGCATGGCCGTGTCGATGTCGTCCCGATCCGCCTCGCCCCGCTCGTACAGGCTCATGGCTCGGTTGAGGTACGCGTACACCAGGGCGGTGGCGTCGGCCGCGCACCGGGAGTTCACGGTCACCGGCTTCAGGCCGAGCCGGGCGACCAGCTCGTCGACAGCGACGGCGGTGTCCGGTGAGGTCATGGGCGTGCGCAGGGCCTCGACCGGGCCCTGGGGCCCGGGCGGGATCAGGAAGCGCAGCCCCATCGTGTCCGCGGGGCGGCCGGAGGCGACCGCCAGCCGGGGCAGCGGCAGCGAGGACGTGGTGGTGACCACGGGGGTGCCGTCGGCGCAGAGGGTGTGCAGCCGGTGCAGCACCTCGATCTTCACGGCCTCGTCCTCGCTCACGGCCTCGATGACCAGGTCGGCCCTGCTCAGCCGGTCGATCTCCGCGGTGAGGTGAACGGGGGCAAAACCGTCGGCCGTGGGGCGTCCGTTCAGCCGGGCGAGGGCCGCGGGGTCGGAGTCGACTCCGATCACCTCGTGCCCGGTGTCCCGCAGCATGTCCAGCAGCGCCCGGCCCACAGTGCCCAGGCCGACGATCCCGACCACGGGCTTGTGCGGTGTCATGACCACGATGTCTTCTCCTCCGGCCGGGAGGCGACAGCGGTCTCCCGGAAGCGGTTGATGGCGTCGATGTGCTGGGCGCGCTTGTCGTGGTCGCGGACTCCGAGGCCTTCCTCGGGGGCCAGGCACAGGACGCCGACCTTGCCCTGGTGGAGGTTGCGGTGCACGTCGTGGGCGGCCTGGCCGGTCTCTTCCAGGGAGTAGACCTTCGACAGCGTCGGGTGGATCTTTCCCTTGGCAATCAGGCGGTTGGCTTCCCATGCCTCGCGGTAGTTGGCGAAGTGGGAGCCGATGATCCGCTTCAGGGACATCCACAGGTAGCGGTTGTCGTACTCGTGGGTGTAGCCCGAGGTGGAGGCGCAGGTGACGATGGTGCCGCCCTTGCGGGTGACGTAGACGGAGGCGCCGAAGGTCTCGCGGCCGGGGTGCTCGAAGACGATGTCGACGTCCTCGCCGCCGGTCAGCTCACGGATGCGCTTGCCGAAGCGCTTCCACTCACGCGGGTCCTGGTGGTGCTCGTCCTTCCAGAACCTGTAGTCCTCGGCGGTGCGGTTGATGATCGCCTCGGCGCCCATGGCCCGGCAGAGGCCGGCCTTCTGCTCGCTGGAGACGACACAGATCGGGTTGGCGCCGCCGGCGAGGGCAAGCTGGGTGGCGTACGAGCCCAGGCCGCCGGAGGCGCCCCAGATCAGCACGTTGTCGCCCTGCTTCATCCCGGCGCCGTTGCGGGAGACCAGCTGCCGGTAGGCGGTGGAGTTGACCAGTCCGGGTGCGGCGGCCTCCTCCCAGCTCAGGTGATCCGGCTTGGGCATCAGCTGGTTGGACTTCACCAGCGCGATCTCCGCCAGGCCGCCGAAGTTCGTCTCGAAGCCCCAGATCCGCTGCTCGGGGTCGAGCATCGTGTCGTTGTGCCCGTCCGACGACTCCAGCTCCACGGACAGACAGTGCGCGACGACCTCGTCACCGGGCTTCCAGGCGTTGACGCCCGGGCCGGAACGCAGGACCACACCCGCGAGGTCGGAGCCGATGACGTGGTACGGCAGGTCATGGCGCTTGGTCAGCTCGGAGAGCCTGCCGTAGCGCTCCAGGAAAGCGAACGTCGGCAGTGGCTCGAAGATGGCCGACCAGACGGTGTTGTAGTTGATGGACGACGCCATGACGGCCACCAGCACCTCGCCAGGACCGAGTTCGGGCACCGGCACCTCGTCGATGTGCAGCGACTTGCGCGGGTCCTTGTCCGCCGAGGCCATTCCCTCGAAGAGGCCGACCTCTTCCTTGCGGAGGACCACGGCGCGACAGGACTCCGGGATGGCCAGTCCGGCGACATCGGCGCTGGTCGCGTCGCCGGAGAGGACGGCGCCGACGATGTCCTTCATGGGATGTGCCCGCGCTGCCGACGGGTCGCCCACGGTCATCGCGGTGCCGTCCGGACGGGCAGCGACCGCAGCCCGTGGTGGAGCACGCTGGGGCGCCATTCCAGTTCCTCGGGGTCGACCGCGAGCGTCAGCGTCGGGAAGTGCGCGAGCAGCCGCCGGAACGCGATCTCCCCCTCGGCCCTCGCCAGGGGTGCGCCGATGCAGTGGTGGATGCCGTGGCCGAACGCCAGGTGCCCCTGCGCGGTGCGGGTGACGTCCAGGCGGTCGGGGTCGGGGAAGCGGGCGGGGTCCCGGTTGGCCGAGGTGAGTCCGATGAAGACGAACTCACCGGCCGGGATGGTCACTTCGCCGACGGTTACCGGTTCGACGGTGCGCCGCCAGTGGCTGATGTTGGCCGAGCCGTCGTAGCGCAGGAACTCCTCGACGGCGCCCGGCAGCAACGCCGGATCGTCCCGTACGGCGGCCAGCTGGTCCGGGTTGCGCAGCAGCGCCAGCGTGCCGTTGCCGAGGAGGTTGACCGTGGTGTCGAAGCCGCCGACGAACAGCAGCACGGTGAAGGAGATGATCTCGTCGTCGGACAGCCGGTCCGAGCCGTCGGCCGCGAGGATCAGCGAGCTGAGCAGATCCTCCCCGAGGCCGGCGCGCTTGGCCGTGACGATGTCGCTCACGAGCGTGAACAGCGCGTTCGACGCCTCCTGTGCGGCCTGCCGGTCGCTGTCGGAGGTCAACACGGCGGTCCCGGCCGAGAAGTCCGCCCGGCAGCGCTCCGGTACGCCGAGCAGTTCGAAGATGACCGTGCCGACCAGGGGGACCGCGAAGTCGGCGATCACATCGAACCCGACGCGGCCCTCCAGCGACCCCAGCAC
>NZ_LIQQ01000416.1 GCF_001418565.1 Streptomyces graminilatus | reverse complement strand
GGCCGGTCGGCATCGACTTTAAACGAGAAAGCCCTGGCAGACGGCACCCGGCACCGGTGTGCCCGCCCGCGGCCCCCCCGGAGACGGGCATCCCACCGGGCCCCAGGGCCCACGGGCGCCCCGCCGACGGCTTCCGCTCGGGGCTGCTTGAGTGGCACCGGATAGGGCGAATTGAGCGTTGCCGTCTCATCACCTGCCGGCTCCGTGCAGGATGTCGGCATGCAGAGCGAGACACCGTTGAGCGGCGGACGCCTGACCCGTGGCGTGGTTAGGGTCGGCGATACCGTCCGCCGGCCGACCAGCACATCGTCCCGCTTCGTCGCAGTGCTGCTGGGGCATCTTGAGCAGCAGGGCTTCACCGGCGCTCCCCGGCACCTCGGGGTCGATGAGGCTGACCGGGACATCCTCACGTACCTGCCGGGCTGGGTTCCTGCCCGCTTCCAGCGCTGGACCGACCCGCAGGTCGCCGCTGCCGGAGCCCTGCTCCGCGGCCTGCACGACGCGACCCGCGGCAGCCGTCTGGCAGGCCGGCATCCTGTGGTCTGCCACCACGACCCGGGGCCGAACAACACGGTGTTCATCGCCGGGGTACCGGTGGCCTTCATCGACTTCGACACGGCAGCGCCGGGCAACCCTCTGGAAGATCTCGGGTACATGTGCTGGACCTGGTGCCTGTCGTCGAAAACAGGGGCGCCGCCGGCCGCTTCCCAGGCGGCTCAGGTCCGTGTCCTCGCGGACGCCTACGGGCTCGACGCCGCCTCCCGCGCCCGCCTGGTCGATGCCATGCTCGACCGGCAGGCGCGCAACGCCGAGTGGTGGCGCAGCCACTTGGCGGCCCCGGGTCCACACGTCGCGGACGACGACCAGATTGCCGAACGTGTCTGCTGGTCCGAGCGGGAACACGCCTACACCGTGGCCAACCGCCCGGCCTTCACCGCCGCCCTGAGCTGACGAAGGCCGCGCGGCCGCCGCCCCGCCAGTCTCCTGGTTCCGCTCGGCATGCGGTCGTATGAGGCCCAGCCGCTCGTTGGCCCCAGTGGGCAGTACCGTGTGTCGCTTCTGCCGTGCCGTACCACAACGGGCCGTCATACAGGCCCGCGCGCTATGCGACGCCACGGCCGAGCCGGCAAAGGGTCACGCCGATATCAGAGCCCTGCGGGCCCAGGTCGATGCCGGTGATCGCGAGGCCGGGCTGGCTGTCAGCGGGACAGCAACGGGCGACCAGCCTGGACATCGCCGGCCCGTCCAAGGTGACCCGCGCGCAGCTCATTCGGTCCGTCGCGAAGGCGGCCTCCTGACAGACCGCTCCCGCATCCTTCAGTCGAAAGCGTGGACGATTTCCTCGATGATCGCGTGCACGCCGCTCCAGTCGCCCGTGTCGCGCTGCCCTGACCGAGCTGCCTTCACCTTCTTCTCGAACGCCTTCAGCACCAGGACCTTGTGCGCCTCCGACAGCCCACCCTGGTGACGCTGCACGGCGGGGATGAAGGCTTTCAGGTGGACCGGCGCCAGCGTGCCGTCGATCGTTAGGACGTCTTCGCCGAGGTACATCTCCAGGGAGCCGGCAGCGCCGTTCACGTCGGTCAGCGACACCGTGGAGGACGCCGGCTCGACGGTGGGGTAGCGGGCCAGCAAGGGCAGGTCCGGGTAGTGCCGCACCCGACATCCAGGCGGCAACTTCTGCCGCTTCAGTTTGGCGAACGCCTCATGTGCGCCGGCGTCGTTGTCGGCGATGGCCACGAAGCGGTTGGCGACGCCGGCCGCGATGAACGCGTTCACCATGATCGCGAGCGCGCCAACGCTGCCGCGCGCCTTCGTGCCCGTGTAGTCGATGAAGCGGACGAAGCCCACGAGGTGAGGGTGGGTGACGTGCATCGCCTCGGGGAGAACCCTGGAGTCGGTGCTTCCTTCCGTGAGCACGATCAGCGGGGCGTTGTCGGGCAGGGCCGCGAGCTGCCGCTCACGTGTCGGGCCCGCGATGGGCTGGTCCGTGTCCAGGCCAACGCAGCAGCCGGTCAGCCCGCTCAGGTCCAGCCCGACCCGCATGTGATCCGGAGCCTGGTCGACGAGCAGCCGTACGAGGCTTCGGCCCTCGACGAACCAGCGCAGATCTTCAACGTCCGCAGCGGTCTCGGTGAATTCGTCCTCGTACTGGACGTACTTCTCCGCGGTGGCGAACGACGTGTACGGCCGGTGCGGTCCGATCGCTTCGCCGATGGCCGCGAGCAGTTCGGCGGGCTCGCGCGGACGCCGGGCGAGGGTCTGGTACAGCTGCTCGCCCCGGGCTTCTCGCTCCCGCAGCCCGCTCTGGCCGTCGTAAGTCTTGCGCCACTGGGTGACGCCCTCCGCCAGGTCGGCCAGAGCGCGACACGAGGTGAAACCCTGAACACTCAGCCGCTGCCGCAGAGCGTTGGCGGTGGTGTAGTACCCGAGCGTGATCTCCCGCTCGCCCCAGTCGTCGTCACGCGTGCCGTCGCCGACGTCGGCGACGACCAGCTCGCGGTCGCTCTCGTTGAAGAGTGCTGCCAGTTCCTCGTTGTAGTGATCGCGGGTGTAGAGGAACTGGTATTCGCCAACGACCAGGTAGGAGTGATGCCCCATCCCCGGAGGATCCCATCGCCTGGGGTACGGTGCCGCCTGTTTTCGGCAGCCCATGATCAATCACACCGAGGTCCCCGATCCTCAACTGCCCACACCGGTGGAGGCGATGAAGGCCCGCCGTCCACCCTCGCGTCTAGGGAGCAGTCCTGGCGGCGGTGGAGACGATCCGGGCGCCTCTCTGCTCGCGGCGCTGCGCCATCGAGGTGAAGGTGGCTGTGCCCTGCGGCTAAGTCTCATGAGCTCCTCTGTCCGTCGCGATAGCGATACGGGCATGGACCTCAATGACGTCATTGATCGCGCAGAGTTGCATGGGGAAGTGGCTCGCCGGTTCGGCAATCCGCCAGCCCCGGGGCGGCGCCCGCAAGTGGACGCCTACCTGGCAGGCGCGTGGGCTCTGCTCGACACCGCGATGAAGACGTATGACCCGGCCAACGCCCAAGGCCTTGTCCAGGCGGCGGCGGAAGCTCACCGGCAGTACACCGCACCAGGCGCCCTGAGGACTGCTGGCTTCCTGCACTTCATCTTCCGGGAGCTCGCCCCGAACAAAGAGTTGGACGTCGACCTGAGCCTTCCCCCGCGGGTGGAATGGGCCGCTCGTGTTGTGGAGTGCGTGCGTGCTGGGCTGGGCGACAAGGACTTCTCACGGCTGGTCGAGGGCATTAGCGACATCCTGGCCGACTTGGCCGACGAGGCCGAACCGGTCAGCGTGAGGTGACATCGGCGCTATCTGCTCGTGGCGCTGCGCCCGAGTCTGGCGCCCGCCTGAACTGGGTTCTGGCATGCCGGCGCGCCCGAGTGCCGGTCGCCAGCCTTCGCTGAGAATCGCTCGACCTTCCCCGCGAGGGGCTAACCCGACCACACAGTCAAGGGTGGAGTCTGAGCCAGTCGGCTTGTATTTAATCGTACCTGTATTCGATTATTGTGAGTATGGGTGCACCGGTGATGGACGACAGACGCGAGCACGGCACCGGTGAGACCTCGAGTTCGCCGCTGAGTACCCTGCTGCCGCAGGGCCGTCTGCGCCCCGGGACGGCGGCCAGCGCCGGCGGGGACATGCCGCTGCTCCTGGCGCTCGCCGCCCAGGCGGCCCAGGGCACGGCCGGCTGGGCGGCCGTGGGGTTGCCGCAGCTGGGCATGTTGGCCGCCGAGGCCGCCGGCCTGGAGCTGGCCCGCGGAATGCGCATCGACGAGCCGGGACCCCGCTGGGGGCAAGTGCTGGCCATCACGCTCGAAGCGGTCCCGGTCGTCCTGGTCGGGGCGCTGGGGCCGGTGAGCGATCAGGTGGCCCGCCGACTGGGCGCCGTGCTCCGGCGGAGCGGGTCGGTTCTCCTCGCGGCGGATGGGTGGGAAGGCGCGGAGATCCGCCTGCGGGTGGTGGCCGCCTCCTGGGACGGCGTCGGACAGGGCCACGGCTTGCTGCACGGGCGGAGGGTGACGGTCGAGGCCGCCGGACGCGGTGCGGCCTCGGCTGCCCAGCATGCCGAGATGTGGCTGCCCGGCCCGGACGGCCGGATTGCTGCCCTGCATGACCTGGACGACCACCGGCCGGACACCGCGGCCGAGAAATCCCCGGTCCGCGGTCGGCGCACGGTCATGCACCTGGTGGGGTGACCCGCCCATGGCAGACAGAACTGTCGTGGCCTGGTCGCCCGACTTCCCCGTCATCGCGTGCGGCGGCACCGGCTCCGAGCCGGTCGCCGTCGTCGACCGCGACATGGTGGTGGCCTGCTCGGCCGCCGCGCGGGCGGATGGCGTGCGGCGCCGGATGCGGCTGCGCAGCGCGCAGGCCTGCTCGCCGCAGCTTCGGGTCGTCGAGCGTGACCTCGTGGCCGAGGTGCGGGCCTTCGAACGGGTGGCCGCCCATCTGGAGGCCACGGTGAGGAGCCGCGCCACCGTCCGCAGCGGCGGTGACGACTTCGCGGTGACGCACCGGTTCGAACCAGCGGAGGAACGGCTGGAGGCGGTGGCCTTCGCGGCCAAGGCGCTCGCGGACCGGTTCCACGACCGGCTGGCGGCGGCCGGTGCGGTGGCGGCCCGGCTGGAGGCGGTCGTCGACCTCGCCGACGACCGCCGCCTGGCACGCGTCTACCGCCATGAGGGCCGATTGTCCTCGCTCGCGGTCACCGAGCGGGTCCGCGGTGTCCTGCAGGCATGGACCGAGGCTGGCGCGCTGGGCGACGGCGACGGTCCGGAGCGGGGCATCGCCGCGCTGACACTGCGGCCCGAGCAGCTCAGCCAGGATGCCGGCCGCCAGACCGTACTGTTCGGGGATCGCCACACCTCCGAGGAGATCGAACGGGCCGCAGCCCGGGTGCAGGCGATCCTCGGGCACCAGTCGGTGGTGAGTATGGAGACCATCGGCGGGCGCGCTCCGGCGGAACGGGTCCGCCTCGTGCCGTTCGGCGACGTCGCCGACGCACGCCGGGATCCGGACGGGCCGTGGCCGGGGCGGCTTCCGGCTCCGTACCCGGCGGCGACGTTTCCCCAGCAGGTGCCCGCCGAGCTCGTCGACACCGACGGCCGGCCGGTGGCCGTCTCCGGGCGCCTGGCCCTGTCGGCCGCGCCCGCCCTGGTCGCGGTGGACGGGTATGACCGGGCGGCGGTCACGGGGTGGGCCGGGCCGTGGCCCGTGCTGGAGCGGTGGTGGGACCGCGACGGCGCCCGGCGGATCGCGAGGATGCAGGTCACGGCGGCCGACGGCCGAGCGTGGCTGATGGTGATCGAGCAGGGCCGCTGGTGGGCGGAGGCCCACTATGGGTGAGGTCCTCCGCTTCCCCGGCCCCGGGGCGGAGCACGACGTTGACGAGCCGGCATGGGCCGAACTGCACGTCCACTCGGCCTTCAGTTTTCTCCAGGGCTGCGCGCAGCCACACGAACTCGTCGACGAGGCCGTCCGGCTCGGGATCTCGGTCCTCGCCCTCACCGACCGGGACGGGCTGTATGCCGCGCGGCGGCTGACGGAAGCCGCGAAAGAGGCGGGGATCGGTACCGTCTTCGGCGCCGAACTGACGCTGAACGATCCGGAGTTGGGCTCACCGGTTGTTCTCGCCCGCGGCCTGGCAGGTTTTCGCCAGCTGTCGGCGGTGATCAGCGCCGCCCAGCTGGCCGGCCGCAAGGGCGCTCCCCGCTACAACCTCGCCGCGCTCAGCGAGGCGGCGGCCGCCGGGCAGTGGGCGGTGCTGCCCGGCTGCCCCGCCCCCGGAGCCGACCGGCGGAACGTGACGGCCGTCGCCCGCCGACTGGAGCGCCTCGTCGAGGTGTTCGGCCCCGGAGTGCACGCCGAGCTGGTCCACCACCATCTTCCCGAGGACTCTGTAGCCAACGACGCCATGGCCGTGGCGGCGCACCGCATCGGCATCCCCGTGATCGCGACCGGCGCCGTCCACTACGCCGCGCCGCGCCAGGCCCGCCTCGCCCAGGCCGTCGCCGCCCTGCGCCGGCGCGAGACCCTCGACCACGCCGCGGGCCACCTGATGCCGGCGCCGACCGCGAATCTGCGCAGCTACACGGAGATGGCCCAGTGGCTCGCCCGCTACCCGGGCGTGCTGGAAACGACCCTCGAGCTGGGCCGCTCCCTGGTGGTCGACCTCGACCAGCTGCGGCCCGAACTGCCCGGCTTCCCCACGCCAGCCGGGTACGACGAGGACGGGTGGCTGCGCTATCTATCCGAGCGGGCCTGCGCCGCCCGCTACGGAGAGCGCGACGACCCGGCCTCCGCCCGCGCCTGGCGGCAGCTGGATCATGAGTTGTCCGTCATCGCCCAGCTGGGCATGGCGGGCTACTTCTTGATCGTCCACGACATCTGCCAGTTCGCCATCGGCCGCGGTATCTGGTGCCAGGGACGCGGCTCGGCCGCCAGCTCGCTCGTCTGCTACGTCCTGCGCATCACTTCCGTCGACGTCCTGCAGCACGGGGGCCTGCTGTTCGAACGCTTCCTGTCGATGGAGCGCGGCAGTCCGCCCGACATCGACATCGACTTCGAAGCAGCACGGAGGGAGGAGGTCATCCAGTACGTCTTCAACCGCTACGGCCGACGGTTCAGCGCGCAGGTGGCTAACGTGATCAGCTACCAGCCCAAACTGGCGGTGACCGACGCCGCCCGGTGCCTGGGGTATCCGGCGGCCCGGATCCGGGAGATGACCCGGCACCTTCACCACGAACCGCCCGGGCCCGACGCCGACGTGCCCGCCGACGTCCGCGAGCTCGCCGCCCAGCTCCACACGCTCCCGCGCCACCTGGGCGTGCACTCCGGCGGTATGGTCCTCACTCGCGAGCCGATCGGGGAATTCATGCCCGTCGAGTGGGCGACGGCCGAGGGCCGCTCCGTGCTCGGCGGCGACAAGGACGACGTCGCAGACGCCCGCCTGATCAAAATAGATTTGCTCGGTCTGGGTATTCTGTCCGCCTTGCATACGGCGGCGGACCTCATCCACGAACACTACGGCGTGCAACTGGACTTGGCGTCGATCCCGCAGGACGACCCCGACGTCTACCGCATGATCGCCGCCGGCGAGACCGTGGCCGTCTTCCAAGCCGATTCTGTGTCAAGTCCAGGCGTGTTGTCTGCGTCGCGCTACGCGACTGCCCCCAGCCTGGCCAGTTCGGGCGGGTCGGGCCGGTGGGAGGGGCGACGTTGGCGTACGGACGGAGGATCAGTAAGTGATGTGCGCGGACGATCGGCAAGTACGCCTGGGGCTTCACTCCAGTGCGGGCAACGTCGCTTCAAAGGTGCCGAACACCTCACCGGGGTGGTGAGTCGTCCCTTCGATCGTGATCGGCCCGAGCGACACGGCTTCGGCTGAGTGCGCCTTGCCGTTCTCAAGGTCCATGAGAACCGTCGCCTCGAACCGGAAAACGACCTTGGTGAGGCGGGCCGACAGGACTCCGGCTGTGTCGGGAACGGAATAGCGGTACGTCTTGGTGGCACGGCACGCCAACTGAGCGCTGACCCAGATGCGATCGCCGACCTGGTATGTCGTGCTTCGTACGATGCGAGACTCGTCCAACCTGAGGCCTTGGGACTCAAACCCCATTGTCGCGGAGCTGGTAGGGAGCAGGGCCATGAAGAGGTCGGGTCCTCGCATCGCGATGTGCACGGCGTGGGCGACGAGCGCGTTCTTGAGGAGCGCCTCCAAGTCCGGCGGAGCCTTGGTAGGGGTCGCAAGTTCTCTGAGGAGCTGGTCGATGCCGCCGCTGAGCAGCCGCAGCCGATCGGCGTTCTCACCGAGCCTGGTCCGGGCCTCATCACAGAGGACGTCGTGGAAGTCGCTCTTGTCCTCGTTGCCGAAGTCCCGGTCCATCGAGACGAACCAGATGTCTTCGCTGGTTCGACTCGCCGATTCGAGGAGGGTCAACCAGATCACGGCGTCTCGAGCGCCGCGGGCCTTCACGGGTTTGCCTTCGGCGTCTTCCCACACCCGCTCTGCAGGCGGACGCCGGTTCGCCTCCCGGGCAAGGGCTTCGTCCCCAGCTCCCGTGGGCGTAGGTAGTACGACGAAGCTGTTTTCCAACGCGGCGCGGCGTTGTTGAGCCGCCTCGTCAGCGGACAGGTCCGCGACGCGATCGCTAAGGTCTTGGCCAAATGCCTTCCCGAGCGTGGCGAACGCCTTACGCGCACTGGTGAGGGCTTGTTCAACCTCGTGCCGGTGACGGGCAACATGCTCGACGACGACCATTTCCGGCAGGGCCAGCTTGTGACCGCTGACCTCTGCGATCTTGCTGAGCATGCCAAGGACCGCGCCGTGCGGGAAGGCAGCATGACGCAGTTGGTTTGTATCCAGAACGATCACAAGGTCTCCCCGGGGACTGACATGGTGGTGCGCACGCGATCTGGCTGAAGGATGGCACGCCACGGCGGACCGGAGCCTGCCCGATGCGCCGCCCGTGGCTGATCGTCAGAAGTCGCTGGTCGTCTGCATCTCTTCGTAGTTGTAGAGCTCGGTGGAGTACCCGAATCCACAGGTCGTGATTTGACCCAGGTGGGGACGGCGATACTCCGCCGTCCCTACCTGCCTTCAACGGTGGCTGTTGTCATTGCTGGGGCCCACTCAGGGCAATACGAACGGAACGGTTCAGCGCCGCCGGGGCGCTGAGCAAGTTCCCAGCAGCATCGTGGTCAGGGACGTACGCCGGGAACGCGCTCCCCACCCCGCGGGTGCTGAGTTGTCTGGCCGAGGCACCCAGCTCGATCAGAAGGTCAGCCACGCGGTCGGCGCGCTGCCGACTGAACCTGACTTGTCGGGACATCAGGTCGACGTCTGCGGTGGTACCGACGAGCCGAGCATGCCGGGAGCGGTCGGCACTCAACCACTGGGCGATGGGCTCAAGGGCGCGGATGGCTGCCTTCTCATCGACAAACTCCAAACTGTTGGGTTCGAAACGGACCTGCGAGTCGCCCCTGAAGACGATGGTGTCTCCCGGTTCCGGCTCGATGGGCTCGGTTCTCGGCACTCGCGCGACCTTGACGGTGTGCGGGGTGTGCACCGAAGAACCTTGCGTCGGCCGCGGGGTGGTTGTCACCTGGGCGCCGGCGGCTCGAAGGACTTCCTTGTAGATGTCCGTGAGGTTGGAGCGCCACCGGTCGCCCAACTCCTGCTGGGGTGGTGCCGTGAATCCGAGACCGACCAGGTTCACCGTGGTCCCGCGCAGCTTCTTCGGCAGGTTCCCGGAGTCCCGCATCGCCTCAGCGGTCTCGGATGGATCTGCGGCCAGCATGCCGGGGACGGTGAAGTCCAGCGCGCCGTGGTCGTTGAGTCCAGCGTCGACGAGTACCAGCTCCGGGCGCTCGGAACCGGCCGAGCGCAGGGCGTCTGCGGCCACCGCGAGCGCCTCGAGGGCATCGACACCGGGGGCGTCCGGGCGGGCTCTGGCGACCTCAGCATTGAGTTTCCTCATGTTGTCCTGGACCCAGTTCGACCCCTGTTCGGCCAGCGTGCCGTCTTTGACGCTTTCGAAGTCGGGGGAAATTACTCGGGGGTGACCTCCGGCCAGCACCAGGCGTACCGGCCGTTCGGCCCGGATGGTTTCTGTAATGGCGCACTTGAGAGCGGGAGTTAGATCATCGGCAGGCGGGGGAGCGGGGACGCCGCGGTGCACCCCCACCACGAGCGCAAGGCCGTCTGGGGCGGTACACCTCGCGGCACGCCCTGATCCGACTTCAGAGAACGCTGAGCAACCGGCGGTGGCGAGGATCCCAGCCGTGACCAGGATCCCCAGCAGCGCCGCGACGAAGCGGCGGCTCATCAGTGCGCCTCCTGCTCGATCGGAAGGGGCCTGCTGTCCAGGGCCCGTGTCAGCGCCGCCGCCCTCGTCTCTGCCTCGGGCACAGCGACACCCTGTTCCACCAGAAAACGAACAATGCGGTGTTCGAGCCGACTGCGGCCGCGCTCTACCTGCTCGCGCAGGTGATGATGTTGGTGCTCTGCGCGGTGCGCCTTTGCCCTGCACCGCGAGGCCCGGACCTTGGCAACGAAGATGCCGACCGTCTCCGTTGCGACGATGATCTCCTCCGTGAGGTAGAGCGCTGCTGCGGTGATCAAAGCGGCCAGCGCGGAGCCGCCGACCGCAGCGAGCAGGTCGCCGCCCTGAAGCCGCAGGCTGACATAGCGGAGCAGGAACATGATCAGGACAAACGCCGCTTCAATGGCTCGAGCAGACTTAGGCACCGGCAGGCCGTCGAGCCGGCGATGCGCGACGGCGAAGGCAAGGCCCGCGCTCATCAGGGCGACCAGAATCGCCAGAGCGGCCGCGAGGCTCGCGCTCGATACCAGGGCCTCCACGGCGATGTGCGCCATCACCGCTTCCGCGACTATCAGCAGTGAGATCAGCCACCGGATCGGCCACGGCCGATGACCTCCGCGGTGCCCAGCCTGCCGGTTGGCTGCCTCCTGCTCGGCCTTCTCCTGGGCGGCCTTCCGCTCGTTCGTCTGCGTGGCGTGCTGGATCAACTTGTCCTTGAGCTGTGTCCACAGCTCAACCAGGGGCTTCCCCAGGCTCTGAAGGAATGTGCCTTCGAGGTTGCCGTGGTCGGCGCGCGTCAAAGGGTTGTGCATGGTTTCTCCTTGGGATGCGTAGGTCGGAGCTGGGTGGCGCCGCGCCCCGGGGGCGCTGCCCCTGCGCGGCGTGTCTCTCCACCGTGTCGGGACAACACCGGACATACGAGGCGGCAAGACGCATTCAGGGGCGCATTTCGGAATTGCTCTTGCTGTCAGCGAGTCGTGTTGTGTCGTGGCGCACGTTCTTATTGCACCCGGGCAATACGCCAGGTTCATGACAGATGTGCGCGGTGCGGTCGCCACCAGCCCGCTCACTGGCGTCGCTGGATGTCCGGAAAACGGGAGGAGCTGCGGGAGTAACGGCCCAGGGCGACGACTCTAGGTGCCCAGAATGGGCCGCACGCCGCCATCCTCAGCGAAACGGAATGCGAGTGCCCAGGCACTGAAACTCTGGGTCACCGCGTCCGGGTGACTGGTAAGGATTTTCAGCAACTCGCGGGACGAACTGCTGTCTGACCGTCGCGCGGCCTCCGCTGTGAAGGTCAGCATGTACACGGCGGCGCGGGCCACCGGCCAGTTACTGACGTGCTGTATCCTCTCTTCGCACACCAAAGGGCGGAGGATGTCTTCCTTAATTCGCCGTATGGTCCGGGTGACAGCATTTTCTTCCCCCGCTCTAAAACCAACGCCGAAGCAATCTCCTACCGCAAAGAGGGCAGAATGCAGCTCGGCCACGAGGGCAGCAGATGAGCGTGACAAGAATCTTGCGTAAGCGCTTCGGCAGGCGTCAGCGAGGACCGTCGCTACTTCTCCATCACGTTGCTGGAGGAAGCCCAGCGCGAAGAGGGCTCGGGAGCGAAGCCATGACTCTGAATCTTCGCTCCTCAGCACGGAATCGAGCGCGTTTACGATGGGCTGGGTCCAGCCACTGGCGACCAGTGCATCGAGTGCTTGCCGGCGCACAACGCCCGCGTTCTGAAGGAGGCTGTGCTCGAAGAGGGTCTTGAATGCCGACTGCAGATGGCCTGGGATATATGCCTCTTCCAGTCCCTCCGCAGCACGCCGTACCGCCTGGAACCAAGGCTCCTCGCACGACGGCCAGGTGTTGCAGAACCGCGTCTGTGGCTGCCCTTCAAGGACCGCCCCAAGCGTCGCCGCGATCCAGCGCAGCCCTGCTCCTGACTCATGCGTCTGCGCCTCAGAGATGAATGTTGTGATGAGCTCTCGTAGATCGCCTTTGGCCGTCGGTAGTGATTTCGCGTCGAAAAATGCGCGTTCCCACAAGCCATGGGCGGCGGTACCGCGTTCTCTTATTGTGGCATTGGTGTCCCGTGCGCGGGATAGAAGGAACGCACGAACCCAGTCTTCCTCGCCTCGGGAAGTCCACTCGACCGGAATGGTGATGGCAAGTTCAAGATCGAGAGAGCGGCCAGGATAGATACTCTTTTCACGTAGGGAGGCAGCCTCTTTGAAGAGGTCCGTCACCCACTTTTCCACTTGCTCATCCTTCTCGTTCTTGGTGAGTTGCACCAGATTGGTTACTGCGCGCCACACACGGAAACCGAGCGGCTGCGACGCTAGGGAATCCTGGATGAGATCCGAGGTCTCGCGGAGCGAGTATTTGGCCAGGCTTCCAAGAATCACGAGCGCATCGGTATTTCGCGCGGTCGGAGGCGTGCAACCGATGAGAATAAGCTGATTGACCAGCCCTGTCAGCTTTCCTGCGGCCTGATCGCGGGTATCGCCGACCTTCCTTTTTGCCTTGCTGAGGATCATAAAAATGGAAAGTATGGCGGAGGATTGCGTCAATACATCGAACTCGGTGACCGGCGGGTCTGCGAGGAGCTCCCACGTCCAGCTGCAAGGGACCTGGGCCACCAAAGCATCTCGATGAGCGAGACCACGGAGGCGTATGTTGAGCGAGGAGAGAGTCCCGGCCCCTGGCATCTGCGGGGCCAGGACCACGATGACCTCGTCAAGCTCCTTCAGCTGCTTGTCGGTGAAATGTCCCGTGCGTAGAAGGCGAGATAGAAAGGCCGCATCGGTCCTACCCATCGCCTGAGCCACGATGCGCTGGCTAATGTGCTCCTCATCGTCCAGCCGGGCGAGCTGCGCTGCCGCTGCGAAGCGGATCAGCTGCTCAGCCTCGCCAACGTCGCCGATGACTTGCCGGACGCGCTCAGGCACATTGCCGACATTAGTCCCAGCGCCTGATGCTCGCTACGCGAGGACCTGGACGCTGGGGCCTGCAGGACTCGTCAGCGCCGACTTCGCCGCCGCCGACCTTACGCACCTGACCCGCGTGATCAAGCGGAAGCTGAAGAAGATCCAGTACCGACCCTACCTGGTCGACGGCTGCCTCCCGCCCCACCGGCCTGACGATGGACTACGACATGACCAGATCATCGGACTCATCGAGTCCAGCCTGGGTGCTTAGTTGCTCAGTTGTGGACAAGTATCCATTTGCGGTCAGTCAGCGTCACCTAAAGTACTTCTTCACGAGCGCCTTCTTGTCTGCCGGCCCCGCCCCCGTAAAGAGATTACAGTCAGCCTTTACGGCAATAGCCAAGGCCAATTTATTCCGGGCATCCTCCGAGTGGCATTCGATAGAAAAGAAGTAACCACCGGCATCGCGATGATTTTATCTCTCTCGTGATGGACTGCGCCAATAGCGGTCAGGCGTACTCTCTCACGCTTGGCACCGGGGATAATCAGTTCGTCATCGGTCACCGTGCAGACCTCCCCATAGCAGTCACCCTGAACCTGTCCGGGCCGGGATCGATAGCCGACGATACGCTGCTCATACATTGCAAAGACGCTCCCTCACCGCGTGAACCGTCTCAAACGAACTATCACCCAGTCACTTCTCCCACGTGTCCAGGTTGTCGATCAGCTTTTCGACGAGGGCCCGGTCTTTCTCGTCTGTGATGTCCTCCCTTGCTTGCGCAAGGCCGAAGGTCATCGCGGATACGACATAGTTGATCAGCGCGGGCTTTTCGGCGATTTTATCGAGGACGACATCGACACTACTGTTCTTCATTGCGGTGGTTCCTCTCATCTGGTCTGCCACCAGCGGGCCTCTTCTTGACGACGGGTTCAGTTACTCGATAGAGAGCAGCAAACCCACGGGTTCCATCACTTGTTTGCGCCTCCATGAAGTCCCTGAAAACTGCCTGAGCCTCTCGACCCTGCCCCTGCTGCAGCCGCGCACCTTCGACGACCTCGCGATCGCCGCGAGCATCATCCGGCCAGGCCCCATCGCCGCGGGAAGCAAAAACCCGCTGCTGCGCCGTCGCCGCGGCGAAGAGCCGGTCACCTACCCGCACCCCCTCGCCCGGCGGGCGCTGGAGACCACCCTCGGCGACGATGCCTCTGGCAGGAGCAGGCCATGATGCTCGCCGTCGACTGCGCCGGCCTCAGCCCCGGAGAGGCCGACCGGCTACGCAAAGCCATGTCCGCCAAGCACTCGGTGGAGAAGGTCGCCCAGCTGCGCGGCCGGCTCGTGGATGGCATGGCCCGCAAGGGCATCCCCCCGTCGGCCGCGCAGGAGATCGTCGGCATGATCGAGGCCTTCAGCGACTACGGGTTCCCCCAGTCCCACGCGCAGAGCATGGCGCACCTCATCTACGCGAGCGCCTGGATCAAGCTCAGATTTCCCGCCGCCCTGCTGGCGGCCACACTGGCCCACCAGCCCATGGGCTTCTACGACTCCCAGTCGCTCATCCAGGAGGCCAAACGGCTCGGCATCGCCGTCCGCGGCGTCGACATCCAGCTCTCCGACGTGCACTCCGTCCTGGAGCCCGACCCCGCCTCCGCCAGCACGCGCGCGATCCGGCGCGGGCTGACCAGCATCACCGGACTCAGCGCCGAAACAGCCCGTACGATCGTGGCCGCACGGGCCGAGCGACCCTTCGCCAGTCTCGAAGACGTCGCCCACCGCACCCAGCTGCCCGCCCGCCTCATGGAACGGCTCGCCGCGGCCGGCGCCTTCGACGCCTTCGGCGCGCACCGCCGCAGCGCCCTGTGGACAGCAGGCGCCTTCCCCCGCGGCGTCCAGCCCTACCTTCCCGGGCTCGGCGCACTCGCGACGGCGCCCGACCTGCCGCAGATGCCCCCGGCCGAGCAGACCGCCGCCGACC
>NZ_LIQQ01000415.1 GCF_001418565.1 Streptomyces graminilatus | reverse complement strand
CGGGGGGTATGACCGGGGGGTGGAGATGTTCCCCTCCCCGGTCATAGGGGTGACCGTGGGCGACACCTCGACGTGCACCACGCGGCCGACGCCCTGCCTCGGCGGCGCCGTCCGCGGAAGCGGAGGCAATGTGCGCTGCGCGATCGTGACCAGCCAGGTCCGACGGTCGCCTCGGACCGCATCTGCGACCAGTACATCAAGGTGAACTTCGGCTGATAGGCGAACTTCGGCCGGAAGATGAACTTCGGCCGGGAAATTCGCATCTACATCGGCGTCCCCTTCCGGATCCGCCGGATCCCGCCGGATCGGATCCAGCCGGATCCAGCCGGATCCAGGCCGATCCAGGCCGATCCAGGGGCGCCGATACCCGTTTTCGTGGTGTGGGTGCGTCCTGGGAGAATGGGACGGTCAGCCGTGCGACCGTACCGGCTGGAGTCGATTCCCAGAGGAATCCCAGAACACAGAGGACGTGCCGATCGTGGCTCAGAGCACCGAGACCACCGACTGGGTCTCCCGTTTCGCGGATGAGGTCATCGAGGAGTCGGAGCGCCGAGCCCCCGGCAAACCCGTCGTCGTCGCGTCCGGGCTGTCCCCCTCCGGGCCCATCCACCTCGGCAACCTCCGCGAGGTCATGACCCCGCACCTGGTCGCCGACGAGGTGCGGCGGCGCGGGCACGAGGTCCGGCACCTCATCTCCTGGGACGACTACGACCGTTTCCGCAAGGTGCCGGGCGGTATCGAGGGCGTCGACGCCTCCTGGGCCGAGCACATCGGACGGCCGCTGACCGCCGTACCGGCGCCCCCGGGATCCGCCCACCCCAACTGGGCCGAGCACTTCAAGGCCGCGATGGTCGACGCGCTCGCCGAGCTGGGCGTCGAGTTCGACCCGATCAGCCAGACCGAGCAGTACACCTCGGGTGCCTACCGCGAGCAGATCCTGCACGCCATGAAGCACCGCGCCGACATCGACGCCATCCTCGACCAGTACCGCACCAAGAAGGCCCCCGCCAAGAAGCCCCAGCAGGCCCAGAAGCCGCTCGACGAGGCCGAGGTCGAGGCCGCCGAGGGGTCCGGGGCCGCCGCCGAGGACGACGGGTCCTCCGGGTCCGCCGGATACTTCCCGTACAAGCCCTTCTGCGGCGGATGCGGCAAGGACCTCACCACCGTCACCGCCTACGACGACGACACCACCGAGCTGACCTACACCTGCACCGCCTGCGGCTTCTCCGAGACCGTCCTGCTGAGCGAGTTCAACCGCGGCAAGCTGGTCTGGAAGGTCGACTGGCCGATGCGCTGGGCGTATGAAGGAGTGATCTTCGAGCCGAGCGGTGTCGACCACTCCTCTCCCGGGTCCTCGTTCCAGGTCGGCGGGCAGATCGTCGACAGCATCTTCGGTGGCAAGCAGCCCATCGGGCCCATGTACGCCTTCGTCGGCATCAGCGGCATGGCCAAGATGTCCAGCAGCAAGGGCGGCGTGCCCACGGCCGCCGACGCGCTGAAGATCATGGAGCCACAGATCCTGCGCTGGCTGTACGCCCGTCGCCGGCCCAACCAGTCCTTCAAGATCGCCTTCGACCAGGAGATCCAGCGCCTCTACGACGAGTGGGACAAGCTCGACGCGAAGGTCACCGACGGCTCCGCCCTCCCGGCCGACATCGCCGCCCACTCCCGTGCGGTACGTACCGCAGGGGGCGAACTGCCGCGTACGGCAAGGGCTTTGCCGTACCGGACGCTGGCCTCCGTCGCCGACATCACCGCCGGTGCCGAGGACCAGACGCTGCGGATCCTGAGCGAGCTGGACCCCGCCGACCCGCTCACCTCCCTCGACGAGGTGCGGCCCCGGCTCGACAAGGCCGAGGCCTGGATCAACACCCAGGTGCCGGCCGACCAGCGGACCATCGTCCGCCAGGAACCCGACAGCGAGCTGATCAAGTCCCTCGACGAGCAGGGCTGGCAGTCGCTGCGGCTCCTCGTGGACGGCCTCGCCGACAACTGGTCTCTGGACGGGCTCTCCCACCTCGTCTACGGCGTGCCCAAGATCCAGGCCGGCTTCTCCGCCGACGCCACGGCCAAGGAACTCCCGCCCGAGATCAAGGTCGCCCAGCGCACGTTCTTCGCGCTGCTGTACCACCTGCTCGTCGGACGCGACACGGGTCCGCGTCTGCCCACGCTGCTCCTCGCGGTGGGCCAGGAGCGGGTGCGGGCTCTGCTCGGGGAGTAGTACCTGTCGTACCTGTGCGTGCGGGGCGCTCGGCTGGTGGCCGGGCGCCCCGTTCGTCGTACAGGGGGATGTGAGGGGAGCTACGCGATGTGGTCGTCCTGGAGTTCCGCCGTGTGGCGGTTGGTGAAGCGGGCGACCATGCGGTCGGCGTCGCGCTGCGGGAGCGTGTTGCCGAACGTCGCTTCCACATCGCCCCGGAACTGGCCCGCGGTGGGGTAGCTGCCGTCTATCGACTTCTTGAAGACCAGGTAGTAGTCGTCCTCCGTCGGCTCCGTGCCGCCGCCCGCGCCCATCTCACGGGTACGGCCAGGGCCCGCCGGGATCGGGAAGGTGCCGGTGTCCTCCGGCGAGGGCTCAGGAATGGAAGCCGCCGACTCCTCGAACTGCTGGCGGAACCTCCGTGGCTCGAATCGCTGTTCCGCGAAGCGCTGCTCCTCGAAGCTCTGCTGTTCGAACCGCTGCTGTTCGAAGCGCTGTTGCTCCTCGAACTGCCGCTGGGCCTCGTACTGGTCGTACTGCTCGGCCCGCTGCTGATCCGCGTACCACTGGGCGTCCGCGGGTTCCGGGTCGTACGTGGGGTCGTAGCCGCCCTTGTACGGGATGTCCCGGGGGTCCCGGGCCTGGAGCCAGGGGTTCTGGGGCTCGGCGGCGTTGTCCGGCTGCCCGGCGGGGGCGGCTGCCTCCGGAGAGGGGCGCTGTTCGACGGGCTGGGGCTGGGGCTGAGGCTGGGCCTGGAGGGCCGCCACGGGCTCCGGGGTACGGCTCACCGCGCCCGCGTCCGCCGCCTCCAGGGCGGGCTGCGGGGCCGGCGGCAGGAGTGCCGGTTCGATGCCCGCCGCCGCCAGGCCCGAGGAGGCCGTCTCCGCGAGGGGGACGCCGTACCGGGCCAGGCGCAGCGGCATCAGGGACTCCACCGGGGCCTTGCGCCGCCAGGCCCGGCCGAAGCGGGCGTGCAGGCGGGCCTGGTAGACGAGACGTTCCTGCTCCAGCTTGATGACCTGGTCGTAGGAACGCAGCTCCCACAGCTTCATCCGGCGCCAGAGAAGGAACGTCGGGAGCGGGGAGAGCAGCCAGCGGGTGAGGCGGACGCCTTCCATGTGCTTGTCCGCCGTGATGTCCGCCATCCGGCCGATGGCGTGCCGGGCCGCCTCCACCGAGACCACGAACAGCACCGGGATGACGGCGTGCATGCCCACGCCCAGCGGATCCGGCCAGGCCGCCGCGCCGTTGAACGCGATCGTCGCCATCGTCAGCAGCCACGCCGTCTGGCGCAGCAGCGGGAACGGGATCCGGATCCAGGTCAGGAGCAGGTCGAGGGCGAGCAGGACGCAGATGCCCGCGTCGATGCCGATCGGGAAGACGTAGCTGAAGTTCCCGAAGCCCTTCTTGATCGCCAGTTCACGGACGGCCGCGTACGACCCCGCGAAGCCGATCCCGGCGATCACGACCGCACCGGCGACGACCACGCCGATGAGAACCCGGTGCATTCGTGTCAACTGCAGTGGCGCGGCCACCCGTACTCCCCTCCCAGTGCGTGTTGTTGCGCGCAACAGGGTGGCACATGTGTGCGACGTACGTATTGCCCGGACAAGGTCAGTTCTTTTTCGCGGATGAACGGGAGGAGGTGGACGAACGTGACTTGGACACCGACCCCGAGGTCACCTTGGACGAGGCCCTGGACGGGGACGCCTTCGGCTTCGCCGGTGAACTCGCCGACTCGGAGGGCGAATTGGTGGGGGAATTGGTGGGCGAACTGGTCGGGGCCGGGACGACTCCGCCGGCCGCGCCGCCCTCGCCGTTCGCCGACGAGACGTTCGCCACGGCCTCCTTCGCGGCCTTCACCGCGGCCGTCGCCAGACTCTCCGCGCTCGGGGTCTTCTCGCCCGCGAGTCCGGCGCCGTTGTAGTCGAGGGTCACCACGACGTTCTCGACCCGGGCCACCACCGTCTGCTGCCGGAAGGCGCCTTCCTTCTTCTTCAGGTCGTAGCGCACGGACGTCGCCTCGTCGCCCGTCCCGGGCACCGGCTTCGAGCTCGTGTTCTTCGCACCGTCCGTCGACTCGGCGTCCTGCACCTGGCTCTTGAAGTACTCCTGCGCCAGCTCTTCACCCGAGCCGCGCGACGCGGTCGACTCGAAGCGCAGCAGCGACACGTTCAGCCAGCGGAACTGGGAGCCCTTCACGCCGTTGTTGACGAGGCTCGTCCAGGAGCAACTGCCGCGCGTGGTGGTGTCGTTGGACGACCCCTCCTTGCCCGACTTCACGCCCTTGGGGACCAGATCCTTCAGCGTGTTCACCGACAGCACCGCGCACGGCTCCGGCAGCTTCTGGTACGCCGCCGCCTGCACGGTCGGCGACGTGCTCACCGTCGGACCCGCGCCCGCACCCGTCCCGGGCGTCGAACTGCCGGCGGAACCGGATCCCGAAGCCGAGCCGGATCCGGAGCCGGATCCGGACCCCGAGTCGGAGGAGCAGCCGACGGCCGCCAGGAGGAGGACGGGGACGGCGGCCAGGGTGGCGAGGGCGCGGTGCGTCCGCCTCGTCGTCACTCCGGTGTTCCGGCTGCGCTGGTCTCGCTGTGCGGGTCGGTGCATGGTTCCTTCACTCATCGCGCTGTGGTTCCTGTGACTCTCGGTTCCTGCGGTCGGATCGGGTCCGAGGGGCCACGGTACGCGGTGAGGGGGGTGTGCGGTCCTGCTTCACGCCCTTCGCGGACGGTCGGTACGACGGCACGGAGGCCGTGTCCTAGTCGAACGCACCCGCGAGCAGCGAGGCCAGTTTCTGGGCCCTGTCCTGCATTTCCTTGCTGTCCGGCACGGTGCCGAGGGTCGTCGGCTGCTCCACGTACTCGATGGTCACGATCACGTTGGACGTGCGGAACGCCACAGTTACCGTGCGCTGCTGGGCCGTTGAACCGGCCGGGGTCAGCTTGTCGTCGAGGAACGCCTCGTCGCCGAGCCCGTCGAGGAGCCGGGGCTGGAGGGCGGCGGCCGACGCGGCGTCAGTGGCGGGGTCCAGGCCGGTGTCGGTGTCGGTGTCGGTGTCGAGGGAGGCGGTGCCGCCGCCCTGCTGACCGCCGCCGGCTGCCTGGGCGTGGTCGCCGGTCTGGGCGTACTGGTTGATCTGCTGGGCGACCTGCGGGGAGACGGAGGAACCGGCGTCGGGGGCGGAGGCGGTGGTGGGCATCTCGACGAGGTCGCCGCCACGGGCGTCGCCGGGCATCTGCATGATCCAGCCGGGGCGGATGAGGCTGGCCTCGGAGAGCCGCGAACCGTCGGGCTGTACGCGGTCCTTGTTGAGCTGGTAGATCTCGCCGTACCGGCGCCCGTCGCCGAGGTGGCGTTGCGCTATCTCCCAGAGGGAGTCGTGGTGGCGCCCCTCGGGAGGCTGGATCCGGTAGTACTTGGTGTCCTCGGCCTTGGCCAACGGTCCCCCGGCCTCCGCGTGCCTCGCCACGTCGGCGGCCTGCCGGCCGAGCGCGGCGGCGGTACTGGCCGCCTGCTCCTGCTGCTGCGCGAACATCCCGCTCAGCGAACCGCCGGGCGTGGCCTGTGCGGAGGCGACGACGCCCTGCTGGTTCCCCTCCATGGAGTGCCCGAGCTGCGAGAGCCCCGGTGTGAAGGAGGCGGCCGTGGCGCCCACGAGCAACAGCGCGGCGACGAGTTGCCGCGCGAGCAACTGGCTCGGCCCGGCCCCGGGTACCCTCCCCGGCATCCCGACCCCGGACAGCGCGGCCTTCACCTCGACGAGCACGCACGCGGTGAACTGGGCCCAGGCGATCCACACGATGACGCCGAGCACACCGAGGAAGGTGTGGACCGTGATCTCTTCCCGCAGCCAGTCCAGGGACGGCGACCCGTCCGGGAACGGCCAGCCGATGACCACGGCGAGCGCGTAGGGCACCCCGGCGAGCAGGCCCACGAGGGCGACGAACGCGAGAACCGCCTTGACGATGTCCCCAAGACCGCGCCGCCGCCTGGGAAGTGGCTGCGGGGTCCGGTTCCGGGGTTCCGACGACCCTCCGGTCCGACTGCCGGCCTGACTGCCGGTCCGGCTGTCCGACGGGTCTCCCGGCTGGCTTCCCGTCCGGCTTCCCGTCCGGCTTGAAGTGCTGCGTCGCGGCATGGCGGGTGTCCTGGATTCGTGTCGTGTCGTGTGGGGTGGGGTGGGGTGGGGT
>NZ_LIQQ01000414.1 GCF_001418565.1 Streptomyces graminilatus | reverse complement strand
CCCTCGCCGGTCTGCTCGACGGGCTGCCGCCGAAGGCCGCCGCTCAGGCTGTCGAGCGGCTGATCGCCAACTACCGGGGGCGGACGCCGACCGATACGCCCGTGCTGCGGGACCGGTCCGATGTGGCCGCGTATGCCGCGTACCGGATGCCGGCCACCTTCGAGGCGGTGTGCTCGGCGCTGGACGCCCTCGCCGACGCCGCGCCCGGCTGGGTGCCCGGCAGTCATGTCGACGTCGGGGGTGGGACGGGGGCCGCGACCTGGGCGGTCAACGCCGTGTGGGGAGGCACGCGGCCCGTCACCGTGCTCGACTGGGCCGAGCCGGCGCTCGCCCTCGGGCGGGAGATCGCCGCCGCCAACCCGGAGCTGAAGGACGCGGAGTGGCAGCGCTCTCGTATCGGAGCGGCGCTCAAAATCGAGAGCAGTGATCTCGTCACCATCTCCTACGTCCTCGGCGAGCTGACCGACGCCGACCGCACCTCCGTCGTGGACAGCGCGGCCGGCGCCGCCCAGACCGTCGTCGTCATCGAACCCGGCACCCCCGGCGGCTACCTCCGCGTCATCGAGGCCCGCGACCAGCTCGTACGCGCCGGCTTCCACATCGCCGCCCCCTGCCCGCACAGCGCCGCCTGCCCGATCGTCCCCGGCGAGGACTGGTGCCACTTCTCCGCCCGGGTCAGCCGTTCCTCCCTCCACCGCAAGGTGAAGGGAGGCTCCCTCCCGTACGAGGACGAGAAGTTCAGCTACGTCGCCGCCACCCGCTTCCCGGTGACCCCGGCCCTGGCCCGCGTCGTACGCAGGCCGCAGATCCGCAAGGGCCAGGTGCTCCTGGACCTGTGCGAGCCGGAACCGGAGCCCTCGCTGCGCCGGGAAACGGTCACGAAGCGGCACGGGACCCTCTACCGGGCCGCCCGGGACGCGGACTGGGGAGACGCCTGGCCGCCGTTGCGGGAAGGTTAGTTGGACAGGACGTGCCAGCGGTTGTCGGCCGTGCCGTTGTCCGAGTCCTGGACCGCGAACGCGCCGACAGCGGTGGAGTTGTTCGCGATGGCGAGCAGCTTGCCGCTGTGCGAGTTGCGGATCTTGTAGGTCCCGTCCCCCTGGTCGAGCAGGGTCCAGACGTGGTCGGCGGTGCCGTTGTCCGACCACTGGAGGACGGTCGCGCCGTCCGCCGTGGACATGTCCTGGACGCCGAGCACCTTGCCGCTGTTGGCGTTGCGGAAGCGGAACCCGTTCCCGTCGGTGATCATCTGCCAGTTGTGGTCGGCGGTGCCCGAGTCGGACCACTGCAGGGCGCGGCCACCGTCGGCCGTGGACATGTCCTGGACACCCAGTACGAGACCGCTGCCCACGTTGGCGAGCCGGACGGTGGCGGTGCCCGTGCCGCCGCCGGTGTTCCAGTAGACGGTGTAGTTGTGGCCGTGCGCGTTGTGGAACGGGCCCAGGTTGACCGTCGATCCGTTCGCGGTGGCGGTGAAGGCGAGCGAGCTGGTGCTGGTCCGCGCGATCGAGGACACGTTCAGCGACGGGAGGGAACTGAGCGAGGAGTTGCCGTAGTTGCCGGACAGCACCACCGGCCCGTACGTGATCGCGGCGACGTTCGCGTTGTCGTTGGCCGCCCGCATGACGATCCGCATCGGCAGGCGGACGGTGACGGTGTCGCCGGAGGTCCATGAGCGGCTCAGGGTGGCGTAACTGCCGGGCGTGGTGGCGATGTTCTGCGCGACGCCGTTGACGCTGACCGTCGCCCCGGTGGTCCAGCCCGGGATACGGACGCGCATCGCCCACGTGCCGCTGACGTTGCCGGTGACCTGGAGGGTCGTGGTGTCGCTGTCCGGGTACGACGTGGTCTGGGTGACCGTGATTCCGCGCTCCGACCAGTTGAGCACCGAGGGCACGAACAGGTTCACGATCAGCGTGTTGTCGGTGCGGAAGTAGATGGAGTCCATCAGCCTGGTGTGCATCTCCAGGCCCGTGCCCTGGCAGCACCAGAACGTGCCGTAGTCGGTGCTCCAGGTGCCGCCGCCCCACGCCGGGCCCACACCGCGTCGGCCGCCCGGGTTGAGCGGGGTGAAGTAGGTGACGTGGCCGTGGCTGTCGGCCGGGTTCTGCTGGCCGATCATCTGGTTCAGCCAGGCCTGCTCGTAGTAGTCGACCAGCGCCACCCGGTTCGGGTCCAGCGCGAACAACTCCCGCGTGAGGGTGAGCATGTTGAAGGTGTTGCAGCTCTCGCACGTGTCCTGGTTCAGATAGCCGGCGATGGCGCCCGGGGCGCGGAAGTGCTCGGCCTGGCTGTTGCCGCCGATGGCGTACGTGTGGGTGCCGACGCAGATGTTCCAGGCGTTGGTGGCGATGTCCCGGTAGCGGGTGGTGCCGGTGGCCTTGAACTCGCGTGCGGCCCCGATCCACTTGGGCACCTGGGTGTTGGCGTGCAGCCCGTTGAGCCGGTCCTGGTTCGACGCCAGCGGGTCGAACACCGAGGCGTGGTCGAACCGTTGGGCGACGGTGAGCCACTTCGCGTCGCCGGTCTGCTGGTAGAGATCGGCCAGTACGGCGTTCATGCCGCCGAACTCGGTTCCCAGCATGGCCTGCATCTGCTGGCCGCTCAGCCGGGCGGTACGCCGGTCGACCCATCCCGCGAGGGCGAGCAGTACGTCCCGGGCCTGCGTGCTGCCGATGTGGCGCCACACGTCCAGCAGACCGGTGAGGGTCTTGTGGATGGTGTAGTACGGCACGTTGCCGTTGGACAGCGTCCGCTGTTCAAGTGCCGTGAAGTCGGACTCGGGGAAGCCGGAGAGGTACCCGGCGCCGAAACCGGCGGCGCTGTTGTTGGCCTGGCACTTGGCCAGCTCGGCGACCATGCTCGTCGCCTTGTCCCGGCAGACGGTGTCCCCGGTCACGGCGTACGACTGGGCCCATGCGGTGAGGAAATGCCCTTGGACGTGCGAGCGGAAGGGGAACGTCGGATCATCCCAACCGCCGTTCGTCGCCGCGCCGTTGGTGGACAGGCGGTGGTTGGCGCGGAAGTTGTACAGCAGCCGGTCGACATCGACGAACCGCAGATAGTTCCGCGTACGGTCCTGGTTCTCCAGCCACCGGCTCGTGGTGAGCCGAACCTGCCCGAGGTCGAAGGGGTGCGCGGAGACCCCTATGTCGGCTCTGGCCGGGGGTACGGCCAGGGCTGTGGCCGCTAACGCGGGAGAACTGCCGACGAGGGGCCCGGCGGCAGAGGCGACGGCGGTGGCCCCGGCAACTTGCAGGAGGCGCCGTCTGCTGACGGAGGGAGACATAGTGCACCCTTTCGGTGACGGGAGAGCGGCACGGGTGGCGGCCGTCGCCGCGTACGTGGGTGTCGCCGCACAGCGGAGCTGTCGGCCCGAGGGGCCACAGGTCCCCGGACCCGTCGGCCCGCTCCACTCCACTGATACATGGGGTGGATTAACGGGGACGACCATTGCCGGTGTCCAGCCCCGCGACATAAATCCGTGCACTTTGGCGGATGAATGTCCGATCCCTGCCCTGACGGCGAGCCAGACATGGGATGTACGTGGGCAGTTGGGAGGGAGGGTGGTGGGGCTTTCAAAGGGTGGCGACTATCGCCGCCACGACGGCTGCGAAGGTGAGGAGAAAGATCGCGGTCTGCTTGGGCGTTGCCCTCTCGACAGGCTGTCCCGCGCGTATCTGTTCCATCATGCGTCTGACGAATCGGGTGTAGATGACCCGGGTGATCGCCAGGCCGAGTGCCGTCGCCGTGAACAGCATCAGCGCCATGTTCTCGCCGTCGTCCGGGTTCGTGCTCAGGCCTGTGAACGCCCCCGCGGCTATGGGCGGCAGCAGCGCCTTCCACTTGTGCCTCCTCTCGGGGATCAGGGACTGCATCGCCAGCGCCAGGGCGAGACCGGCCACGATCGCGGCGATCCACCAGTCGGTGTGGGAGAAATGGGAAGTCAGCATTGACGCTCCTTCTGCGTGGCGGGTGGCGTCGGGACAGGCCCGCCGAGGCGGCGGGAGCCATGCTCACGCGGCAGGTGAGCGTGCGTCACCTTCGGAATACGTTGCGACCTCCTCCAGCGCGATCAGCACCCTTCGATCATGCAACACCCAAGCGGCTCCCGGAACTTGTTAAGTGCCGGCGGCGGCTCCGAAATCGTCCGCCCGGGCTCGCCCCGTCCGATACGGTCGCTGGGTTGTTTTCACCGCTGGGAGGACACGAGGTTCGCGTGTGACCTCCCCGTTGGTTCCCAGGTCGAGAGAAGGTTTGTCAATGGCGTGTCGTATCAGTGAGCTGGTTCTCGGTTGCCGCGAACCCGAGGTGCTGGCGCGGTTCTGGTGCGAGGTTCTGGACTTCGTCGTGCTCGATCGCGAGGGCGACGACATGTTCGAGATCGGGCCGCGCGAAGGGTTCGGCGGTCCGCAGCCGACGATCATCCTCAGCCGCAGGGACGAGCCGGAACCGGGCAAGACCCGGCTGCACATCGACGTCAACGCCACCGACCGGGACCAGGACGCCGAACTCGAACGCCTCCTGAAGCTCGGCGCGCGCCCGGCCGACATCGGTCAGACGGGGGAGGAGCAGTGGCATGTCCTGGCCGACCCCGAGGGCAATGAGTTCTGCCTGCTGAAGGCCCGCCTCAACCCGCTCTGAAGCTGTGAGGTCCGGTCGGAACAGGCCATACGCAGGGTAATGGGATTCCCAAGGGAAACCCATGAGTAGGGATGTTTGACCCTGTTGGCATGGTCTCGCTCGTGATGAGGATGGGCGGGACAAGCCACCCGCACGGCTTCACCCAAGGACGGCAAGACCATGACAACAGGGCACGCGCGCAAGAAGAAACGTTCCAGGACCATCGCCATCGGCCTCGGCTCGGTCATCGCCCTCGCGGGAGGCGTGATCGCCGTTCCCGCCGCGATGGCGGCGCTCGTGCCCGCGCCGGCCTCCACACCGTTCGAGCTCAAGGGCGTAGAGACCTTCGACACCGACAAGTTGATGGCGGGCCTCTGCCCCGGTCCGACCTCGGCCCGGCCGTTCGAGGACGTCAAGTTCGTCTTCATCAACCTGGACAACGGCGAGGTGACGCCGGACTCGACCAACGGCGTCGGCGACATCGGCCAGACCACCGCCGGCTCACCGCCCATCGCCCGCGTCTCCGCGCACTGTGAATACCCGGTGACCAGCGTGAAGACCTCGGTGGGCGCCCCGACCGACGCCTCCGACCTGATCATCAACTGCGGCAACGCCGTCGAGGCCGGTCAGCAGATCACCCAGAGTCTGTCGACCAGCAGCAGCGTCAGCCACAGTGTCAGCGTCAGCGCCAGCTTCGACCTGAGCATCGTCAAGGACGTGTTCTCGCTCGGCGGCGGCGCCGAGCGAGAACACGTCCT
>NZ_LIQQ01000413.1 GCF_001418565.1 Streptomyces graminilatus | reverse complement strand
GGGAAAGGGCGGCGGGGGCGCGGGAAACCCAGCCTCAGCCCAGCGAAGCGACCAGTACCGCCTTGATCGTGTGCATCCGGTTCTCCGCCTCGTCGAACACCACCGAGTGCCCGGACTCGAACACCTCGTCGGTCACCTCCAGCGACGACAACCCGTACGTCTCGAACATCTCCCGCCCCACCTTCGTCCCAAGATCATGGAACGCCGGCAGACAGTGCAGGAACTTCACATCCGCGTTCCCCGTCGCCCGCAGCACATCCATCGTCACCGCGTACGAAGCCAGCGCGGCGATCCGCTCGCCCCACACCGCCTTCGGCTCCCCCATCGACACCCACACATCGGTGGCGACGAAGTCGACCCCCCGCACACCCTCCGGCACATCCTCGGTGAGCGTCACCCGCGCCCCGCTCGCCTCCGCCAGCTTCCGCGCGGTGGCGACGATGTCCTCGGCGGGCCAGTAGGCCCGCGGCGCGACGATCCGTACGTCCATGCCGAGCAGCGCGCCGGTGACCAGATACGAGTTGCCCATGTTGAAGCGCGCGTCGCCGAGGTAGGCGAAGGCGATCTCCGTCAGTGGCTTGCCGCCGCTGTGCTCGGTCATCGTCAGCACGTCGGCGAGCATCTGGGTGGGGTGCCAGTCGTCGGTCAGACCGTTGAACACCGGCACGCCCGCATACGCGGCCAGCTCCTCCACCGACGCCTGACTGTCGCCCCGGAACTCGATCCCGTCGAACATCCGCCCGAGCACCCGCGCGGTGTCCTTCACGGACTCCTTGTGCCCCATCTGCGAGCTCGACGGGTCGAGGTACGTCGTGGAGGCACCCTGATCGGCCGCCGCCACCTCGAACGCGCAGCGCGTANNNNCCTCGCCGGTGAAGTCCAGCTCCTTGAGGAAGTGACGCCCGGCAAGGGCGGTCGGGACAGTCGCCATGGGGGGCACTCCAAATAATCGGGATAGTCGGGCACGGCATGCGGGACATAGACGATTGGAAGTCTATACGACTCCCTACATTTCTATGCGGTCACCCTTTCGAGCCATCGCCACCCGGCACCCGCCCCTCCCCAAATCACCGCATCCCGCTAAATCACCGCATCCCGCTGCACAGGGCAGCTCATACAGCGCGGGCCACCCCTCCCCCGCCCCAGCTCACTGCCCGGGATCTCCACCACCTCAAGGCCCTGCTTGCGCAGATGCGTGTTCGTGGTCGCGTTGCGTTCGTACGCGACGACCACACCCGGCTCGACGGCGAGGACGTTGCAGCCGTCGTCCCACTGCTCACGCTCGGCCGCGTGCACGTCCTGGGTCGCGGTCAGGACGCGGATCCCGCTCAGCCCGAGCGCGGCGGCGATCGCCCGGTGCATGTGCTCCGGCGGATGGTCGGTGACCTTCAACTCCTTGTCCCCGGCGCCCGGTTCGATGGTGTACGAGCGGAGCATGCCGAGCCCCGCGTACTGGGTGAAGGTGTCGCCGTCGACCATCGTCATCACGGTGTCGAGGTGCATGAACGCGCGCCGCTTGGGCATGTCGAGGGCCACGATCGTCCGGGCCGAACCGGCGGCGAAGAGCTTGTGCGCGAGCATCTCGACCGCCTGGGGTGTGGTGCGCTCGCTCATGCCGATGAGTACGGCGCCGTTGCCGATGACGAGGACGTCCCCGCCTTCGATGGTGGAGGGGTAGTCCACCTGGCCCTCCGACCAGAGGTGGAAGGTTTCGTCACGGAAGAGCGGGTGGTGCCGGTAGATCGCCTCGAAGTGCACGGTCTCCCGCTGCCGCGCCGGCCAGCGCATCGCGTTGATGGAGACGCCGTCGTAGATCCAGGCCGAGGTGTCGCGGGTGAAGAGATGGTTGGGGAGGGGGCCGAGGAGGAAGTCGTCCAGGTCCATGACGTGGAAGCGGACCGAGGCCGGTTCCGCGTGCGCGGCCAGGAACTCGCGCTTGGTGATACCGCCGATGAGCAGTTCGGCCAGTTCGGCGGCGGGCAGGTTCTCGAAGGCGGCCCGGAGATGGTCGGTGGCCAGCGGCCCGTACTCCTTCTCGTCGAAGACGCGGTCGAGTACGAGGGTGCGGGCGGCCGGGACCGCCAGCGCCTCGACGAGCAGGTCGCCGAAGAGGTGGACGGCGACACCCCGGTCGCG
>NZ_LIQQ01000412.1 GCF_001418565.1 Streptomyces graminilatus | reverse complement strand
TCCGGCACCGCCGAGCCCCTCCGGCCCCGGCCGTGCCCCTCCCGCACCGGCCGTGTCCCTCCGGCACCGGCCGAACCCCCTCTGACACCCGCCGCAAGAGGGGCTTTAGAGACGGAGCCGACGATCGGCGGGACAGGTCCGGCGGACAGCCGGTCGGCCGGTTCTGCCGGTTCAGCCAGTCAATCCGGCCCATCAGGCCCATCCGGCCGATCGAGCCAATTCGGTTTCACGCGATATGAGTCGCTTCGAGGCGAGGGGAAAGACAGTGGCGGAATTCGGTTCATTCGCGGAGCTCGTGCTGACGCGGTCGGACGAACGGGGCGACGCTGACGCGTTCGTGTTCCTCGCGGACGGAGTCCGGGGCAAGGTGCCCGAGCGGCTGTCGTACCGGGAACTGGACCGCGAGGCCAAGGACATCGCGTCCTGGCTGCAGGACCGGGGCCTGGCGGGACGTCAGGTCCTGCTGCTCTACCCCTCGGGCCTGGAGTTCGTGAAGGCGTTCGTGGGCTGCCTCTACGCGGGCGCCGTCGCGGTGCCGGCGCCGCTGCCCTCCGAGCAGGGCCAGCACTTCCGGCGCGTGTCCGGGATCGTCCGCGACGCCCGCGTGGGTGCCGTGCTGACCCTCGGCGAGCACGCGCCGGAGGTGGAGGCGTGGCTGGCGGCCGAGGGCTTCTCGGACGTGGTCTGCCTGCCCACCGACCAGGGCACGGTCGGTGACACGAGCAGGTGGACCGACCCGCGGCTCGGCCCGGAGCACCTGGCCTTCCTTCAGTACACCTCGGGATCCACCAGCGCCCCCAAGGGCGTGATGGTCTCGCACGGCAATCTGCTCGCCAACGAGGCGGCCATCGCCCGCTCCACCGGCAACACCCCTGACACGATGGTCGGCGGCTGGCTGCCCTTCTACCACGACATGGGCCTGATCGGGCACATCCTCCAGCCGCTGTGGCTGGGCACCACCAGCGTGCTCATTCCCCCGGTGTCGTTCCTGCGCAAGCCGGCCCGCTGGCTGGAGCTGGTCAGCGAGTACGGCGTGAACGCCAGCGGCGGCCCCAACTTCGCGTACGACCTGTGCGTGCGCCGCGTCACCGACGCGCAGTTGGAGGGCCTGGACCTGTCCTCGTGGCGGACCGCCTGCAACGGCGCCGAGCCCGTCCGGGCCGAGACCCTGAAGGCGTTCACCGAGCGCTTCGGGCCGTACGGGTTCAAGCCGGAGACCATGTTCCCCTGCTACGGCATGGCCGAGACGACCCTGCTGGTCACCGGCACCCCCAAGACGCGCGGCGCGCTGCTGCGCGAGGTGGACGCGGCCGGCCTCGAACAGGGCACCCTGGAGGGCCCGTTCCTGGGTGCCTCGCGGCGGACCCTGGTCAGCAGCGGGGTCGCGCTGTCCGAGGACTTCGAGGTGCGGATCGTCGACCCCGAGACGCTCGCCGAGCGGCCCGAGGGCAAGGTCGGGGAGATCTGGGTGCGCGGCGCCTCCGTGGCCTCCGGCTACTGGGAGCGGCCCGAGGTGAACGCCGAGATCTTCGGCGCCCGGATCGCCGGCCAGGAGGAGCTGGGCGCCTGGCTGCGCACCGGTGACATGGGTGTCATGGGCGGCGGGGAGCTGTTCGTCACCGGCCGTCTCAAGGAGATGGTCCTCATCAACGGCCGCAACATCTACCCGTACGACGTGGAGAGCGCCGTCCGTGATTTGAACCCTGCTATCTCCTCCGGCGCCGTCTTCGCGGTGGACACCGGCGGCCAGGAGTACCTGGTGGTGATCCACGAGATCCGGGCCGCGGCGGCGGGCGACGACCTGAAGAGCGTCGCCACCCAGATCCAGCGGCACATCGGCATGGAGTTCGCCGTCCCGGCGGGCAACGTCCTGCTGGTCCGGCCCGGCACCGTGCGCCGGACCACCAGCGGCAAGATCCAGCGCACCCTGATGCGCAAGCTGTTCCTCCAGGGCGAGGTCACCGCGCTGCACTCGGTGCTCGACCCGGCGGTGCGCACGCTCATCGGCGCCGACGCGGACCCGGCAGGCACGGACGCGGCGGGCACGGACGTACAGGGCACGCGGGCCGCCGACCCGGCCATGGCTCCGGTGGGTGGCTGAGCCATGGAGCATCCCCCCTATCTCGTCGCGCAGGAGCTGGAGTCCCTGCTCGGCGACCCGGAGGACCCCGGCACCGTCTTCTCCCACGCCCGCAGTCTGGAACTCGACGAGACCGAGGAGTTCCCCGCCGACATCTGCCGGCTGCTGGAGGGCTGGGGACTCCAGGAGTTCTACATCCCGGCCGAGCACGGCGGCAGGCTCACCGACTACGAGACCGTCATGCAGGTCATGCGGGTGGTGGCCCGGCGCGATCTGACCGTCGCCGTCGGCCACGGCAAGACCTATCTGGGCGGGGTCTGCGTCTGGATCGCCGGCACCGCCGAGCAGGCCGCCCGGCTCGCCGCCGACATCCGGGCCGGGACCCCGGTCTCGCTGGCCCTCACCGAGCGCGCCCACGGCAGCGACCTGCTCGCCGGGGACGTACGGGGCGAGGCCGACGGGGCGGGCGGCTGGCGGCTCAGCGGTGAGAAGTGGCTGATCAACAACGCCACCCGGGGCAGCCTCCTCTCGGTGCTCACCCGTACCGGCGAGGACGGCGGGCCGCGCGGCTTCACCGTGCTGCTCGTCGACAAGCGGACGATGGCCGAGGGCGACGACTACCGCTGCCTGGACAAGATCCGCACCCACGGCATCCGGGGCGCCGACATCAGCGGCATCACCTTCGACGGCGCCCCCGTGCCGGCGGACGCGGCGGTCGGCGGGGAGGGCGGCGGCGTCGAGACCGTGCTCAAGGCCCTCCAGCTCACCCGCACCATGTGCGCCTCGCTGTCGCTGGGCGCGGCCGACCACGCGCTGAACATCGCCGTGGACTTCGTCGAGCGGCGCGAGCTGTTCGGGCGGCGGCTCGTCGACCTGCCGCAGGCGCGGCACGTACTCGCCTCGGCGGCGGCGGACGTACTGGCGGGGGAGGCGCTGGCCACCGTCGCCGCCCGGACCGTGCACACCGTCCCCGACGAGCTGAGCGTGGTCGCGGCGGCCACCAAGTACCTGGTGCCCACCGGCACCGAGGGTGTGATCAGTGAGCTGACCCGGCTGCTCGGGGCGCGGGCCTTCCTGAAGGACGTCCACGCCCGGGGCATGTTCCAGAAGGTCGACCGCGACCACCGCATCGTCGGCCTCTTCGACGGCAACACCCTGGTCAACCTCAACTCCCTGGTCAACCAGTTCCGTTCACTGTCCAAGGGCTGGCTGCGGGGCACGGGCGACACGGCCGGCGCCGTACGGGCCTTCGACATCGCGGAGCCGCTGCCCCCGCTGGACCCGGCGCGGCTGTCCCTGGTGGCCCGGCGCGGCAGCGGTGTCATGGCGACGCTGCCCGAGTCGGTGGCGGCGCTGCGCGAGGAGGCCGCCGGGCGGCCGGAGCTCAAGGGCGCGCTGGGCGCGGCGGAACGGCTGCTCGCCGTGACGGGCCGGGTCCACGAGGCGATGGACGCCCACCGCACGGTGGTCACCCATGTTCCGCCGGCCGCCTTCGACGTGGCCCGGCAGTACAGCCTGTGTCTGGCCGGCGCCGCCGCCCTCGGCCTGTGGGCCCACAACCACGAGTCGGCGACCACGGGCCGCACCGGCGCCCTGTGGCGCGACGGGGTCTGGCTGTGGCCCGTACTCGACCGGCTGCTCGTACGCCTGGGCGAGCCGGACGGGGGCGATCCCGACGCCTACGGCCCCCTGCTGGACCGGCTCCGGGCCACCCGGGACGCGGGCGAACTGTTCTCCCTGTTCCCGTTCGCCCTGCACAGCCGGGCCGACCGGCCGACGGGGGCGTCCGGCGACGCGGATCCACGGTCCGAGTCACCTGGCGGCGCCGGAGCGCACGTACACACCGAAACCCGGGACGCCGTCGGCGGGACCCGGTCATCCGAGGGGACGTCATGCTGAGTGATCCCGAGGTCCAGGGGCTGCCCGGCGAGGCAGCTCCGGCCGGAACCGCAACCGCAACCGCTACCGCTACTGCTACCGCACTTGCCGGCGACCGGGAGAGTGAGGTCCAGGCCAGGATCGCCGAGCTGGAGGAGCGGTTCGGGGATCCGCAGGAGCCCGGGAATCCGCTCGGTGCCGCCGGGCTGCTGGCCGCCGACGAGGCGGGGGAACTGCCCGCCGAAGGGGAGCGGCTTCTCGACGAGGTCGTTCTCAACGCCGAGTTCGTGCCCACCGCCCTCGGCGGGCGGCTGGACCGGCTCGACACGCTCGTACGCGTGATGCGGCAGGTGTTCCGGCGCGATGTGGCGCTCGGGCTCGGCTACGGCATCACGTCCTTCATGGCCGCCGCCAACGTGTGGACGGCCGGGAGCGACGAGCAGCGGCGGCGGACCGCAGACCTGCTGCTGGGCGGCTCCAAGATCTCCGTCGCCTATCACGAGCTGCCGCACGGCAACGACTTCGTGCGCAACGAGTTCCGGGCCGACCCCGTGCCCGGCGGCTTCCGGCTCAACGGCCGCAAGGAGGTCATCAACAACGCGGACCGGGCCGACGCCTTCGCCCTGTTCAGCCGTACGGACGAGAGTCCGGGCAGCCGCAGCCACTCGGTCCTGCTGATCGAACGCGACCAGCTCGACGCGGAGCGGTTCGCGGTCCTGCCCCGCTACAACGCCGTCGGCGTACGCGGCTGCCGGCTGACCGGGCTGGACTTCGCCGACTGCCCGGTGCCCGACAGCACCCTGCTCGGCGCGCGCGGCCAGGGCGTCGAACTGGCGCTGCGCTCCTTCCAGATCACCCGCAGCGCGATCCCCAGCATGGCCGTCGGCGCCCTCGACACCAGCCTGCGCACGGTGGTGCGGTTCGCCCTCGGACGCCAGCTCTACCGGCGCCCGGTGATGGAGATCCCGCACGCCGCCTCCACCCTCACCGGTGCCTTCCTCGACCTGCTGATCTGCGACAGCATGGCGACGGTCGGCACCCGGGCGGTGCATCTGCTGCCGGACGAGACCAGCGTGTACGCGGCGGCGGTCAAGTACCTGGTGCCGAAGATGCTCACCGACACCATGTACGACCTGTCGATCGTGCTCGGCGCGCGGTTCTACGTCCGTGAGGGCGAGTTCGGTCTCTTCCAGAAGCACGTGCGCGACCTGCCGGTGCTCAGCCTCGGCCACGCGGGCTCGGCGGCCTGCCAGGCCACGATCATCCCGCAGTTGTCCCGGCTGGCCCGGCGCGCCTGGTTCAAGGGCGACGAGGCCCCGCAGAGCCTGTTCCGCCCGCGCGAGGGGCTGCCCGGCATCCCCTTCGACAGGCTCACCCTGGCCAGTGGCCGGGACAGCCTGAGCGCCTCCCTGGTCGCCGCCGCCGACTCCCTGCCCAGCGGTACGCCCGAGGAACTCGCGGTGCAGGCCCTGGTCATGCGGATGCTCGACCAACTGCGCCAGCTCCAGGAGGACAGCCTGAACCTCTCCCCGCAGGACCGCACGGCCCTCGCCAGCCCCGCGAGCTTCGCCCTGGCCGACCGCTACGCGGTGTTCCTCGCGGCGGCGTCCGTGCTGGGCGTCTGGCGCGGGGCACAGGGCGGCGGCGATCCCTTCCTGGCCGACCCGGCCTGGGTGGCCGCCGCACTGCACCGGCTGGCCCGCCGGCTCGGGCAGCGCCCGGCCGACCTGCCGCCCGGGTGCGAGGGCCGGGTGCACGAGGAAGTGCTCCGACGCTTCCACGAACGCCGCAGCTACGACCTCTACGACACCCCGCTGGCCGGCTGACCCGCCGGCCGACCGGACCCGACGCGCCTTCACCGAGGAGTTTTCGCATGTCTGTTCCCGCGACCGACCGCACCGTCAACACCGAGCACACCGCACACACCGTCGAGTCGCTGAGCAACTGGCTCGCCGACCGGATCGCCCTGTACCTCAGGCGGACGCCGTCCGAGATCGCGCCCACCGTGCCGCTGGCCGAGTACGGGCTGGACTCGGTCGCAGCGCTGAGCCTGTGCGGCGACATCGAGGAGGACTTCGACCTCGTCCTCGAACCCACCGTCGCCTGGGACTACCCGACCGTCGAAGCGCTGGCCCAGCACCTGGTGGAGGAACTGCGGGCGATGGAGGGCGAGAATCGATGAGGCCCGTCGCGATAGTCGGCATCGACTGCCGATTCCCAGGGGCGCCCGATCCGGCCGCCTACTGGGACATGCTGATGCGTTCCGGCGACGGGGTGCGGAAGGTGCCCGGGGACCGCTGGAACGCCCGTGACTTCCACTCCCGTACCGGCGACGAAGGACACTCCAACACCACCGAGGGCGGCTTCATCGCCGACCCGGACGCCTTCGACAACGAGTTCTTCACCGTGTCCCCGCGCGAGGCGGCGGCCATGGACCCGCAGCAGCGGCTGCTGCTCCAGTGCGCCTGGCGGGCCGTCGAGGACGCGGGCGTCGCCCCGCAGAAGCTGGCCGGCACCGACACCGGGGTGTTCGTCGGCATCATGGGCAACGAGTGGGCCCACCTGCACATGACCGACTACGCCAAGGTCACCCCGCAGCTCGGCTCCGGCAACGGCTACTGCATGACCGCCAACCGGATCTCCTACCACCTCGACCTGAAGGGCCCGAGCCTCGCGGTGGACACCGCCTGCTCCTCGTCCCTCGTCGCCGTCCACCTGGCCTGCAACGCCCTGCTGGCCGGGGAGTGCGACACGGCGATCGCCGCGGGCGTCAACGTGGCGCTTACGCCCGCGCTCGGCATCTTCTACACCCAGGCCGGGCTGTCCGCCCCCGACGGCCGCTGCAAGCCCTTCAGCTCCGAGGCCGACGGCATCGGCCGGGGCGAGGGGGTCGGCGCGGTGGTGCTGCGCCGGCTGGAGGACGCGATCGCCGACGGCCAGCAGGTGTACGCGGTCATCCGGGGCACCGCCGTCAACCAGGACGGGCGCAGCAACGGCATCACCGCGCCCAACCGCTGGTCGCAGCAGGAGGTGCTGGCCGCCGCGTACCGCCGGGCCGGTGTGGAGCCGTCCGACGTGACCTTCACCGAGGGCCACGGCACCGGCACCGTCCTGGGCGACATGATCGAGATCAAGGCCCTCGGCCACCTGCACGCCGGCCGCTCCGGACGCCCGCTGGCGCTCGGCTCGGTCAAGGGCAACATCGGGCACGCCGAAGGCGCGGCGGGCATCGCGGGGCTCATCAAGGTCGCGCTGTCACTGCATCACAAGACGGTCCCGGCCAGCCGGTTCGCCGCCAAGGAGAACCCGGCGCTGAAACTGGCCAAGCAGGGGATACGGCTCCTCAAGGCACCGCTGCGGCTGCGCGCCGGGTCGACGATCGGCGGGCTGAGCAGCTTCGGGATGGGCGGTACGAACGCCCACGCGGTCCTGGAGTCCGCGCCGCCGTACGCCGCCCGACCCGGGGCGACCGACCCGGCGGACGAGCACACCGGCACCTCCACCACCGGCGCCACGGGACTGGGCGCCGGGGTCTTCACCCTCACGGCGCCCTCTACGGCCGCGCTGCGCCGCAATCTGCTGGTCCAGGCCGAGGCGTTGGAGAAGCGCCGGGTGCCGGCGGGCCCACTGTGCTGGAGCAGCAACCGGACCAAGACAGGGCACCGCTACCGCTTCGCCCTGCCCGCCAAGGACACCGGCGAACTGGCGGCGGCGCTGCGGGAGACCGCCGCCGACGACGACCTGCTGGCCAGGCTTGTCGGCAACCCGGCGGGGAAGCCGCAGGTGGCGCTGCTGTTCACCGGCCAGGGTTCGCAGTACCCGGCGATGACCTCACGCCTCTACCTCCAGTCGCCGCTGTACCGGCGGTTCCTCAACGAGGCCGACGAGGCACTCGCCCCGCATGTCGGCGGCTCGGTGCGCGACCTGCTGCTCTCCGGCGACGAGGCCGTGCACCGCACCGGCTGGACCCAGCCCGCCCTGTTCGCCGTCGAGTACGCCCTGGCGTCGAGCCTGACCGAACTCGGCGTACCGGCCGCGCTGTTGCTCGGCCACAGCGTCGGTGAGTACGCCGCCGCCGTGCTGGCCGGGGTCTTCCCGCTGGAGCAGGCGGCCCGGCTGATCGCGGCCCGGGGCGCCATGATGGAGGCGCTGCCCGAGGGCGGCGGAATGCTCTCCGTACGGGCGCCGCTCACCGACCTGACGGAACTGGTCGACGCGGAGCCCCTGGTCGGGGTGGGCGCGGTCAACGGCCCCCGGGCGACGGTGCTTTCCGGGGACCTGGCGGCCCTGGGCCGGATCGATGAAGAACTGGTCCGACGGGGCGTCAGGACCCGCCGCCTGGAGGTCTCGCACGCCTTCCACTCCCCCCTGATGGAGCCGCTGCTGGAACGATTCGCCGCGCTGGCGGACGACATCGGCGGCGGCATCCCGAAGCTCCCGGTGTACTCCACCGTGCGCGGTCGCCTCCTGGAGGCCGAGCCGATGGACGCCAAGTACTGGACCGAGCACATCAGCGCCCCCGTGCTGTTCGGCGACGCGATGGCCCGGCTGCTGGAGGCGGGCCCGACCCACCTGGTGGAGGTCGGCCCCCGCCCGGTGCTCACCGGCATGGCGCGCGCCCTGCGCTCGGCGGCCGGGGCCGGGGTGCACTCGGTGGCCCCGGTGCCGGGAGAGGACGCGGACGGCAGCTCCTTCGCCGAGGCGCTGGCCGAACTCTTCCGCAGCGGCCTCGAACCCCGCTGGGACGCGGTCTACGCGCAGGAGGACCGGCAGCCGCAGCGGCTCGCCACCTACGCCTTCTCCGACGCCCACCGCTTCTGGACCCGTACGCCGGTACGGGCCGCGCACACGGCGGAGATCGGCGTGGTGCCCGACCGCGCGGACAAGGCGGTGCCGCACCTGCCGCACGTGCCGGAGCAGCCGACGGCGCCCGGACGCGGTGCCGTCCTGTCCGCCGTGCCCGCCGCGACGGAGGACCCGGTGGCCGTCGCGGTGATCGAGGCCGTCGCCGAGGTGGGCGGATACGCCACGGACGAGGTGTCCCGGCTCTCCCTCCTCTACGAGGACCTCGGCTTCGACTCGGTAATGATCATGGAACTGAAGGACCGCCTCCAGGAACGCCTGGACGGCCTGGAGGCGATGAGCGTGCAGGATCTGCTCCCGCAGTTGTCGTCGGTGGGTGACCTGGTCGATTACCTCCAGGACAGGGTGGGTTCGGCGGTGGTGGCCTGAGCCCGGGTCCAGATCATCCCCGGCCGGTCCCGGCGGCCTCAGCACCGGCCGCCGGGACCGGCCGGGG
>NZ_LIQQ01000411.1 GCF_001418565.1 Streptomyces graminilatus | reverse complement strand
AGAGGTGTATAAGCGACCGGGCCCCGCCCGGCCAGCCGACCCCGCCTCCGGGCTACGGTCAGCAGCCCCCGTACGGGCAGGTCCCCGGCCAGCAGGCCGCCTACGGCGTGCCCCAGGGCGTACCGCAGGGTGCCGGACAGGGCGCCGGTGTCACGGCCGCGCTCCAGAAGTTCAAGGAGACGCCGACCGGGCAGCGCTGGACGCAGCAGAACAAGAAGCTGATCCGTGTCGACCTCGGCATGGGCGGTCAGCCCGTGCTGGCCCGGCAGGGCAGCATGGTGCTCTACCAGGGCAAGGTCGACTTCAGCTACAAGGGCGCCGGATTCGCCGGCCGCCTCGTGGGCAGCGCGACCGGCCAGGAGATGCAGCTGATGCGCTGCACCGGCCAGGGCCAGGTGTTCCTCGCCGACAACTCCACGATGCTGCACCCCATCGAACTCCAGGGCGACGGCATCTGCGTGTCCGCCGAGAACGTCCTCGCGTTCGACGAGAGCCTCCAGTACGAGGTACGTCGCGTCGAGGGACACGGCATCCCCGGCGGCGCTCTGTTCACCATGCAGTTCACGGGCACCGGCACCATCGTTGTGAAGACCCACGGCACACCCGTCGTCCTGCCCGTCACACCCACCACGTTCGCCGACTGCAACGCCGTGGTCGCCTGGTCGGCCGCCTCCCAGGTGGTCGTCTCCAGCCAGGTACGGATGCGCCGCAACGCCTACCCCGGTGACACCGGGGAGAGCGTCAACCTCCAGTTCAGAGGCGCACCCGGCAACTTCATCGTCGTCCAGCCGTACGAGGTCTGAGGGAGCCCGTCATGAACCAGCCACTCGCGGGCTACGCTCCCGCACCCGTCACCGCCCGCATGGAGAACCACGGCAACCACATGCTGAAGGTCGCCATGCAGACCGGAAACGACCTCCTCGCGCGCGTGGGGTCGATGGTCGCCTACGAAGGCTTCGTCCAGTACGAGCCCAACCCGCCCGCCGTACGCCAGATCGCCAGGGACTGGATGACCGGCGAGGGCGCACCTCTGATGAAGTGCTCGGGCGACGGCCTGCTCTATCTCGCCGACTACGGCGCGAACGTGGTCGTGATCAACCTCAACGGCGACGGCATCTCCGTCAACGCCACCAACCTGCTCGCCTTCGACGCACACCTCACCTGGGGTGTCGAGCGGGTCAAGGGGCTGGCGAAGTTCGCCGGGCAGGGACTGTGGAACACCAGGATCTCCGGGCAGGGCTGGGTCGCCCTGACCTCCCGGGGCACGCCGATCGTCGTCGACTGCGGTGGCGGCGACGACGAGACGTACGTCGACCCGGACGCGCTCGTCGCCTGGTCCCCGAACCTCAAGGTGAAGGGCAAGCGCAGCTTCAAGGCGCAGTCGCTCATCGGCCGGGGCAGCGGCGAGGCCTACCAGATGGCCTTCTCCGGCACGGGCATCGTCGTCGTCCAGCCCAGCGAGGACAGCACCGACCGTCTCCGGTTCCGGGGCTGAGGGGGAGCCAGAACGTCATGCAGAGCCCACTTTTCGCGCACAACGACTCGCAGACCCAGGAACGCTGGAGTCTGCAGAACAAGCAGATGCTCCGGGTCACCCTGGGGGGCCACGACGACATCCTCGCCCGCAAGGGCACGATGGTCGCCTACCAGGGCCTGATGGAGTTCGACGCCGAGTACCAGAGCAGCAACCAGGGCCGCTCCCGCGCGGCCACGGGCGAGGGCCTGGACCTGATGCGCTGCCACGGACAGGGCACGGTCTATCTCGCCAACCTCGCCCAGCACATCCATGTGGTGGACGTGGAACAGGACGGGCTGACGGTCGACAGCAGCTATGTGCTGGCGATGGACTCCGGACTGCACCACGAGGTCATCGCCGTGGACAGCCTGTACGGCATCTCCGGTTCCGGGAAGTACCAGCTCAACATCACCGGGCGCGGCAAGGTCGCCCTGATGACCTCGGGCGCGCCGCTGATGATGCAGGTGACGCCGGACAAGTACGTCAACTGCGACGCCGACGCGATCGTCGCCTGGTCGACCGGCCTGCGTGTGCAGATGCAGGCCCAGACGCACACCTCCGGCGTGTGGCGGCGGCGCGGCAACACCGGTGAGGGCTGGGAGCTCAGCTTCATGGGCAGCGGTTACGCGCTGGTCCAGCCCAGCGAACTGCTGCCGCCGCAGAACGCCCAGATCGGGTCCGGTCTCGCCGCGCAGTACGGGATGGGCCAGCAGGGTGTCCGGTCGCAGAACCAGGGCAACGTCTGGAGCTAGCCGCACCGGTCGGGAACCTGTAAGGGGCGACCACCAAGGGCGGTCGCCCCTTACCGGTTCACAGTCTGGCGCGGGTCGCTTCGAGCAGTCGTACGACCGAGTCGTCCGCCACGTCCGCGACCTCGTCGTACGCGAACCAGCGCAGGTCGAGGGACTCGTCGCTGATCGCCTGGGTCGCCCCGGCGGGCGCCACCACCGCGTACTGGATGTCGAAGTGCCAGTTGCAGGGCGCCGGGATCGGATGCCGGTCGAGGCGCACCGGGCCGCCCGGGAGCAGGCTCAGCCCTGTGACGCCGGACTCCTCCGTGGCCTCGCGCAGTGCCGCCGCCGCCACGGAAGGGTCTTCCGGCTCGCAGTGCCCGCCCATCTGGAGCCACATCCGCAGCTTCTTGTGGAGCGTGAGCAGTACTCGGCCGTGTTCAGGGTCGATCACCAGTGCGCTCGCGGTGATGTGCCCGTCCCCGCAGGCCTTCCACATGCCGTCCGGGTGAGCCCCGAGATGGTCCAGGTAGGCCTGGCGCAGTTCTTCCTGGTCCTCGTAGCCCTTCAGCACGAGGACCGCGTCGTCGTACAGGCTCACTCGGAGTCGTCGCCCTCGCTGTCGTCCTTCTTCAGGTTCGGCTTCTCGGCGGAGCCGCCCGCCGCCTCGCCGAGCATCTTGTCCAGCTCGGAGAAGTCGAGCTGCTCGCGGTGCACGAAGCCGTCCGGGTCGTCGAGGTCGGAGGCCGTCGGCAGCATGTCCGGGTGGGCCCACAGGCCGTCCCGGCCGTCGACACCGCGCGCGTCCGTCAGCGACGCCCACAGACGCGAGGCGTCCCGCAGCCGGCGCGGGCGCAGCTCAAGGCCGATCAGGGTGGCGAACGTCTGCTCGGCCGGGCCGCCCGAGGCACGACGGCGGCGCAGTGTCTCGCGCAGCGCGTCCGCGGACGTCAGACGGGGCTTCGCCGCCGCGTGGACCACCGCGTCCACCCAGCCCTCCACGAGGGCCAGGGCCGTCTCCAGACGGGCCAGGGCGACCTTCTGCTCCAGGGTGTCCTCCGGCTGGAACATGCCCTGCTGGAGCGCGTCCTGCAACTGCTCCGGGTTCTGCGGGTCGAACTGGCCGACCACGTCCTCCAGCTTGGCCGTGTCGACCTTGATCCCGCGCGCGTAGCCGTCGACCGCGCCGAACAGGTGCGAGCGCAGCCACGGCACATGGGCGAACAGACGCTGGTGGGCGGCCTCACGCAGGGCCAGATACAGCCGTACCTCTTCCTGCGGCACCCCCAGGTCCTTGCCGAACGCCTCGATGTTCGCCGGCAGCAGCGCGGCCCGGCCCGCCGGGCCCAGCGGCAGACCGATGTCCGTCGAGCCGACGACCTCGCCCGCGAGAACCCCGACCGCCTGCCCGATCTGCGTGCCGAACATGGCGCCGCCCATGGAGCGCATCATGCCGATCAGCGGGCCCGCCATGGCCTGCATCTCCTCGGGCAGGACATCGCCCATGGCCGCGCCGACGCGCTCGGCGACCGGGTCCACCAGCTCCTTCCAGGCGGGCAGGGTCGCCTCGACCCACTCCGCGCGGCTCCACGCCACGGCCGAGCCCGCGCCGGACGGCAGCGACGTCGCGTCGTCCAGCCAGAGGTCCGCCAGCCGGACGGCCTCCTCGACCGCCGTGCGCTCGGCGGGACCGATGCTGGAGTCCTTGACGCCGTCGGACGTCCCCTGGGCGACCGTCTGGCGGGCGATCTGCTTGGCCATGTCCCAGTTCACCGGACCGCCCTCGTACGAGAGCATCTGACCGAGCTGCTGGAACGCGGCGCCCAGGTCGTTGGGGTTCATGGAACCGAACATGGCTGCGAGCGGATTGTCGCCTCCGGGACCGCCGAACCCGGGCAGTCCGAAACCGAACGGTCCCTGACCACCACCGCCCTGCTGGTCCTTCTGCTTGCCTTCGTCGCCGTTCTCCGGCTCCTCCGGCGGAAGGCCGAAACCGAATGGGGTGTCACTCACGGGATTCCTCGGCTGGTAAGGCCGTCGGCTCTTTCGACGGCGGCTGCCCGACAACACCACCCAGCCTAGACACCATGACCGGTTGGGGGCTCGGTGCTCCGCCGACGTCTGGCCTGCGGCAGGATGGATGTCACCTGGTACGTACGCGTCACGCGCGTCCTTACTGAAGACAACCGCTGGAGACGCCGGTGAGTTCCCCAGATCCGCAGGTTCGCGCAGCGCGAAACCCCTCAACCAATCCGGCCGTACGCGGTCCGGTCGTCGCGGTCACCGGTGCCGCGACCGGGATCGGGGCGCTGCTCACCGAGCGGCTCGCCGCATCCGAGGAGATCAAGCAGGTCGTCGCCATCGACGAGCGCAGAGGCGAGTGCGCGGCGGCACAGTGGCACATCCTCGACGTACGGGATCCGGCCATCGCGGAGAAGCTGCGGGGCGCCGATGTCGTGGTCCATCTGGCCCTCGATCTGGACCTGGAGACCGACGGCGCGGCCCGGACGGCGTACAACGTGCGCGGGACGCAGACCGTGCTGACGGCTGCCGCCGCGGCCGGGGTGCACCGGGTCGTGCTGTGCACGTCCGCGATGGTCTACGGGGCGCTCCCCGACAACGAGCTGCCGCTGTCGGAGGATGCCGAGCTGCGGGCGACCGCCGAGGCGACCGGGGTCGGGGACCTGCTGGAGATCGAGCGGCTCGCCCGGCGCGCGCCACGGGCGCATCCCGGGCTCAATGTGACCGTGGTGCGGCCCGCGGTGCTGGTCGGGGGTACGGACACCGCTCTGACCAGGTACTTCGAGTCGCCTCGGCTGCTTGTCGTGGCCGGGTCGCGGCCCGCCTGGCAGTTCTGTCACGTCGAGGATCTGTGCAGTGCGCTGGAGTACGCGGTGCTGGAGAAGGTCGACGGGGAGCTGGCCGTCGGGTGCGACGGGTGGCTAGAGCAGGAGGAGGTCGAGGAGCTCAGCGGCATCCGGCGCATGGAGCTGCCGTCCGCTGTCGCGCTGGGCGCGGCGGCACGGCTGCACCGGATCGGGCTCACGCCGTCCCCGGCCGGGGATCTGGCGTACACGATGTACCCGTGGGTGGTGAGCGGGAGCCGGCTGCATGATGCCGGGTGGCGGCCTCGGTGGAGCAACGAGGAGGTGCTCGCGGAGCTGCTCGAGGAGGTTGCCGGGCGGCATACGGTGGCTGGGCGGCGGCTCGGTCGGAAGGACGCGACTGCGGCTGGGGCCGCGGGGGCGACTGTGGCGTTGTTGGGTACGGCGGCGTTGGTGCGCAGGGCGCGGAAGGCTCGGCGGCGGATCTGAGGGGGTGGGGGC
>NZ_LIQQ01000410.1 GCF_001418565.1 Streptomyces graminilatus | reverse complement strand
ACACCGCCGAACAAATATTGATTGACAGGGAAACCCCCGCACTTTACAGTGCGGGGGTTTTCTGTTTTCCAAAGGGTATTACCGTGGGGTCCATGAGTAGCTTTGTGGTGCGGTCCGTGCGTGCGGACGAGTGGCGTGCGGCCAAGGAGCTTCGGCTGGCCGCTCTGCGGGATCCCGTCGCGGATATCGCCTTCCTTGAGACGTACGACGAGGCCGTGGGCCGGCCTGACTCCTTCTGGCAGGAGAGGGTGCAGCGGGTTGCCGAGGAGGCGACCAGTGCGCAGCAGATCATTGCCGAAGGGCCCGACGGGGAGTGGGTCGGGGGGCTCGTGGTGCTTGTCGAGGAGGCCGGGACGACCGACTGGTCCGGTGTCGCTGTCGAACAGCGGCAGGGGCACATCGTCGGGGTGTTCATGCTGCCGGAGCACCGGGGCTGCGGGCTCACTGATGTGCTCTTCGACGCGGCTCTGGAGTGGGCCTGGGAGTCCGCGGGCGTCGATCGGGTGCGGTTGATAGTGCATCAGGACAACGCGCGGGCGCAGCGGTTCTATCGGCGCGTGGGATTCGTACCCAGTGGGGTCACCATGTCGTTGGACCACGGCTCCCAGGGTTCCCATGGATCCGAGGCTGAGGGCGACACCGAGCTGGAGTTCGTGTTGGAGCGGGAGTCACACCTGTAGGTCGTGGTGCGGCCATCTCGCCCGGAGTTGTTCTCTTGACCGGAGCAGGGCCAGGGTCGGCATGCCCTGGTCGGCTCCCGTGGTGAGGAGTTCCGGGAGCTGGGGGAGAGGAGCGACCGCCGCGACGTCGTCCAGGACGAGTGTCATTGGTGGGTCGAGGCGACCGGAGGATGACCGTTCGGCCATGCGCCGGCCGCGCTCGACCACGCTTGCGGCCAGCGCCGTCAGGAGAGGCATCGCACCCGGGTTCGTCCTGGGGTCCTCGATAGATTCACCGACCACATAGAGCGTGCCCCCTTCGGCGATGAAGGAATCCAGCACAAGGGCATCAGTTCGGTTTGCCGTGCACGCCTCGCGGATGTTCACCGTCGAGAGCGCGGCGAGCGCCCGGCTCGTCAACTCCTGGGCCATGTCGCGGCGTTCGGGGTGCGCGGTGAGGGCGGCTTCGAGTTCGCCGGCGGCGCCGGGCGCCGCCTTGGGGTGGGTACGGAGGATGCGTACGGCTTCCTGGACGTTGGTGCCCTGGGACCAGCGGTGTACGTGGCGGATCGTGCGGGCGTCTATCGCGGCCGCGTGGAGGTAGCTGCGGAGGAGGGTCTCGGCGGTTTCCGCCGTTGTTCGGTCGATCTTCGCCGTGGGGCGGACGGGCGCGAGGAGAGCGATTGCTCTTTCCGCCGCAGTGGGTCTGTCCTCGCAGCCTGTGGTGGGAGGCCAGTGGAGGCGGGCCGGGGTGTCGCACAGGTGCGTGGGGTCGTAGAGGAGGGTGGGGCCGAGTTTGGCCCTCGCGTCCTTTGTTTCCTGCCACAGGGTGGGGTTTGAGGTGAGGATCAGGGCCGCGCCCTGTGCGTTGTGGATTGCCTCGGTTGCGGGGTGGGTGCGGGTGTCTTTGGGGCCGAAAAGGATTGTTTCCCGCCCACCCATCCGCTTGCCGCTTGTTTCCAAGGTGGGCGTCTTGGGCGCTTCAGTCAGGGGAGTTTCCTCCTCGGCTGCCTTCTCCAGCTCCACCGGTGGCCGATCCGTCCGTTGCACCGGGATCTCGTGACGTGCCGGAGTTGCTCTTCTTGCTGCTCGTACTGCCTTCCAGCGGGCCAGTGTGCCCACCACGAACACCGTCAGGACCGACAGGATCATCAACTGGCTGATGAACAGGCCCCAGAACAGGCCCCAGCCGGAGAGTTGGCCCGCCGGTGTCCGGGGCCAGGCGCCCGGTACGTCCTGTGGGTCCGTGATCAGGTGGCGCAGTGCCTCCGGGGTGCGGATGAACGTGACTCCCTGCGGCCAGGCGCCGTGGGAGAGGAGGGCCGCGAGGCCTGTCGCCGTCCAGACCAGTGCCGTCAGGCCGAGCAGGAACCCGATCAGGCCGACCAGCAGGCCGTCGGAGACTCCGCGTTCCTGCTGTCGGCTTTGGTCCGGTCTCATCGTCGTCACGCCACCGTGGACTCGGAGGAGTCGTCGAGGTCGTTGAGGTGCTGTTCGACGAAGGCCGCCGCGCGTTCCTCGGCCTCCAGTTCGGCGGCTCTCAGGGCGTCGTCGGACAGTTGGAGGTCGCGGTCGCGGGACGACTCCGTCATCGCCCGGTCGGTGAAGACGAGGGCGCGTTCGGTCTCCGTGACCAGGTGTTTGACGACCTGGACATTGCCGTTGACGTCCCAGACCGCGATGCCGGGTGTCAGGGTCGGGATGATCTCCACCGCCCAGCGGGGTAGGCCGATGACGCGGCCCGTTGCCCGTGCCTCGTCGGCCTTCTGGGCGTAGATCGTTCGGGTCGATGCCATCTTCAGGATCGCCGCTGCCTCCTTCGCCGCCGCTCCGTCCACCACGTCCGAGAGATGGTGGACGACCGCCACGAAGGACAGGCCCAGGCGTCGGCCGAACTTCAGGAGGCGCTGGAAGAGTTGGGCCACGAAGGGGCTGCTGATGATGTGCCAGGCCTCCTCGACCAGGAAGATGCGCTTCTTCCGGTCGGGGCGGATCCAGGTGTGCTCCAGCCAGACGCCGATGATCGCCATCAGGATCGGCATGGCGATCGAGTTGCGGTCGATGTGGGACAGGTCGAAGACGATGAGCGGGGCGTCGAGGTCGATGCCGACCGTCGTCGGGCCGTCGAACATGCCTCGGAGGTCGCCGTCGACCAGGCGGTCCAGGACCAGGGCCACGTCGAGGCCCCAGGCGCGTACGTCGTCTATGGCGACGTTCATCGCCTCCGCCGACTCCGGTTCGGGGTGGCGGAGTTGCTCGACGATGTCCGTCAGCACCGGCTGGCGCTCGACGATCGTCTCGTTGACGTAGGCGTGCGCGACCTTCAGGGCGAAGCCGGAGCGTTCGTCCAGGCCGTGGCCCATCGCCACTTCGATGATCGTGCGGAGCAGGGCCAGTTGGCCTGTTGTGGTGATCGCGGGGTCGAGCGGGTTCAGGCGGATGCCCATGTCCAGGGCGGCCATGGGGTCCAGGCGGATGGGGGTTATCCCCAACTCCTGTGCGATGAGGTTCCATTCGCCGACGCCGTCCTCGCCCTGCGCGTCCAGGACGACCACCTGGCGGTCCCGGAAGCGGAGTTGACGTAGGACGTAGGTCTTCTCCAGGGCTGATTTGCCGTTGCCGGACTCGCCGAGCACCAGCCAGTGCGGGGCGGGGAGTTGCTGGCCGTACAGCTGGAAGGGGTCGTAGATGTAGCCCTTCCCGGAGTACACCTCGCGGCCGATGATGACGCCGGAGTCGCCGAGGCCGGGGGCGGCCGTGGGGAGGTAGACGGCCTGGGCCTGGCCCGTGGAGGTGCGGACGGGCAGGCGGGTCGTCTCGACCTTGCCGAAGAGGAAGGAGGTGAAGGTGTCGGTGAGGGCGGTCAGCGGATCCCGCATCAGCGCATCAGCCCTACCTTCGGATTCCGGTGGCGAACGGGAGTGTGTTGACGAACGCTCGGTGGTGCTCGCGGTCGCACCACTCCAGCTTCAGGTACGACTTGCCCGCGGACGCCCTTATCGTGCGCTTGTCGCGCGCCAGGGCCTCGGGCGAGCGGGAGGAGACAGTGATGTAGCCGACCAGGTTGACGCCGGCCGCGCCGCTCGCCAAGTCCTCGCCGCGCTGGTCCAGGCGGTTGTGGGAGGCGATGTCGCGGGGGTCGACCGTGCGGTTCATCTTGGCGGCGCGGCTTGCCTCCGCGTCGTCGTTCGTCTTCTCCGTGAGCATGCGTTCGATGGCCACCTCGGTGGGTTCGAGGTCCATCGTCACCGCCACCGTGCGGATCACGTCCGGGGTGTGGACGAGGAGCGGGGCCAGGAAGTTGACGCCGACCGGGGTCATCGGCCATTCCTTCACCCATGCCGTGGAGTGGCACCAGGGGGCGCGGGTCGACGACTCGCGGGTCTTCGCCTGGAGGTACGTCGGCTCCATGGCGTCCAGTTCGGCCGGCCAGGCGTTGCGCTTCGTCATCGCCTGGAGGTGGTCGATCGGGTGGTCCGGGTCGTACATGGAGTGGATGAGGGAGGCCAGTCTGCCCTGGCCGAGCGGCTGGCGGACGCGGATGTCCGCCTCCTGGAGCCGGGAGCAGATGTCCGTCAGCTCGCGGGCCATGACCACCGCGAGGCCCGCGTCCCGGTCGACCTTCCGGCCGCCGTGCGGACGCGCCGCGCGGGCCATCGTGTGGGCCTCGGCGGCGAGTTCACGGTTGAAGTGCATACAGGCGACGAGGTACGCGCGGTGCTGCTCGCTGCTCGTCGACACCATGGACTGGAGCTGGTCGTACGAGTCCTGGAGCCATGGCGGTGACTTCTCGTCGCCGCGTACGGCCACGTCCTTGGCGTGGGCGTCCGGGTCGGCGGGGAGGGTGCGGGCGAGCATCTGGAGGCGGGTGACGAAGCCGTCGCCGTTCGCCACATGCTTGAGCAGCGTGCCGAAGCGGTCGACGAGGGCTTCCTGGTCCTCGCTGTCGCGCAGGCCGACGCCGGGGCCCTCGATCTCGATCGCCGCCGTCACCGTACGGCGGTCCGCGTGCAGGAGTACGGCGATCTCGTCCGGGCCGAACGGGGCCGCGAGCCAGTTGATGCGGCCGATGCCGGGGGGCGGGCCGATCTCGACCTCGCGGCCGTCGATCGCGGTGCCGGCCTCCATGACGGAGCTGCGGTATGCCGTGCCTTGGCGGAGCGAGCGCTTGTAACTGCGGTTGATCTCGAACCATTTGTAGAACGTGCGGCGCTTGTACGGGACGTACACCACCGCCAGTGCCAGCATCGGGAAGCCGGTCAGCAGGACGATGCGCAGGGACAGGACGGGTACGACGAGGCCGCACACCATGCCGAGGAAGGCGCCCACGATGATGAGCGCGATCTCGCCGGACTCGCGGTTGCGGCCGACGATCGCGTTCGGCCGGGCGCGGCCGATGAGATACGTACGGCGGGGCGAGACCACATGGGCCATCTGGGAATCCGTCGTCAACGCCCGTCACCTCCAGGGCGGTTGGATCGGTTGCTGTTGCCGGCGTGTGGGGCGCGCGGCGGGGGTGCGGCGGAGGGGACAGATCCGCCGCCGCCCGAGGGCCGCGAGCTGTGCGCGGCCACGCCGCCGGACGCGGGGTTGGCCGGGCGCGGCGCGGAGGACGACTGGCCGCCGCCTCCACCGCCCCCGTTGTTGTCGGCCCGGCTGCTGTGGGTCTTGATGCCCTGGGCGACGAGGGTCGCCGGGGAGCTGATGACGGCCGCGGCCTTGCCTTCGGCGCCCTGCATGATCCGGTTGTTGCGCGAGTTCGCGATCTCGTCGCCGAAGCCGGGGACGAAGCGGTAGATCATCGCGCTCGCGAAGATGGCGAGGAGGATGATGGACAGGCCGGAGACGACCGCCGAGAAGGCGTCGGGCCCGTTGTTCGTGGAGAGTGCTCCTGCCAGGCCCAGCACGATGGCGATCACCGGCTTCACCATGATCACCGCGATCATGATGCCCGCCCAGCGGCGCACGTGGCCCCACAGGTTCTTGTCGACCAGTCCCGCGTACACGACCGTGCCGAGCAGCGCGCCGACGTACAGCAGGGCGGCGCGGATGACGAGTTCCAGCCAGAGGACGCCGGCCGCGAGGATCGACACCATCGACACCACGATCAGCATGATCGGGCCGCCGCCGATGTCCTGGCCCTTGGCGAGGGCACCGGAGAAGGTGCCGAAGAACGTGTCGGTCTGGTCGCCGGTCGCGCTCGCGAGGACCTCGGTGACGCCGTCGGTCGCCGAGACGACGGTGTAGAGGATGAGGGGTGTGAAGGCGGAGGCGAGGACGGTCAGCCAGAGGAAGCCGATCGCCTCGGAGATCGCGGTGGTGAGGGGGACGCCCCGCATGGCCCGCTTGGCGACCGCGAGCAGCCACAGCACCAGGGTCAGGACGGTGGACGCGGCGAACACGACCGCGTACTGCTGGAGGAACTTGGAGTTGGTGAAGTCGACGCTCGCGGTCTCCTTCACGGCCTCGCTGAGCTTGTCGACCGTCCAGGAAGCGGCGTCGGCGCAGCCCTTGGCGAGGGAGGAGAGGGGGTCGAGGGTGGCGTCGGGGGCCTTGAGGGATCCCGAGCGGGTGCCCTTCGAGACCTCGCAGAGATCCTTCGAATGGCCGGTGAGCAGCGTGCAGTCCGGGTTGCCGGCCTTCGGCGTGGGCGATCCCGATCCCGACGGTGTGGGCGTGGGGGACGGGGCCGCGTACGCCCGCGACGCCAGGAGCACGGCCGCCGTCTGTACGGCGGTCAGCGCGCCGGCGAACTTGAGCACGAGGTAGGGCCTACCTGGCGCGTTACCGGGCATAGGTGAACCCTCCGTACTCGTTGATGGCCTTGTTGATCTCGTCCGAGGTGGCGGCGCGGCCGTCGTCGGGGACCGGGTTGGGGCCGTCCTTCTCCGAGTAGGAGACGACCTTCCAGTCACCGCCGGACCAGCGCATGTCGTAGGTCCTGGTTTTCCAGGAGGCGATGACCGGGCTGGTGGAGGCCTCGCCGGCGATGCCGCTCAGGCCGACGTACCAGACCTCGACCGTGGCGGTGGCGCCGCCGTACGCCACGGTCTTCGTGCCGACCGGGGTCACGCGGGAGACGTATGTGCTGCCCTCGGGGGCGTTGCCGCCCGCGTCGAGCCCGAGTCTGGTGAGGAGGTTCGCGGAGTAGGCCTTGTCCAGGGGGCCCTTGAGTTTGGCGGCGGCCTCGGGGGTGAAGAGGGCGTCGACGATCCGGTCGCGGCTGTCCTTGCGGAACATGGCGGTCGAGCCCAGCGGCACGGCGTAGTTGGCCGCGGCGGACTGGGCGCCCTGCCGGTTGTGGGCGAACCCGGACGGGATGTCCGCCGCCTTCGTGGTGACCGGCTGCTCGCCGGAGGCCGCGGTGGGGGCCGCGCCGGGCCCGTCGGCGCTGCCGCTGTTGCTGCCCGAGCCGCTGCCTCCGGTGGCGGTGGAGGACTTGGGCGAATCGTCTCCTCCACGGTTGGCGAAGGCGATCGCCGCGATCAGGAGGACGACGACGCCGACCGCCGTGACGGTGCCGCGCGACGACTTGGTGCGCCGGGCGCCGCCGTAGACGCCGCCGTTGCCCTGGTCGTGGTAGCGGGTACGGGTCTGGCCGGTGCCGCCGTACCCGCCGTCGTCGGGGCGGGTGGAGTCGCCGCCGTCCTGGCTGTCACCGAGACTCATCGCACGCCCGTCCCCTCGAACTCGTGTCGAAACCCGTATCGGAACCCGTGTCGAACTCATGTCCAAACCGTGCCGAATCCACGCGTACGAGGGACGCGTGACAGTACGACGGTAGCCGTGCTGGTTCCCGCGCGGGCGCGGTGTGGTGACTCGACATCAGGGAGACGCAACCTCGGTCGGTGGGCACGACGGGTGGGTGGGTGTGGTGAGGGGGAACCGGGCTCGTCGTCCGGTGGTCCGACCGACGGTGTGTCACACGCGGGTGGCGTCGGCTGTGTCGGCTTTGTCGGCGGCTAGACGGCCATGCCGTAGACGATGGTGAAGAGGGTGCCGAGCGAGCCGATGATGAACACGCCTGTCAGGCCCGCGATGATGAGGCCCTTGCCCTGTTCCGCGCTGAAGGTGTCGCGCAGCGCGGTGGCGCCGATGCGCTGCTTGGCCGCACCCCAGATGGCGATGCCCAGGCACATCAGGATGGCCACGGCCATCACGACCTGGACCATCGTCTTCGCTTCGGTGCCCAGACTGCCGAAGGGGCCCCAGTCCGGAGCGATCCCGCCGATGATGGTGTTGATGTCGCCCTTTTCGGCCGCAAGCCACATGTAAGTCACCGCCCCTGTCGGGTAGTTCCGCTCGCCCCTGCCGCAGCGCAGAGGTCCGGTCCATTCTCGCCGACGATGACGCTGTCCGATGTCGACTTGGCGTCATTCATTGGCTGGTTTCGTGCGAATACCTTGCCACCGCCTCTCGCGGCACCCTATGGGGGAGCGCGGGACGGTGTGCGAGGGGTTGAACGGATCGTATGGTCACTCTGTGTATCACGGCAGGTTACGCCGGGCAATGAGGTGTGGGCGGAACCTGTGGTGTGGTTCCGTCGTTAGCCACCGATGGCCAGCCGTGGCCGACCCACTCGTACGGTCGTGGACGGGGACCGCTTCTGACGGTCCGTATCCATTTCCCTCTTCCTTCATATCCATGTTCCCGTGCAGGTTATCGCGGAGCTCGGACATGGGGACGGGCCGCGGCTGGTGGCCGCGGCCCGTCGTTGGATGGCCGGTTGTGCTCGTTGTGCTCGTTGCGCTGGATCCGTTGGATCGGCTGGATCCGTCGGTTCAGCCGGTGAAGGCGTCCAGGCCCTGCGGGGTGCCCCAGCCGGTCGGGCCGTCGTAGCCGGCACGGGCGGTGCAGAAGTAGCTGGTGGAGCAGGTGCCGTTGCTGCCGGACGTCACGTCGTTGAGTGCCGGGGTGCGGGCCGCCGCGTACGGGTACGAGGCCGGGAAGTCGCCGCTGCCGGGGGTGCCGGCGAGGGCGTAGACGCCCGCGATGACCGGGGCGGAGGCGCTGGTGCCGCCGTAGGTGTTCCAGCCGGTGCCGTCGGCGCCGTAGGTGTCGTAGACCGAGACGCCGGTGGCGGGGTCGGCCACGGCGGAGACGTCGGCGATCATGCGCTTCGCGCAGCTCGCGTCGGTCTGCCAGGACGGCTTCGGGTCGACGGCGGAGCAGCCGGAGCCGGTGCCCTCGCTGCTGCTGGTGTGCCACACGCTCTCGGTCCAGCCACGGCTGTTGGAGGACGTGGACAGCCTGGTGCCGCCGACGGCGGTGACGTACCTGGAGGCGGCCGGGTACTCGGCGCCGTAGCCCTCGTCGCCCGCGCTGACCGTGATGGCGACGCCGGGGTGCTTGTAGTACGAGGTGTCGTACGTGGTGTCGGAGGACGACTCCGAGCTGCCGTAGCTGTTGGAGACGAACTTGGCGCCCAGGGAGACCGCGCGGTTGACGGCCGTACCGAGGTTGGCCATCGAGGACGACTTGGCCTCGACCAGCAGGATGGAGCAGTTCGGGCAGACCGCGCTCGCCATGTCGACGTCGAGGGAGATCTCACCGGCCCAGCCGCTGTCGGGGGCGGGGAGGGAGGTCGTCGAACCGGTCTGGCCGACCTTCTTGAAGCAGCCGTTGTCCGTGGTGCAGGCGGGGAGCCCGTACTGCGCGCGGTAGGTGGCGAGGTCGGACTCGGCGTTCGGGTCGTCGAAGGCGTCGACGATCGCGATCGTCTCGCCCGAGCCGTTGGAGGCGGCGGCGTCGGTCAGGCCGTAGGCGTTCTGGAGGTCGCTGGGGCCGTAACCGGTGGGGGTGTCCGAGGTGGCGTTCGGCTTGACGGTCGCGGGGGCGACGCCCTTCCGCGCGGCCTGCGCCTCCTGGAAGGCGGTGGTGCCGCCGGTGACGCGCAGGGCGTCACAGGACGCGAAGCCCTTCGCGGGGGTCGCGTCGCACTGGTGGGTGTAGTGCACGTGGGCCTTGGCGACCTGGGCGGCTATGGCCTTGGCGGAGACGGTGACCCTGTGGTGCGCCGTGGTGGCTCCGGCCTGGGTCGCGGTGCCGAGTCCGGCGAGGGCGAGGGCGGTGGTGGCGAGGGCCGCGGTGCCTGTGCGCTGCCATCTGCGGTGCCATCCGCTGTGCGTGGTGCGGCTGTTGGGGGGTGACGTACGCAACGTACAGCCTCCTGGTGAGGGGGTGGTCAGGGGCGGTGCGGGTGGTGACGCGGGGGACCCGTGAGTTCCCGTGAGTTCCCGTGAGGACCCGTGGGGGGTTCCTCAGGGGTGGTGCTTGCCGCCGGTGCGGCGTCCCCGGCGGCGGGTTGGCGGCCCGCCGATGACCTTCGCTTGTTGAGTACGTGACAACAAGACGAGTTGCGGAATCCTGACTTCCGTATGACTGAAGGGGGTTGAGGGGTTACTGATCACATACGGGGTGTTGGGTGG
>NZ_LIQQ01000041.1:422-8975 GCF_001418565.1 Streptomyces graminilatus | reverse complement strand
ACCCAAACCCACCCGCACGCCGCACCACGCCATCAACTCCCCCACCCCTCGGTCTCATTGAGGAAACAACCCTTCTCAGGGCACCGGACGTCACCTAGCCTCGCGTCCATTACTGTTTCAACCACTCATTCACACATTCGCCACAGGCGATGCCGGAGGAATTGCGCATGACAGAACAAAAGCCCCGGCTCACCCCAAGTCAACCGTGGGAGAACGGCTGGGCCCCGGACACCTCACGTGTGCCCGGGACACGGCGGCTCTGGATGGCGGGCACCCTGGCCCTGTCGGTCGTGGCCGCCTGTGTGACCGCGATCGTCGTCTCCGACCGGCAGGCCGAGGACCCGGCTCCGGTGGCCAAGGCCCCCGCGACGTCGGCCGGTGCGACGTACCCCGGCCTTCTCACCTACGCCTCCCCGCCGTCACCCGGAGCCACGCCCCCGGACGGAAAGAGCGGCCTGGCGTCGGCGCTGTCGACCGGGCCCACCGCATCGGACGGCACAACTCCCGCCGCGGCCCCGGACGTCAAGGGCTCCGCCACCGGGCCCGTCAAGGAGACCCCTGGCGGAGAGCCCGGAGGGAACCCCGGTGGAAAGCCGGGCGGGAAGCCCGGCACCTCCCCGGCCCCCACCAAGTCCTCGGCCGCCCCTTCGCACCAGGACCCCTCCCTCCGGTCCGTCGAGTCGGTCAACTACCCCGGCCGCTACTGGCACGTGTCAGGTGACCTGGTGAAACTCGACCCGGTCGCCGGCGCCGCCTCCCGCAAGGCCTCCACCTTCAGTGTGGTACCGGGGCTGTACAACAGCTCCTGCTACTCGTTCAAGACGCGCGACGGCAGGTACCTGCGGCACCGGGACTTCGTCCTGCACGCCGACAGCAGCGACGGCTCCTCGCTGTTCAAGCAGGACGCCACCTTCTGCGCCGGGTACGCGGGGAGTTCGGGCACTGTGATCCAGTCGTCGAACTACCCCAACTACGCGCTGCGCCACCGGGACTTCCAGCTCCGCCTGGACCCGTACGACGGCAACCCGGCCACCCGGCAGGACTTCTCCTTCCGCGTCGTGGCCCCGCTGGGCTGAGGCCCCGCCGGGCCGAGCCGGACACACGTGAAAGCGGCGGCACCCCAACAGGGTGCCGCCGCTTTCATGTTCGGCCTCAGACGTTTCAGCCCTCAGACGCTCTCAGCCCTCAGACGTTGAACCCGAGCGCCCGGAGCTGGTCGCGTCCGTCGTCCGTGATCTTGTCCGGGCCCCACGGCGGCATCCAGACCCAGTTGATGCGCAGTTCGTTGACGATGCCGTCCGTGGCGGACTTGGCCTGGTCCTCGATGACGTCGGTGAGCGGGCAGGCCGCCGACGTCAGGGTCATGTCGATCGTCGCGATGTTCGCGTCGTCGATGTGGATGCCGTAGATCAGGCCCAGATTGACGACGTCGATGCCCAGTTCGGGGTCGACGACGTCGTACAGCGCCTCGCGGACCTCGTCCTCCGAGGCCGGCTTCATCTCAATGGTCTCGCTCATGCCGTCTTCCTTTCGGCGGCGTCCGAGCCCAGGGCCTGGGCCGTCGCGTCCTTCCACGCCATCCAGCTCAGCAGCGCGCACTTCACCCGGGCCGGATACTTGGAGACACCGGCGAACGCGACCGCGTCCTCCAGCACCTCCTCCATCGCGTCGTCCGGTTCGATCCGGCCCTTGGACTGCATCAGCTCCAGGAAGGTCTCCTGGATCTTCTGCGCCTCGGCCAGACCCTTGCCGACGAGGAGCTCGTTCAGTACGGAGGCCGACGCCTGGCTGATCGAACAGCCCTGGCCCTCATAACTGACGTCGCTGATCGTCGTACCGTCGTACTTCACGCGCAGGGTGATCTCGTCGCCGCATGTCGGGTTGACGTGGTGCACCTCGGCGTCGCCATCCCGCAAGCCCCGCCCGTGCGGGTGCTTGTAGTGGTCCAGGATGACTTCCTGGTACATCGAATCAAGCTTCACAGCAACCGCCCTCGCATCTCAGCCAGCTCCTCAGCCGAAGAAGTTCCGTACGTGCTCCAGTCCGTCGACCAGAGCATCGATCTCGGCCGGCGTGGAGTACAGATAGAACGACGCTCGCGTGGTCGCGGGAATTCCGTAGCGCAGGCAGACCGGACGGGCGCAGTGGTGGCCGACCCGGACCGCTATGCCCTGCTCGTCGAGGACCTGGCCCACGTCGTGCGGGTGGATGTCGCCGAGCGTGAAGGAGATCGCCGCGCCCCGGTCCTCGGCCGTGGACGGGCCGATGATCCGCAGGTCGGGAACCTCGCCGAGCCGCTTCACCGCGTACTCGGTGAGGGCGTGCTCATGGGCGAGGATCTTGTCCATGCCGATCGCGGAGAGGTAGTCGACCGCCGCACCGAGGCCGACCGCCTGCGCGATCGGCGGAGTGCCCGCCTCGAACTTGTGCGGGGCGGGAGCGTACGTCGACGAGTGCATCGACACCGTCTCGATCATCTCGCCGCCGCCGAGGAACGGCGGGAGGTCCTCCAGCAGCTCCTGGCGGCCCCACAGCACCCCGATGCCCGTCGGACCGCACATCTTGTGGCCGGTGAAGGCCACGAAGTCGGCCTGGAGGGCCTGCACGTCCAGCGGCATGTGCGGGGCGGCCTGCGAGGCGTCGATCAGGACCAGGGCCCCGACCTCCTGCGCCCGGCGCACGATCTTGTCGACCGGGTTGACCGTGCCCAGGATGTTGGACACCAGCACGAAGGAGACGATCTTCGTCTTCTCCGTGATGATCTCTTCGATGTTGGACAGGTCGAGGCGGCCGTCGTCGGTCAGGCCGAACCACTTCAGCTTCGCGCCCGTGCGCTGCGCGAGCAGCTGCCACGGCACGATGTTGGAGTGGTGCTCCATCTCCGTGATGACGATCTCGGTCTCGTGGTCGACCCGGTAGGGCTCGTCGGCCCAGCCCAGCATGTTGGCCACGAGGTTGAGCGATTCGGAGGCGTTCTTGGTGAAGATCACCTCGTCACGGCTGGGCGCGTTGATGAACGCGGCGACCTTGTCCCGCGCGCCCTCGTACAGCGCCGTGGCCTCCTCCGCGAGCACATGGATGCCACGGTGCACGTTGGCGTTGTGCTGCTCGTAGTACTCGGAGAGGGTGTCGATCACCTGGCGGGGCGTCTGGGAGGTCGCCGCGTTGTCCAGGTAGACGAGCTTCTTGCCGTCGTGGAGCACCCGGTCGAGGATCGGGAAGTCCTTACGGATCGCCTCGGTGTCGAGGAGGCCCGGCAGCTGTGTCACGCTGATACGCCACCCTTCGCGGTGTACGCCTCGTAGCCCTCGTTCTCCAGCTTGTCGGCGAGTTCGGCGCCGCCGGACTCGGCGATCCGGCCGTCGGAGAAGACGTGGACGAAGTCGGGCTTGATGTAGCGCAGGATGCGCGTGTAGTGCGTGATCAGCAGGGTGCCGACCTCACCGGTCTCGCGGACGCGGTTGACGCCCTCGGAGACGATGCGCAAGGCGTCGACGTCCAGACCGGAGTCCGTCTCGTCGAGGATCGCGATCTTCGGCTTGAGCAGCTCCAGCTGGAGGATCTCGTGGCGCTTCTTCTCACCGCCGGAGAAGCCCTCGTTGACGTTGCGCTCGGCGAAGGCGGGGTCCATGTTGAGGCGCTGCATGGCCTCCTTGACCTCCTTCACCCACAGGCGCAGCTTCGGCGCCTCACCGCGCACGGCGGTGGCGGACGTACGAAGGAAGTTGGAGACGGAGACACCGGGGATCTCGACCGGGTACTGCATCGCCAGGAAGAGGCCCGCGCGGGCGCGCTCGTCGACGGACATCTCCAGGACGTCCTCGCCGTCGAGCAGCACGCTGCCGCCGGTGATCGTGTACTTGGGGTGACCCGCGAGCGAGTAGGCGAGGGTCGACTTGCCGGAGCCGTTGGGGCCCATGATGGCGTGCGTCTCGCCCTGCTTCACTGTCAGGTCGACGCCCTTGAGGATCTCCTTCGTGGCGTTGTCGGCCTCGACGGTGACGTGCAGGTCGTGGATTTCAAGCGTTGCCATGGGTTCCTCAGGACTCCTGGGTGAGGGAGACGAGCACGTCGTCCCCTTCGATCTTTACGGGGTATACGGGGACGGGGCGCGTCGCGGGAAGGCCGGACGGCTTGCCGGTGCGGAGGTCGAAGCTGGAGCCGTGCAGCCAGCACTCGATCTGGCAGTCCTCCACCTCGCCCTCGGAGAGCGAGACGTTCGCGTGCGAGCAGATGTCGTGGATCGCGAACACCTCGCCCTCGGTACGGACGACCGAGACCGGCGTGCCGTCGAGTTCCACCCGCTTGGGGGTGTCCTCGTCCAGCTCGCTCAGCCCACAGGCGCGTACGAACGTCGGAGAGGCTGTCATCAGACGGACGCCTCCAGCTCCTCGTCGATCTTCGCGAGAAGGCGGTCCTGGATGTCCTCGACGCCGATCTGCTGGACCAGCTCGGCGAAGAAGCCGCGGACGACCAGGCGACGGGCCTCGTCGGCCGGGATGCCGCGGGCCATCAGGTAGAAGAGCTGCTCGTCGTCGAAGCGTCCGGTGGCACTCGCGTGCCCGGCGCCGACGATCTCACCGGTCTCGATCTCCAGGTTCGGTACGGAGTCCACGCGGGCCCCGTCCGTGAGGACCAGGTTGCGGTTCATCTCGTAGGTGTCGGTGCCCTCGGCCTTGGCCTCGATGAGCACGTCACCGATCCACACGGCGTGGGCGCCCTCGCCCTGGAGCGCGCCCTTGTAGACGACGTTCGACTTGCAGTGCGGGGTGTTGTGGTCGACCAGGAGGCGGTGCTCCTGGTGCTGTCCGGCGTCCGTGAAGTACAGGCCGAACAGCTCGGCCTCGCCGCCGGGACCGGCGTAGGTCACGCGCGGGTGGAGGCGTACGAGGTCGCCGCCGAAGGTGACGACGAAGGACTTGAAGGTGGCGTCGCGGCCGATCAGCGCGCTGTGCTGGGCGACGTGCACGGCCTGGTCGTCCCAGTCCTGGACGGAGACGACGGTGAGCTTGGCGCCGTCACCGAGGACGTACTCGACGTTGGCGGCGATCACGGCGTCACCGGTGTGGTCGATGACGACGACCGCTTCGGCGAAGGCGCCCAGCTCGATGTGCTGGTGGCCGTAGCGCACCCCGCCCTCGCCGTGCACGGAGACGCGGATCGGCTCGGTGAGGACCGTCTCCTTGGGGATGGTGATCACACCGGCCGCCTCGAAGGAGGTGTACGCCTGGGCGGCGACGCGGTCCACGGGGGTACCGGCCCGCCCGAGGCGCGCGTCGTCACGGCCGACGGCCTCGACGGTGACGCCCTCGGGTGCCTGGACGTCGACCTTGACGCCGGTGCCGGTGGCGACGGCGGTGCCGTCGTGCAGCCCGCGCAGCCGCTCCAGCGGGGTGAACCGCCACTCCTCCTCACGGCCGTGGGGGACGGGGAAGTCCGCCACGTCGAAGGAGGGGGGCGCGCTCATGCGCGTGGCGACGGTCGACTCGGCCGCGACCGCGATCGAGCCGGCGGTGGTGGACCCCACCGGAATGTTCTGAACCTCAGCCATGGCTGTCGGTCTGCTCTCTTTCCTGCGTAAGTGACGTGATGGGGACTGGCCGACGACTAGCCGACCGATCCTTCCATCTGGAGCTCGATCAGCCGGTTGAGTTCCAGCGCGTACTCCATGGGCAGTTCCTTGGCGATCGGCTCAACGAAGCCGCGCACGATCATCGCCATCGCCTCGAACTCGGTCATGCCGCGGCTCATCAGGTAGAAGAGCTGGTCGTCGGAGACCTTGGAGACGGTCGCCTCGTGGCCCATGGACACGTCGTCCTCACGGACGTCGACGTACGGGTACGTGTCGGAGCGGGAGATGGTGTCCACCAGCAGCGCGTCGCACAGCACGTTGGACTTGGAGCCGTGGGCGCCCTCGCCGATCTCGACGAGACCGCGGTAGGACGTACGGCCGCCACCGCGCGCCACCGACTTCGACACGATGTTCGAGGAGGTGTTCGGCGCCATGTGGACCATCTTGGAGCCGGCGTCCTGGTGCTGCCCCTCACCCGCGAAGGCGATCGACAGGGTCTCACCCTTGGCGTGCTCGCCCATCAGGTAGACGGCCGGGTACTTCATCGTGACCTTGGAGCCGATGTTGCCGTCGATCCACTCCATGGTCGCGCCCTCGTACGCCACGGCGCGCTTGGTGACCAGGTTGTAGACGTTGTTCGACCAGTTCTGGATGGTCGTGTAGCGGCAGCGGGCGTTCTTCTTGACGATGATCTCGACGACCGCGCTGTGCAGGGAGTCCGACTTGTAGATCGGCGCCGTACAGCCCTCGACGTAGTGCACGTAGGCACCCTCGTCGACGATGATCAGGGTCCGCTCGAACTGGCCCATGTTCTCCGTGTTGATACGGAAGTAGGCCTGGAGCGGGATCTCGACGTGCACGCCCTTCGGCACGTAGATGAAGGAGCCGCCGGACCACACCGCGGTGTTCAGCGACGCGAACTTGTTGTCGCCGACCGGGATGACGGTCCCGAAGTACTCCTTGAAGAGCTCCGGGTGCTGCTTCAGCGCGGTGTCGGTGTCGAGGAAGATGACGCCCTGCTCCTCCAGGTCCTCGCGGATCTGGTGGTAGACGACCTCGGACTCGTACTGCGCGGCGACACCGGCGACGAGGCGCTGCTTCTCCGCCTCGGGGATGCCGAGCCTGTCGTACGTGTTCTTGATGTCCTCGGGCAGGTCCTCCCAGGACTCCGCCTGCTTCTCCGTGGACCGCACGAAGTACTTGATGTTGTCGAAGTCGATCCCCGACAGGTCCGAGCCCCAGTTCGGCATGGGCTTCTTGTCGAAGAGGCGCAGGCCCTTGAGGCGCAGCTTGGTCATCCACTCCGGCTCGGACTTCTTCGCCGAGATGTCGCGGACGACGTCCTCGTTGATCCCGCGCCTGGCAGAGGCACCGGCCGCGTCGGAGTCGGACCAGCCGTACTCGTACGTGCCCAGCCCCTCCAGCTCGGGGTGGGTGGTCTCCTCGATGGGGAGCGTCATGCTGGGTTCCTCCCGGCGGTACGTGCAGATGCTTTATGGGTGGCGGTGGACAACTGTGGAGCAGGTGAGGCAGGTGGGGCCGAGGCGTGCGAGGCCTTGGGGATGAATGTCGTGCACACACCGTCGCCGTGGGCGATGGTCGCGAGCCGCTGGACATGCGTTCCCAGCAGATGGGAGAAGATCTCGGTCTCCGCCTCGCAGAGCTGCGGGAACTTCTCCGCGACATGGACCACCGGGCAGTGGTGCTGGCAGAGCTGCTCGCCGACCGGTGCGCTGCGCGCCGTAGCAGCGTACCCGTCCCCGCTCAGGGCCTTGGCCAGGGCTTCGGCGCGCTTTTCGGGGCCGGCGGACTCGACAGTGGCACGGTAGTTCTCGGCCTGCTCGGCGAACCGGGCGCGTGCGAAGGCGAGCACCGCCTCGTCGCCGCCCTCGCGCGCGGCGATCCAGCTCAGCGCGTCCATGGCGAGCTTGTCGTAGGACTGGTCGAAGGCGTCCCGTCCACAGTCGGTGAGCGCGAACGCCTTGGCGGGCCGGCCACGGGTGCGTGCCCCGTAGACCCGCTGCTCACGCGGTTGTACGACGTCGTCGGCGACCAGCGCGTCAAGGTGACGCCGTACGGCCGCATGGGTCAGGCCCAGGCGTCCGGCGAGTTCGGCGACGGTCGACGGACCGTGGTCCAGGATGGATCGCGCGACCCGGTTGCGCGTGGAGCGCTCACCGGTCCCGAGTTCCTCCTGGGGGGCGCCCGTGGGGGCCGCCGCGCCCTCGCCATCCTCGCCGACGTATTTCACAACACCATTGTTGCGTAATTCCTCAGAGCGCGGCAAGCCGCGCCCCTTCCACTTGACGGTGCCCTGCATCACTTAGGCTCACCTAACCTGACCTGCGAAAACGATCTTTGATCGACCGGAGACCACCCCCGAGCAGGCAGGGAACAGACACGGGAGCGGTACGGCGGCACATCCGGATCCGGACCTCATCGGGATCGGATCCGGCCCCGCGCACCTGGGCCCGCTCTCCCGTCCCTAGACTCTCCAACCATGCGAAGCGAGCCCGTGGTCCAGGTCCAGGCCCTGGTGAAGCGGTACGGCACGAAGACCGCGGTGGACGGCCTCGACCTGGTGGCACTGGCGGGCATCACCGCCGTACTCGGTCCGAACGGCGCGGGCAAGACGACCACCGTCGAGACCTGCGAGGGATACCGCAGACCGGACTCCGGGACGGTACGCGTCCTGGGCCTCGACCCGGTACGGGAAGCCGCCGCCCTGCGTCCCCGGGTCGGCGTGATGCTCCAGTCCGGCGGTGTCTACTCGGGCGCCCGCGCCGACGAGATGCTCCGCCACATGGCGAAGCTGCACGCGCACCCGCTGGACGTGGACGCCCTCATCGAACGCCTGGGCCTCGGCGGCTGCGGCCGGACGACCTACCGCCGGCTCTCCGGGGGCCAGCAGCAGCGCCTGGCGCTCGCGATGGCTGTCGTCGGCCGCCCCGAGCTGGTGTTCCTGGACGAGCCGACGGCCG
>NZ_LIQQ01000041.1:0-409 GCF_001418565.1 Streptomyces graminilatus | reverse complement strand
GGCCGAACAGCTCGCCGACGACGTCGCCATCATCGACGCCGGCCAGGTCATCGCCCAGGGCAGCCCCGAACAGCTGTGCCGCGGCGGCGCCGAGAACACCCTGCGCTTCATGGGCCGCCCGGGTCTGGACGTGACCTCCCTGCTGAAGGCCCTCCCGGCGGACTGCACGGCCGTCGAGCTGACCCCGGGCGCCTACCGCGTCGGCGGCAAGGTCGACCCGCAGCTCCTCGCGACGGTGACGTCCTGGTGCGCCCAGCACGGGGTGATGCCGGACCGGATCTCGGTGGAACGGCACACCCTGGAGGACGTGTTTTTGGAGCTCACCGGCAAGGAGCTGCGCTCATGACCACCACCAGCACACCAGGCACGGGCACGGGGACCCACACCCCCCGGCCGGGCGCCGCCCCCC
>NZ_LIQQ01000409.1 GCF_001418565.1 Streptomyces graminilatus | reverse complement strand
CCCGAGACCGGCCCCGAGACCGGCCCCGAGACCGGACCGGAGACCGGCCCGGCGGCCGGCTTGTCGTCGTCGGCCACACTGTGCGTGCCACCGCCGCTCACGCCCTGCACGACCAGAACCCCGGACACACCGGCGGCCACCACGGCCCCGATGCCCCACCCTCGACGCGATCTCAGCGAGCTCATCCCCTGACGCACAACCCTTCACCTTGACACCACGCATTGCGTGCATATGTGCACATTTAGGGGTCAACGTATCCGGAGATGACGAAGCGTCAACAACCAACCCGGAACCTCATCCTCCGCAGTGATCAGGAGCGCTCCGATGGAGCAAGGCAAACGCCCCTGAAAGACTGAAAGACCGAAAGACTGGAAGTCCGGGAATTCGGCGGCCTTACGGGTTTTCCCAGGCCGCCGGTTCCGCCGCCAGCCCGCGCACCGGCTCGGGCAGCTCCCCCGCCGCCAGGTCCGCGAAGGTCACCCCCTCCAGCACCTTGCGCACACTGGCGCGCAACGCGACCCACAGCGGGAGCAGCGGTTCGGCGGGGCCCGTGTAGGCGAGACCGGTGGGCCGTTCGCCGCGTACCGACACGATGGGCCCGTCGACGGCCCGGACCACGTCCGCGACGGTGATCCCGGCGGCGGGGCGCGCCAGCCGGTAGCCGCCGTTGCCACCGCGCCGGGAGTCGACGATCCCGCCACGCCGCAGATCGCCGAGGATGCCCTCCAGGAACTTGTGCGGGATGGCCTGCGCGGTGGCGACCGTCTCCGCCTTCACCGCGGCCCCTTCGTCGCCTTCGCCCTCCCGCACGGCGAGCTCCAGCACCGCCCGCACCGCGTAGTCCGCCCGCGCCGAGATCCTCATGGGGTCATTGTCGGTGGTCGGCCACGCGGGCGGAGCCTTCCGCGATCCGGGACCTACGCGAGCCTGATCATGTTCCACGACAGCGGCTCCAGCACGGCTGTCAGCCTGCCGTCTCTTACCGCGCTGCCGGTGACCTGGTGCGGGGTGACGCGTTCCGGGTCGTCCACGGTGTTGGTGGCGTCCGGGTCTGCGTCCGCGATGGCGCTGTGCTCGACGACCGACGTCAACTCCAGGCCGTTCAGGACGACTTCGAGGGGCAGCGGCCGGTCGCGGTCGCGGTTCACGGCGAAGACGGTGACGGTGCCGTCCTCGGCGCGTACGGCGGTGGCGTGCAGCAGGTCCGTCTCGCCGTACTTCTTCGTCTCGTACGTCGGCGAGTCCACCCGTACGTCGAGGACCTCCCCGCGCCCGTACCTGCTGGCCTGCGCGAACGGGTAGAACGTCGTCTGGCGCCAGGCCGCGCCGCCCGGCTCGGTCATGATCGGGGCGATGACGTTGACGAGCTGGGCGAGACAGGCGACGGTGACGCGGTCGGCGTGCCGGAGCAGGGCGATGAGGAGCGAGCCGAAGACGACGGCGTCGGTGACGGAGTAGACGTCCTCCAGGAGGCGCGGGGCCTCGGCCCAGTCCCGCTCGCCGGAGTTCTCGATCGCGTGCCACCCCGAGATGTACCAGACGTTCCACTCGTCGAAGGAGAGGTTGATCTTCTTCTTCGACTTGAGGCGGGCGCCGACGTGGTCGCAGGTCGCGATCACGTTCTCGATGAACGACTCCATGTCGACGGCGGAGGCCAGGAAGGAGTCGATGTCGCCGTCCTGGGGCTCGTAGTAGGCGTGCAGGGAGATGTGGTCGACCAGGTCGTACGTCTCCTGGAGGACCGTCGCCTCCCACTCGGCGAAGGTCTCCATGCCCTGGCTGGAGGAGCCGCAGGCGACGAGTTCGAGGTCCGGGTCGAGCTGGCGCATCGCGCGGGCGGTCTCGGCGGCGAGCCGGCCGTACTCCTCGGCGGTCTTGTGGCCGGTCTGCCAGGGGCCGTCCATCTCGTTGCCGAGGCACCACATCCGGATGCCGAACGGGTCCTTGTCGCCGTGCGCGATACGCAGGTCCGAACGGGCCGTGCCGGAGGGGTGGTTGGCGTACTCCTGGAGTGCCAGGGCCTCGGCGACACCGCGCGTGCCGAGGTTGACGGCCATCATCGGCTCGGCCTGCGGGCCGATCTTGCGGAGGAAGCCGATGTACTCGGAGAGCCCGAACTGGTTGGTCTCCGTCGAGCGCCAGGCGAGGTCGAGCCGGCGGGGGCGCTCCTCGGCCGGGCCGACGGAGTCCTCCCAGTTGAAGCCGGAGACGAAGTTGCCGCCGGGGTAGCGGATGGCGGTGACGCCGAGTTCGCGGACCAGTTCCAGCACGTCCGTACGCAGACCCGCTTCGTCGGCGGTGGGGTGGCCCGGTTCGAAGACGCCCGTGTAGACACAGCGGCCGAGGTGCTCGACGAACGATCCGAAGAGCCGGGGGTTGACCTCCCCGATGGTGAAGGCGGGGTCGATCGTGAAACGGGCGGTGCGGGACATGGGTTCCTCTCCGACAGGGAGTCGAGCTGTGCGGCCTTCGTCGAGCTGTGCCGTGTTCGGAATATCGGGGTCCGCTCGTAACTTCGAACAGGACCGTAATTTTGGAGTCCCCGCCCGTCAACAGCGCGTGATCCCAACGATCGTTCCGCGGTCTCCAACGATCGTTGGAATCCGCTGGTGCGCGGCGGTCCGGACGCGTAGGGTCGGCCCGTGAGTGAGCCCCTGGCAGAGACCGTCGCCCGACTTGAGGAACGCATCGCCGAGGCCCGGCTCGACCGCGCCGAAGTCCTCGACGTACGAGGCCTGTCGGCCCGTACCGCGCTCACGGAGGGCGAGATCAGGGCGCTGCTGACGGAGGGCGCGGGGCCCGCCGCCGACGACATCGAGGACCGCATCCGGCGCCGGGTGCGCACGCTCCACGAGACGCGGCTCGCGGCGAGCGGCCAAAAGCACGGCGAGGTCTGCAAGGAGGTCGCGGACGCCCTGTCGATCAGCCCCGAGTGGGCCCGCCAACTGCTCCTCGGCAAGAAGATGCCGAACGTGCCCGATCTGACCGCCCTCGCCGCGTACTTCGGAGTCGAGCAGGGCACCGGCTTCTTCACCGACCCCGCGCCCGTCGCCCTGAACCGTGAACTCCGCAGGCTGCTGGAGGACTTGGGCGGCGCCGAGGAGGAGCCGCTGGTCCGGTTCGCGACCCGGCACGGGGTGGTCACCCTGGCCCTGCGCGGCCGTCGGCTGACCCCGCGCAAGCAGGAGGCCCTCGCGGTGATGCTCGAAGGGCTGCTGAGCGGCGCCGAGGAGACGGAGCGATGACGACAGGAGGGACGACGAGAAGGACGACGAGAGGGACGACAAGGGGTATGCGGAGCGGGGTGACGCGGCGCGTGGTGGCGGCGGTGCTGCCCGCTCGGGCCGCGCACCGCTTCCGTACCCGGGCCGCGATGCGCGACCTGACCCGCGCCCTCGACGCGGCGCTGCGGGAGCACGCCGACAGCCCTTCCGGGGGACGGGAGTTGTGCCGGGCGCTGTGCGAGGAGATGAGCGCGCGGCGCGAGCGGCGCGTCGAGCTGCGGTTCGAGCGCTTCCCCGACGAGATCGAAGTCACCGGCCTGTGGGTGGAGTTCCACGACTTCGACCTCGTCATCGTCGAGGAGCGGGCCGAGGCCGTCCAGCAACTCGTCATCCTGGGCCACGAGTTGTGGCATCTGCACGCCGGGCACTGTCACCACCACAGCGCCGGGGCGACCGCCGCCCGGGCCCTGGCCGACGAGCGGTCCTGGCAGGGCGGCGCGCTGGCCGTCGCCGCCCGCAACGGCTCCCGGGCGGCCGACGAGGCCGACGCCGAGGAGTTCGGCCACCGGCTCGCCACCGTCTTCCGGCCGTGGCTGGAGGGCCGTACGGCGAGCACGGGCAGCAGCGGCGTACAGGCCTCGCTCGGCTATCGCGGCCGGGGAAGCGGACCCGCGCGGCGATGAACCCCTCCGGTTTCCCCGGTGAGCCGTCCTCCGTCCTCGTGTTCGGGACACCGGTCGCGGTCCTGGCCGCCGCGCTGGTGTTCAAGCTGCCCAGCATCCTCCGGCTGTGGCGGGATCCGCTGCGGCGCGCGGTCGGCGGGCTGCTGCTGCTCGCCTGCGGCATCTTCGTCCTGGCGGCGCCGCCGACCATCACATGGACGAACCGGGTCACCGGCGTGCCCAACATCGCGGCGCCCCTGGTGTACAGCTTCATCGTCGCGTTCTGCGGCGCGAGTCTGCTGCTGATGATCGCGTGGCGCGGCGGCCTCGCGGGCGACTCGCCCGCCTCGGCCGGGGCCCGTCGCTCGATGCGGTGGGTCGCCGGCGGGCACGTGGGGGTGATCGTCGCGCTGTGGGCGCTGTTCGCGCTCGCGGACGTACCCGTGGAGCGCCGCCGGGACCTGGACACGTACTACGCCCGTACGCCCTTCATGCGCGAGCTGATCGTGCTCTATCTGCTCGCGCACACCACGTCCTGCGTCCTGACGTACCGACTGGTCCAGGACTGGGTCCACACCGTGGCGCTCGATGTGTGGCTGCGCCGGGGCCTGCGGGCGCTGGCCGTCGGCTTTGCAGCCAATCTGGTGTTCGACGCGGCGAAGGGCACGGCCGTCGTCGCCCGCTGGACGGGCGGCGACCTGGACCCGCTCTCCACGACGGTGGCCCCCCTCGCCGCCTGCGTCGCCGCCGTACTGATCGCGACGGGGTTCGTGCTGCCGCACGCCGGCCAGTATCTGCGTGACCGCTGGCGGATCCGCCGCGCCCACCTCCGGCTCGCCCCGCTGTACGGCCTGCTGCGCACCGCCACCGGCCGGGGCGTCCCGTTCTCGCTGCGGGCCACCCCGGAGCTGAGGCTGACCCGCCGCGAGACGTTCATCCGCGACGCCCTGCTGCACCTGGCCCGCCACCTCGACGGGGAGCTGCGGCGACGGGCGTACGAGGCGGCGGTGAAGCTGGGCCACGGTCCGGGGCGGGCCAGGTGCAGCAGGGCGTCGCGGATG
>NZ_LIQQ01000408.1 GCF_001418565.1 Streptomyces graminilatus | reverse complement strand
GCCCCTCCCTCAGCGCGCCCCCGGCCCCCGGTGCTCCGCCGCGATACCGAACCGCTGCCGTTCGACGGGCGCGGCGGCGACCTCCCTGACGCCGGAGACCGCGCTGACGACCTGTTCCTCCGCCGCGTCCAGCTTGTCGAGGCGTTCCAGGTCGGCCGCGGAGACCAGGGCGACGAGGGGCTTGCCGTGCCGTGTCACGACGACGCGCTCAGCGCCGTACACCACCTTGTTGATCAGGTCGGCGAGCTCAGCCCTGGCTTGCGTCACCGGAATCTCGTAGGCCATGTGTTCCAGCTTAGACCCGCCCTCCGGCACCCCCGCAGAGCGGACGATCTCGTGCGGCGCCGCCGAAAAGGGCTCGGCGAAGGGCTGGGCAAAGGACTCGGCGGCTCGCGGAGCCCTCGCCGCAGAGTCTGTACGTCCTGTACATTTCTTACGGAAGCCACCGAGGAGGCGCGCACCATGAAGGACACCGACGACCCGTCCGCCCGATACGTCCTGCCCGAGTTCACCGAACGCACCAGCTCCGGGACCCGGACGATGGATCCGTACTCCAAGCTCCTGGAGGAGCGGATCGTCTTCCTCGGGACGCCGGTCGACGACGTCTCGGCGAACGACGTGATGGCCCAGCTCATGCATCTCGAATATCTGGCGCCCGACCGGGACATCTCGCTCTACATCAACTCCCCCGGCGGCTCGTTCAGCGCGATGACGGCGATCTACGACACGATGCGGTTCATCACCTGCGACGTGGAGACGACCTGTCTGGGGCAGGCGGCCTCCGCGGCGGCCGTACTGCTGGCCGCCGGCACGCCGGGCAAGCGCAGCGCGCTGCCGGGGGCCCGGGTGCTCCTCCACCAGCCGTCGCTGTCCGAGCCGGTGCACGGACAGGTGAGCGATCTCGCCATTCAGGCCCGGGAATTGGGCCGGGTCCGTAACCTGCTGGAGGAACTGCTCGCACGGCACACCGGACAGCGCCCGGAGCAGATCGCCGCGGACATCGAGCGGGACAAGATCCTCGATGCCCGAGCCGCCCTGGAGTACGGCCTGGTGGACCGGATCGTGCCCAGCCGCAAGTCCTCGCCCCCCGCCCACGGCACGAGGTGAGCCGCCGATGCTTCCGCCCGAACTTCCTCCACTGCCCGCCCTGACGCGCGCGGAGGGCGAGTTGATCGACCGATACCTGGAAGTGGCCGATCTGCTCGGCCGTATCAACCCGGCCTACCACGGGGACACGTATCGCGGACTGCGGGCCGCGCAGGCGCTGGTGGCCAAGGCGGTGGCGCTGCGGGACGCGCTGGAATTGATGCATCAACGGGGCGAGACCGAGGTGCACGCCGATACGCTGGCGCGTGCGCTGCGCGTTCTCGACGGGGAGCGTCGAACGGCGCGTGTCACCGTTCCGCGTGAGCCCGCCAGTTGACTCACCCGGTCGGCGTATCCGGGCCGGGCGGGCCCGGATGTGGCGGCGAGCGGCTGTCCGGAACCGGCCGGGAAGTGACTGGGCGCCATCCCCCGTTCGCAGTAGTCGCACATACCTCGATCAGCCCGTTCGACTTGCGCGACACACGTAGTTCGTAACCGAAACGAGACCGCTGAAGCGCTGGTCCGGGGGTGCGCGACCCCCTCGAAAGTCGTCCGAGGGTACGGGTGTCCACCCGAACGGACCAGCGGTGAGTAACGCCACAAAGCCCCGAATCCATTGGGAATTTCCCGCTTCCATGAGCCAAGATCCCTTCCTGACGACAAGCCCCCGCCACAAGAGGCGGGGCGATCCGGGCGGACGCCGAGTCCTGCCGCCACCCGGATGACCGGTCGACAGATGTGCATCGGCAGGAGTGGAGGACCCAAGCACGACGGGTCGCCGGAACGGTCACGCCATGACCGGGCCGAGCAGCCCTTGGGGTGAAGCCGCGTCAGCGGCCGGGCAACTTTGTCAGCCCGAATCCGACAGGTCATCCTTCACAGGCGGCTGACGAAGGGTTGCGCATGTCTGCGCTCAATCGTGTCCCGTCGCTGATGACCCGTGCCGGTACGGCCTCGGCTCTCACCCTGGCCGCCGTGGGCGGCAGCCTGGTGATACCCGGTGTCGCACCGGAGGCCGCCGCGGTGGCACCGGCGACGAAGGCACTTCAGATCGCGGCTTCGAAGCAGGGTTCGCCTTACAAGTACGGCGCCGCGGGGCCGAAGAGGTTCGACTGCTCCGGTCTCACGCAGTATTCGTTCAAGAAGGTGGGCAAGTCACTGCCACGCACGGCAGCGGCCCAGTACAACAAGACCAAGCACATATCCGCCAAGAACCGTCGCGGCGGAGACCTGGTCTTCTTCCACTCGGGCTCGAGCGTCTACCACGTGGGCATCTACGCCGGAAAGGGAAAGATCTGGCACTCCCCGAAGACCGGGGATGTCGTGAAGCTCCAGAAGATCTGGACGAAGAGCGTCTGGTACGGCCGGGTCAGCTGACCTCCCCTGGGCGGGACGGCGGCCCCGCAGCCGCCGCCCCGCCCAGGCCGACCACCGTCACCGGGGGCCTGGCCGGGACCGCCGGTACCGTCCAGGGAAGTTCGATCGACACCGTCTTGCCGCCCTCCCGGGTGGGATGGACGCGCAGTCTCCCTCCCGATTCGGCGGTGAGCCAGCGGATGATGACCATCCCCCGGCCGTTGTCCTGCTGCACGGCGGCGGGCAGGCGTTTGGGGAAACGCGGGTGGCTGTCGGTCACCCCGATGCGCAGATGTTCGTCACGGTCGAGGGCGATGTCCACCGTGAAGGTGGGTGACAACCCGAAGGTGTGCTGTACGGCGTTGGTGGCGAGTTCCGAGACGATCAGGCGGATGCCGTCGGCGGCCTCGGTGTCACCCGGCAGGCCCCATTCCGCCAGCACGCTTGCCACATACGCGCGGGCGGCGGAGACCGAGGCGGGATCGCTCGGCAGAGTTACGGATGCTTCCAGGTGGTCTGCCATGGCGACGTCGTCCCTTTCCCACAGGACCGCGGCCCGACACGGAGCGGCTGGTTCGAGTACGGTCCCGGACTGGTGCTTCGCGCCAGACTGCCATTCCCATGCCGGTCACGGGGTGCGATCCACCAAGATATGCATATATCTGTCGCTCGAAGCGGTGAACTCTGCGACCCCAGAGCGTATTTGCGCGGCTCGTCAGGAGTAAGGAGTGGCCCATGCAGTACGGACCCGCGGTGCGCCGCCGGAAACTGGGTGCCGAACTGCGCGCGCTGCGCGCCAGGGCGAGTCTCACGAGCGGTGAGGCGGCCCGGCTGGTGGGCTGGCACCAGTCGAAGGTGAGCCGGATCGAGACAGGCGCGAGCCGGGTGAAACCGGCGGACGTAAGGTTACTTCTGGACGCCTACGACGTCCCGGACGGCGAGGCGCGCGAGCTGCTTCTCGTGCTGGCGGGCGGTGAGCACGCCGGCCGGCACCACTGGTGGCACGCCTACCGTGGCGTACTGCCGCCGACCTACCGGGATTTCATCAGCCTGGAGTCGCAGGCCAGCACGATGCGCACCCTGGAGACCTCGGTGGTGCCGGGGCTGCTCCAGACCCCGGAGTACGCCCGCGCGATGACCCGGGCCGCCGTCGACGGTCTGGAGGAATGCCGGCTCGACGCCCTGGTGGAGGTGCGGCTGGCCCGCCAGGACGTGCTGCGTTCGGATCCACCGCTGGAGTTGAGCGCGGTCCTCGACGAGGCGGTCCTGCGTCGCGAGGTGGGCGGCCCGGAGGTGATGAGCCGTCAACTGGACCGGCTCGCGGAAGCGGCCCGGCTGCCCCAAGTGCGGCTCCAGATCCTGCCGTTCAGCGCGGGTGCCTACATCGGCATCACCGGGCCTTTCGTTATCTTCTCCTTTCCGAGCACATCTGACTTGGATGTGGTTGTTCTTGACCAGATGATGAGTAGCCTCTATCTCGAACGGAAAGAAGACCTCCAGGCCTACAGCGAGGCCTTCAACACCCTTCAGATCCACGCCCTTTCGCCCGAGGACTCGTTGGATTTCATCGCCGATCTGAATCACGGCGTGTAAGGAGGCACCATGTCAGCACTGCCTCGGAACGTACCGTCCGCCGTCGACCCGCCCGGTGTGCGATGGCTGCGCAGCAGCTACAGCACCGGCGCGAACAACTGTGTGGAGACAGCCCGCCCGGACACCGCAGCCCGGGACGGACTGCTCGCCGTACGCGACTCCAAGAACACGACGGGGCCCGCCCTGCTCTTCTCCCCCGAGAGCTGGGAAGGCTTCCTCACCGCGTTCCGGTGATCGCACCGGGGCACACGGCCGCGGTTCGCCGACTCATGGCCGCGTGCCACTGATCAACGATCAACCGCACCCCGGATCCACCGATCCACGGATCCGCGCGTCTACGGTCGGTTCTCGCCGATCACCTGTACCGCCCGTGCGATCTGCTCCTCGGCCAGATCCGCGCGGGCGGTCAGCCGCAGCCGGGACACTCCGTCGGGCACGGACGGCGGGCGGAAGCAGCCCACGCCCACTCCGGCCGCCCGGACATCGGCCGCCCACCGCACGGCATCCTCCGCGGACGGCGCGCGCACGGAGACGACAGCCGCGTCCGGCCGTACCGCCGACAGCCCCAGAGCGGTCAGCCGGGTGTGCAGCTCGCGCGCCACCGCACGGGCCCGTGCGGCCCGTTCCGGCTCGCGGCGCAGCAGCCTGAGGGCCGCGAGGGCGGCGCCCGCAGCGGCGGGGGCGAGCCCGGTGTCGAAGATGAACGTACGGGCCGCGTTGACCAGGTGCTCGATCACCCGGGCCGGTCCCAGCACCGCACCGCCCTGGCTGCCGAGCGACTTCGACAGCGTGACCGTCACGACGACGTCCGGCGCGCCCGCCAGCCCCGCCTCGTACGCCGAACCCCGGCCGCCCTCGCCCAGTACACCCAGCCCGTGCGCGTCGTCGACGACCATCCCGGCGCCGAACTCCCGGCAGGCGGCGGCCAGCGCGACCAGCGGCGCGGCGTCCCCGTCGACCGAGAAGACGGTGTCGGACACGGCCACGGCCGGCCCGGAGTGTGTGCCGAGGGCCTTGCGGACGGCGTCCGGATCGGCGTGCCCGACGACCTGGGTCGTACCCCGGGCGAGGCGGCAGCCGTCGATCAGCGAGGCGTGGTTGCCCGCGTCCGAGACGACGAGGGAGCCGTGCGGCGCCAGCGCGGTGACCGCGGCGAGGTTGGCCGCGTAGCCGGAGGAGAAGACCAGGGCGGCCTCGAAGCCGCAGAAAGCGGCCAGTTCGCGTTCGAGTTCCGCGTGCAGCTCGGTACTGCCGGTGACGAGCCGCGAGCCGGTGGCCCCACCGCCCCACCGCCGGGCGGCCAGCGCGGCGCCCTCGGTGACCTCGGGGTGGCGGGCCAGCCCCAGATAGTCGTTGCTCGCGAGGTCGAGCAGCGGGGAGTCGGCGGGGCGCGGACGCAGGCTCCGTACGAGTCCGGCGCGCCGGCGCGCCTCGGC
>NZ_LIQQ01000407.1:14933-15287 GCF_001418565.1 Streptomyces graminilatus | reverse complement strand
GAGATGGGGGGGGGAAGAGATGGGACGGGAAGGCGGCGGGCGGAGGTCCGGCGTCCTCCGCCCGCCGCCGCTCAGTGGCCCGTGGCGGCCGGGCTCCCCGGCACGGTCGCGGGCAGTTCCCTGATCCGGATGTCCCGGAAGGACACCTGGTCGTCGGCTCCGTGGTTCTGGATGCCGATGTGGCCGTCCCGCAGGCTGCGGGCCGGATCGGTGTTGGTGAAATCGTTGATCCGTACGCCGTTGAGCCAGACGCGGAGCCGTTCGCCCTCGACGCGGATCTCGTACGTGTTCCACTCCCCCGGCGGATTCAGCGCGCGGTCGCGCTTGCGCAGGTCGGCCGACTGGAAGCCGTAC
>NZ_LIQQ01000407.1:0-14920 GCF_001418565.1 Streptomyces graminilatus | reverse complement strand
GCCGGTGTAGAAGGAGCGTCCGCCCGCGTAGTTCTGGCACCAGGCGATGGGATGGTCGCCGTTCATCGTGCCGCCGGTGTACGAGGACTCGTCGAGGGATGCCAGGACATGCACCGAACTCCGGGGATTGGAGCGGTAGTTGTACCACTCGTCGACACGGTTCCAGTCCGCGCCCAGGGTGGCGGTCGCCGGGTGGGCGCGGTCCTCCACGACCGTCCGGGCGGGCTGGATCGCCGGGTGCCCCTGGAAGTAGGCGCCGACGAGACCGCCGTAGAACGCCCAGTCGTACTCGGTGTCGGCCGCCGAGTGGATGCCCATATAGCCGCCGCCGTGGTGGATGTAGCTTTCGAAAGCGGCCTGTTGAGGGTCTGTCAGTACATCGCCGGTCGTGGAGAGGAAGACGACGGCCGCGTATCGGCGGAGGTTCGCCGGGGTGAAGGCCGTCGCGTCCTCCGTCGCGTCGACCTCGAAGCCGGCGTCCGCGCCGAGTTCCTTGAGTGCCGTGATGCCGTCGGGGATGGAGTCGTGCCGGAAGGCAGCCGTCTTGGAGAAGACCAGCACGCGGTCGGCGTGCCATGGCGGGGGCGTGGAAGCGGCTGTGGTGGACATGCCCGCGAAGAGTAGTGCGGTACTCACAACAGCGGTGGCGGTTCGGCTTGTTGATCGCATGGCGTACTCCCCTCAGCCCGTGGTGAGGACGAAGTCGTCCACCTCGTAGAGGTCGCCTGTGGCGGCTCCCTCGAAGACCAGGTAGAGCGTGGTCGTGCCCCTCGGGGCGTGAGACAGTCCGGCGGTGACGTCCTGGTAGGTGTCCAGGCCGCCGGTCGCCGGTACGGTCGTACGGCCCAGCACCTTGCCGGTCGGGGAACCCGCGCGGACTTCCAGCCTGCCGCCCGCGCCGGCCGAGGCGACGCGCGCGGTGAGCGACTTGGCATTGCTCAGGGCGTACGGCGTGAAGGCGATCCAGTCGCCGTTGTCGATGTCGCCGACCGTCCTGCCGCCGTGGGCCGTCTCCCGTGAACTCACCGCCGTGCCGGAGGAGTTGTTGAAGTGCTCGGCCTGGCGGTGGTTGGGCTGGACGACGTTCTGGTCGTGGGTGGTCAGGGGTGCCTGCCCGCCGCCGCCGAGGTCGGTGTACTGGGCGTCGAACACCCCGAAGATGTTGGCGTCCGGGTCGTGGCCGCCGTCGGCGCTGGTCCGGATGGTGCCGGAGCAGCCGTTCGCCGAGGTCTGCGGGTGGCCGTGGCTGTCGTGCCCGAGGATGAAGGTGACCTCGACCTTGGCACAGTCGATGGTCCGGCCGTCCTCGCGGTCGGTGACCCTCACCTTGAACGGGATCGCGTCGCCGAACGCGAACAGCTGCCCGTCCTGCGGGAGTCGGAGGACCACCTTGGGCGCGGTGTTGCCGACCACGACCTGGACGCTGGCGCCGCCGGTGCGGCCGGTGGGGTCCTTGGCGGTGACCGTCGCCGTGTACGTGCCGTTCTTCCGGTACTTGTGGGTGGGATTCGCCGAGCCGCTCGCCGTGGTGCCGTCGCCGAAGTCCCAGTCGTAGGTGAGGGTGTCGCCGTCCTGGTCGGTGGTGCCGACCGAGGAGAACCTCACCTTCAGCGGGGCCTGCCCGGAGGTGACGTTCGCGGCGGCCTGCGCGACCGGGGAGTGGCCGTCGGTGGCGTTCTCGATGCGGTACAGGGCGGAGTGCTCGTCACCGCCGAACCACGAGATGCCGTAGTCGAGGACGTACAGGGCGCCGTCCGGCCCGAAGGCCATGTCCATCACCTGGGTGCCGGTCCACGGAATGTCCTTGATGGACTGGACGGTCCCGTTGGCGTCGCTGGTGATCCGCTTGATCCAGCGGCGGCCGAACTCGCCCGCGAAGAAGTCGCCGTCGTACGCCTCCGGGAACTTGACCGGGGAGTCGAGGGAGGCGTCGTAGTGGTAGACCGGGCCGCCCATCGGTGACTCGGATCCGTCGCCGAACTCCGGTACGGAGGCGCCGTTGTACGGGATCCAGGCGGCCTGCGCCGGGGGAAGGTCGGTCAGGCCGGTGTTGTTGGGCGAGGTGTTCCTCGGGGCGTCGCAGTCGAAGGCGGCGCCCGATGCCTTGGTCCCGAAGTCGTAGTCCACGTAGGGGTCGTTGGCGCCGGTGCAGTACGGCCAGCCGAAGTTGCCGGGGGCGGTGACGCGGGCGAACTCGACCTGGCCGGCCGGGCCACGGGCCGGGTCGGCGGCGCCCGCGTCGGGACCGTACTCGCCGACGTAGAGGATTCCGGTCGCCTTGTCGACGCTGAAGCGGAACGGGTTGCGCAGGCCCATCGCGTAGATCTCGGGACGGGTCCTGTCCGTGCCGGGCGCGAAGAGGTTGCCGTCGGGGACGGAGTACGAGCCGTCCGCGTCGACCTTGATTCGCAGGATCTTGCCGCGCAGGTCGTTGGTGTTGCCGGCCGAACGCTGGGCGTCGAAGGCCGGGTTGCGGTTGGGGCGCTCGTCGATGGGGGTGAAGCCGTCGGACTGGAAGGGGTTGGTGTCGTCGCCCGTCGACAGGTACAGGTTGCCCGCCGCGTCGAAGTCGATGTCGCCGCCGACATGGCAGCACAGGCCGCGTGAGGCGGGGACGTCGAGGATCTTCCTCTCGCTGGCCTTGTCGAGGGTGCCGTCGGTGCCCAGGACGAACCGGGAGAGCCGGTTGACGCCGTCGAAGGGCGCGAAGTCGGCCGCGGTGCCCGTCTCGGGGGCGTCGCCCGCCGGGGTGTTCAACGGGGGTGCGTAATAAAGGTAGATGAAGCGGTTGCTGCTGAACTGCGGGTCCACACCGATGCCTTGGAGGCCCTCTTCGTCGTGGGAGTAGACGTCGAGCTTGCCGGACAGGCGGGTGTTCCCGGCGGCGTCGGTGATGCGGAGTTCGCCGTCGCGCGAGGTGTGCAGGACCGAGCGGTCGGGGAGGACGGCGAGGGACATGGGCTCGCCGACCTCCGGTTCGCCCTTGGCGAGGGTGACCTGCTGGAAGTCCTCGGCGGCGGCCGGCACGGGGGCGGCGGCCGGGTCGGTGACGGCTGCGCCTGCCTGCGGTGCGACCAGGGTCAGGGACGCTCCGGCGAGCAGCGCGCCCGTGAACAGGGCGAGCGCCTTGCGGAACCCCGGGTGCCGTCTGCGACGCCCGGATCTGCCGGCTCGTCCGGTGCGGGTGGTGCTGGTGGTTCTGCCGGTGCGGGTGGTGCCGACTTTCGCGTGCACGAATGCCTCCAGAACGGAGCTCGTGGTACATGCGGGTGCGATACGCCGGGGTGCGCCGTCACCCCGGAACAGTCAGAGGCTGTTCAGCCGTCGCCGGCTCAGTCGTTGCTGCCGAACGCCGCGTCGAACGAGGCCGACGGCGGGTCGAAGTCGTACGCCTTGAGGCGGGTCAGTGCCTCGGGGGCGCCCTGGAGCCGGTCCATGCCGGCGTCCTCCCACTCCACGGAGACGGGTCCCCGGTAGTCGATGGAGCGCAGCATGCGGAAGACGTCCTCCCAGGGGACGTCACCGTGACCGGCCGACACGAAGTCCCAGCCGCGGCGCGGATCGCCCCAGGGCAGATGCGAGCCGAGGCGGCCGTTGCGGCCGTCGAGCCGCTTGCGGGCCTCCTTGCAGTCGACGTGGTAGATCCGGTCGCGGAAGTCCCACAGGAAGCCGACCGGGTCGAGGTCCTGCCACACGAAGTGCGAGGGGTCGAAGTTCAGGCCGAAGGCCGGCCGGTGGTCAACTGCCGCCAGGGCGCGCTGGGTTGTCCAGTAGTCGTAGGCGATCTCGCTGGGATGGACCTCGTGGGCGAACCGCACGCCCTGGGCGTCGAAGACGTCGAGGATCGGGTTCCAGCGGTCGGCGAAGTCCTGGTAGCCGCGGTCGATCATCGACTCGGGGGCGGGCGGGAACATCGCGACCAGGTGCCAGATCGCGGAGCCGGTGAAGCCGATGACGGTGTCGACGCCGAAGGCGGCGGCGGCGCGGGCGGTGTCGGCGATCTCGGCCGCCGCCCGCCGCCGTACGCCCTCCGCGTCGCCGTCGCCCCAGATACGGGCGGGCAGGATCGCCTGGTGGCGTTCGTCGATGATGGCGTCGCAGACGGCCTGGCCGACCAGGTGGTTGGAGATCGCCCGGCACTTGAGGCCGTACTTGTCGAGGAGTTCTCGCCGGGAGTCCACATAGGTGGGGTCGGCGAGGGCTTTGTCGACCTCGAAGTGGTCGCCCCAGCAGGCGAGTTCGAGCCCGTCGTAGCCGAAGTCACGGGCGAGGCGGCAGACCTCTTCGAGGGGCAGGTCGGCCCACTGGCCGGTGAAGAGCGTGAATTCGCGCGGCATTCTCGTCGAGCCTCCTCAGACCGACAGGCGTGCGGCCGGTACAGGTGAAGCGGCGTCGGAGGAAGCCGCTACGGGTGTGTAGAGCGAGTTCTTCTCCGCGCTCTCCTCGACCGCCGCCAGGACGCGTTGCACCTGGAGGCCCTCCGCGAAGGAGGGGTGGGGCCGGCTGCCCTCGGCGATCGCGAGGACGAGGTCGCGGGCCTGGTGGACGAAGGAGTGCTCGTAGCCGAGGCCGTGGCCCGGTGGCCACCAGGCATCCATGTACGGGTGGTCGGGTTCGGTGACGAGGATGCGGCGGAAGCCCGCGTGCGTGCCCGGTTCGGTGCCGTCGTGGTAGGCGAGCTCGTTGAGGCGCTCCAGGTCGAAGGCCAACGAGCCCCGCTCGCCGTTGAGTTCGATGTGCAGGGCGTTCTTGCGGCCGGTCGCGTACCGGGTGGCCTCGAAGGAGGCGAGGGCGCCCGAGGGGAACCGGCCGGTGAAGACGGCCGCGTCGTCCACGGTGACCTGGCCGGTGCCGTGGGACGCGGCGGCGCTCAGGCCGCTGGTCGGGCCGTCGGGCAGCGGGCGTTGCCGTACGAAGGTCTCGGTGAGGGCGGAGACCCCGGCGAGGGGTTCGCCCACGAGGTACTGGGCGAGGTCGACGATGTGGGCGCCCAGGTCCCCGAGCGCGCCGGACCCTGCCGTCTCCTTGCGCAGCCGCCAGGTGAGCGGGAACTCCGGGTCCACCAGCCAGTCCTGAAGGTACGTCACCCGCACGTGCCGCAGGGTGCCGAGCCTGCCTTCCGTGACCATGGCACGGGCGAGCGCGGTGGCGGGCAGGCGGCGGTAGTTGAAGCCGACCATCGCCAACTGGCCGCGTCGCTGGGCCTCTTCGGCCGCCGCCGTCATGGCCATGGCTTCCTCGACGGTGTTCGCGAGGGGCTTCTCGCACAGTACGTGCTTGCCGGCGGCGAGGGCGGCGAGGGCGATGTCGGCGTGGCTGTCGCCGGGGGTGCAGATGTCGACGAGGTCGACGTCGTCCCGTTCGATCAGGGCGCGCCAGTCGGTTTCGGCCGCGGCCCAGCCGTGCTTGGTCGCTGCCGCTTGGACGGCGCGGGGGTTTCGGCCGCAGATGGCGGCCAGCGTCGGGCGTAGGGGGAGGTCGAAGACACGGGGGGCGGTGCGCCAGCCTTGGGAGTGGGCTGCGCCCATGAACGCGTATCCGATCATGCCGACGCCCAGGACCGGCTTGTCGGACTCGGCGTCTGCCTGCGGCTGTGACATACGAGTGTCCTCCTCGTGCTGGGGGGGTGATCTAGTAGGTCGTCTGCGGGTGCGTCGTGGCTGGTCGCGCAGTTCCCCGCGCCCCTATAGGGCGCGGGTGAGCCGCACGTCTGAGAGGCAGCCCCCGCGCGCCTTTGGGGCGCGGCTGAGCGCACGCCCGTAGTCAGCCCCAGGCCCTGGCCACCGCTCCCTCTACTTGAAGCCGGTCGGCATGTACTGGTCGACGTTGGTCTTGTCGACGACCGCCGAGTAGAGCGTGATGGATGACGGGATCTCGAATTCGGCGAGGCCGCTGACGCCCTTGGCCTGGGCCAGGGCGCGGGCCAGGTCGATCGCCGAGGCGGCCATCGTGGGCGGGTAGAGCACCGTCGCCTTCAGCACGCCGTTGTCCTGCTTGATGGCCTGGAAGGCGGCCAGGGCGCCGGCGCCGCCGACCATCAGGAAGTCGTCGCGGCCGGCCTGTTCGATCGCCCGCAGCGCGCCCACTCCCTGGTCGTCGTCGTGGTTCCACAGGGCGTCGAACTTGGGCTGTGCCTGGAGGAGTTGGGCCATCTTGGCCTGTCCGGACTCGACCGTGAACTCGGCGGCCTGGCGGGCGACCTTCCTGATGTTCGGGTAGTTCTTCAGGGCGTCGTCGAAGCCCTGCGTGCGCTGCTTGGTCAGTTCCAGGTTGTCGAGGCCCGCGAGTTCGATGACCTTGGCGTCGCTCACGTCCTTGAGCTTGCCGCCGATGTAGTGACCGGCGTTGAGGCCCATGCCGTAGTTGTCGCCGCCTATCCAACAGCGGTACGCCTGCGGGGTGTTGAAGATCCGGTCCAGGTTGACGACCGGGATGCCGGCGCGCATCGCCTTCAGGCCGACCTGGGTGAGCGCCTTGCCGTCGGCGGGCAGGATCACCAGGACGTCGACCTTCTTGTTGATCAGCGTCTCGATCTGGCCGATCTGCGCGGCGGTGTCGTTGGAGCCCTCGGTGATCTCCAGTGTGACGTCGGAGTACTTCTTCGCCCGGCTCTTGGCGTTGTCGTTGATCGCGTTGAGCCAGCCGTGGTCGGCCTGGGGTCCGGCGAAGCCGATGGTGACGGCCTTGCCGGGGGTGTCGGCGACGGCCGGCCGGTTGTCCGCCGCGGGTTCGCCGGCGGGATCGTTGCTGGTGCAACCGGTGAGCAGGATTCCCGCCCCGGCGGCGGTCCCGAGGAGCAGTCCTCTGCGGCTGGTGACAGGCGTCGGCTCTGGCATGGCGGTGAACCCTTCCGTCAGGTCGTGCTTGCGGTGCGGCGCTGGACGAGCACGGCGGCGACGATGATCGCGCCCTTGGCGATCTGCTGCACATCGCTCTGGAGGTTGTTCAGGGCGAAGATATTGGTGATCGTGGTGAAGATCAGGACGCCCAGCACGGAGCCGACGATGGTGCCGCGACCCCCGCTGAGCAGGGTGCCGCCGATGATCGCGGCGGCGATGGCGTCCAGTTCGTACAGGTTGCCGTTGGTGTTCTGGCCGGAGCCGGACAGGATGATCAGCAGGAATGCGGCGATGCCGCAGCACAGCCCGGACAGGAGGTAGAGGTAGAGGCGCTGGCGGCGTACGTCGATGCCGGCGAGGCGGGCCGCCTCGGCGTTGCCGCCCACCGCGACCGTGCGGCGGCCGAAGGTGGTGCGGTTCAGGACGAGCCAGCCGATGACCGTCACTACCGCGAAGACCAGCACCAGCGACGGGATGCCGAGGACGTACGCGTCGCGCTCGCCGAGGTCGAGGACGCTGTCGATCGTGACGATCTGGGTCGCGCCGTCGGTGATCTGGAGGGCGAGTCCGCGCGCCGAGGCCAGCATCGCGAGCGTGGCGATGAACGGGACCATCCCGCCGTACGCGATGAGCAGCCCGTTGACGAGTCCGCAGGCCACTCCGACGAGCACCGCGGTGAAGAGGATGCCCGCGAAGCCGTACTCCTGGGTGGCGACGGTGGTCGCCCACACCGAGGAGAGGGCGACGATCGCGCCGACCGACAGATCGATGCCGCCCGACATGATGACGAAGGTCATGCCGACGGTGACGACGCCGATCACCGAGGCCTGGGTGAGGACGAGTTGAAGGTTGCGCGTGTCGAGGAACTCGTCGGGCTTGGTGATGCCGCCGACGGCGATCAGCGCGGCGAGGACACCGAGGAGGGAGAGGGTGCGGATGTCGGCGCGGGCCACCTTGGTTCGCCAGGACGGGAGTTGACCGGCCGGCGGGGCCTGATCGGTGCTGTCGCGCGGCGGGGACACGGGCTGCGTCATGACGCCGGGCCCCTTTCACCGGCTGCGGGCTTACCGGCTACGGGGTTACTGGCTACGGGGTTACTGGCTGCGGGCTTACCGGCTGCCGGACCGCCGATTGTCCGCGTCGGGGGGCTGTCGGCCGCAGGACTTGCGCTGGCCACGGTGGCTCCTTCCATCACGAGGTCGAGCACACGGTGTTCGTCGAGTTCCCGGGCGGGTGCCGTGTGGACGACCCGGCCCTCGCGCATCACCAGGACGCGGTCGGCGAGGCCGAGCACCTCGGGCACCTCGCTGGAGACCAGCAGGACGGCGAGGCCCTCGTCGGCGAGGCGGCGGATCACCGCGTACAGCTCGGCGCGGGCGCCGACGTCGACACCCCGGGTGGGTTCGTCGAGCAGCAGGACCCGGCAGCCGCGCAGCAGCCAGCGGGCGAGCACGGCTTTCTGCTGGTTGCCGCCGGAGAGGGTGCGGACAGACGCCGAGGGGTTGTCGGGCCGTAGCGACAGCTCGCGGGTGGCGGCACGGGCGGCGCCCAGTTCGGCGGCCCGGTCGATCCAACCCCCGCGTGCGAAGCGGGACATGGAGGAGACCGACACATTGCGGGTGACGGACTCCAGCATCAGCAGGGCCTGTGCCTTGCGTTCCTCGGGGGCGAGCCCGAGTCCGGCGCGGACCGCGGCCCGTACGCTGCCGGGCCTCAACACCGCTCCGTCGACGCGGACTTGACCTGCCGTCGGTTTGCGGGCGCCGTAGATCGTCTCCAGGATCTCCGAGCGCCCGGACCCGACAAGACCGGCCAGGCCGACGATCTCACCGGGCCGGACGGAGAGGTCGACGGGCGCGAACTCGCCCTCTCTGGCCAGTCCTTGGACTTCGAGCACGGGCGCGGCGCCCGCGTCCCTCGGTGTCGCCGGGCGCTCCGGGAAGACGTACTCGACGTTGCGTCCGGTCATCAGGGCGACGATCTCGCGGGTCGGGGTGGACTTCGCGGGGAGTCCGCCGGCCACCGCCCGGCCGTCCTTGAGGACGGTCACCCGGTCGCCGATACGGCGGATCTCCTCCAGCCGGTGCGAGATGTAGACGACGGCGACCCCGTCGGCGGTCAGGTCGCCGACGATGCGGAAGAGGTTGTCGACCTCCTCCGGGTCGAGCGCGGCGGACGGCTCGTCCATGACGATCAGCCGTACGTCGTGGGAGAGCGCCCGCGCCATCGAAACGATCTGCCGCTGCGCCGCCGGTAACTCCCCGACCAGGCGCCCGGGTTCGATCTCAGGATGGCCGAGTCGTTTCAGCAGCACGGCAGTTGAGGACTTCGCCGCCTTTCCGCGTACGACGAATCCGGCGGCCGTGGGTTCATGGCCGAGGTGGACGTTCTCGGCGACCGACAGGTGTTCCACCAGGTCGAGTTCCTGGTAGATGGTGGCGATGCCGAGGCGCATGGCGGCGATGGGCGAGCGCGGGGTGACCTGCTCGCCGCGCCAGCTCAGGCGGCCGTCGTCGGGCTGGTGGGCGCCGGCCAGGACCTTGATGAGCGTGGATTTCCCGGCCCCGTTCTGGCCGAGCAGACAGTGCACTTCACCGGCCTGGACGTCGAGGTCGACGCCGTCGAGGGCCCGGACTCCGGGGAACGACTTGGTGATGCCGGTCATGCTGAGCAGCGGTGGTTCTGGTGCCATGACGGTTCCCCTTGGCGGGCGTGCGGGCCGGTTGCAGGGTGGATCGCCTGCCCGGCAGGTGTCGCCGGGCAGACGTTGTCGAGCAGGCGTTGTCGAGCAGGCGTCGTTGATCAGGACAGAGCAGGGCGGAGCGGGGCGCTGTACGGGTGAGGCGTCACCACGAGCCGGTGAGCCGTGGGTGCGAGGTGTCCTACGCGGGTGAGAACAGGTGGTCGCTGATGAGGCGGGCCGCGCCGATGACTCCGGCGGTGGGGCCCAACTCCCCCAGCACGATGGGCAGGTTGCCGGTCGCCAGGGGCAGCGACTGGCGGTAGACCTGGGTACGGATCGCGGCGAGCAGGGTGTGGCCGAGGCCGGTCACCCCGCCGCCGATCACCACCAGGCCCGGGTTGAAGAAGCTGACGAGACCGGCGATGACCTGGCCGGTGCGGTTGCCGCCCTCGCGGATCAGGTCGAGCGAGGTGGCGTCCCCGGCGGCAGCGGCGGCGGCCACGTCGACCGCGCTCAGGGCACCGCTCGCCTCCCACCGGGCCGCGAGTTCCGCCGAACGTCCTTGCTGGGCCGCCTCTTTGGCGTCACGGGCCAGAGCGGCGCCGCTGAAGTGGGCCTCCAGGCAGCCCCGGTTGCCGCAGGCGCAGGGGCGGCCGTCGGGCACCGCCTGGATGTGGCCGATGTCGCCGGCGCTGCCCGTCACCCCTCGGTGGACCTCGCCGCCGACGACGATGCCGCAGCCGATTCCGGTGCCGATCTTGACGCAGAGGAAGTCGCTGACGGAACGGGCGACGCCCGCGTGCTGCTCCCCCATCGCCATCAGGTTCACGTCGTTGTCGACCATCACCGGGCAGCCCAGTTCCTGGCTGAGTGCCTCCCGGACGGGGAAGCCGTCCCAGCCGGGCATGATCGGCGGGGCGACCGGTACGCCCTCGGGGAAGCGGACCGGGCCGGGGACGCCGATGCCGGCGCCGTCGAATCCCGCCGCGAGCCCGGAGCCTCTCAACTTGGCCGCCATGGACAGGACTTGCTCGAAGACCGCGACCGGGCCCGCACGGACGTCCATGGGCTGGTTGAGATGTCCCAGCACTTCCAGTTCGGCGTTGGTGACCGCGATGTCGATCGAGGTCGCGCCGATGTCCACGCCGAGGAAGCGCAGGGCGGGGGCGAGCCGGATGTTGTGGGAGCGCCGGCCGCCGCGCGATGCGGCGAGTCCGTCGGCCACGACCAGGCCCGTCTCCAGGAGCCGGTCCACCTCCACGGCCAGCTTGGACCGTGACAGGTCGACCTGATCGCCCAGCTGGGCCCGGGAGTTGGGTCCGCCGTCACGCAACAGGCGTAGCAGCCGGGCCTGGTGGGCGTTCGCGGGTCGAGCGGTCATACGTCTCACAAGCCCCTCCCCGCCTGATCAGGCACCGACCGGCCACTCCTCGCGGCTGCTTCGCCGGACTTTCGAGTGGAACGTAGCAGCCGCTGCCGGGGCTGGGAAGAAGTCGTGCACGGATTGGGGCGGACTTCCGCCACTGAGAGGACAAAGAAAAAGACGCCTCTGAGGGCGTCTCGGGTGGGCCCTGGACGGCCCACCCGTTCATCGCGGGCCCCCGGGGCCCGCTCCGCTCACGGGCAGCGGACGACCTGGCCGGCGTACGAGAGGTTGCCGCCGAAGCCGAACAGCAGGACCGGGTCACCGGTGGAGATCTCGCCGCGTTCGACCAGCTTGGAGAAGGCGAGCGGAATGCTGGCGGCCGAGGTGTTGCCGGACTCGACGACATCGCGGGCCACGACGGCGTTCACGGCGCCGATCTTCGCCGCCAGCGGTTCGATGATGCGCAGGTTGGCCTGGTGCAGGACGACGCCGGCGAGTTCCTCGGGGGTCAGTCCCGCGCGCTCGCAGGCCTGGCGGGCGATGCGCGGCAGCTGGGTGGTGGCCCAGCGGTAGACGCTCTGCCCCTCCTGGGCGAACACCGAGGGGGTGCCCTCGATCCGTACCGCGTGTCCCATCTCGGGCACCGAGCCCCACATGACGGGCCCGATACCGGCGGGTCCCGTCTCCTGCGCCGGACAGGCCTCGACGACGGCCGCGCCCGCGCCGTCCCCGACGAGGACGCAGGTCGTGCGGTCGGTCCAGTCCGTCACCGCGGACATCTTGTCGGCGCCGATGACGAGGGCACGGGTCGAGCCCCCGGCCCGTACGGCGTGGTCGGCCGTGGCCAGGGCGTGGGTGAAACCGGCGCACACGACATTGAGGTCCATCGTGGCCGGCGAGGGCATGGCGAGCCGGTGGGCGACCCGGGCGGCCATGTTCGGGGAGCGGTCGACGGCGGTCGAGGTCGCGACGATGACGAGGTCGATGTCGCTCGCGGCCAGGCCCGCCGCCGCCAGTGCCTTGGCGGCGGCGTGCGCGGCCAGCTCGTCGACGGGTTCGTCGGGACCGGCGATGTGGCGCGTACGGATGCCCACCCGGCTTGTGATCCACTCGTCGCTGGTGTCGACCAGACCCGCCAGATCCTCGTTGGTGAGCACCTTGGCGGGCTGGTAGTGACCGACGGCGGCGATGCGCGAGCCGTTCATGTGTGGGTCCCCCTTGCTGCTTTTCGGTAGCGGGATCCACCAGTCTGATCAGTGACTCACCAGTATGGCGGCACGCGATGCCACAGGATTAACGCGGCAGGGTTGTCGGCTTCTATCAGACCCCGCGGTTCGCGAACAACTACCCTGTGAACAATTGTGTCACCTTCCGCACGAGCTCGTAGAGGCCGTAGCAGAGCGGCGCTCCCACCCACAGCCAGGCGAACGCGATCAGGGGCCGGCGGTCGGGCAGCGGGCCCGCGGCCTCAGACGGAGGGTTCTCGCTGGACATCGGCGGGCTCCTTCGGTACGGGGAGATGGTGGCGGGGGTCGACGGGGCGTACGAGTTCGTTGGCGACGAAGCCGACGGCGAGCAGTCCGATCATGATGTAGAAGGACAGTCCGTAGAGCGCGGAGCCGTGTTTACCGGCCTCCTCCTGCCGGTCGGCGATCCAGTTGACGATCAGCGGGCCGAGGACACCGGCCGTGGACCACGCGGTGAGCAGCCGCCCGTGGATCGCGCCGACCTGGTAGGTCCCGAAGAGGTCCTTCAGATAGGCGGGAACGGTGGCGAAGCCGCCGCCGTAGAAGGAGAGGATCACCAGGGCGCAGAGGATGAACAGCGGCTTGGAGGAGTCCCCGAACCAGGCGATCGAGGCGTACATCAGCGCGCCGACGCCGAGATAGACGCGGTAGATGTTCTTGCGGCCGATCAGGTCGGAGGTGGACGACCAGCCGATCCGGCCCGCCATGTTGGCCGCCGACAGCAGCGCGACGAAGCCGGCCGCCGCCGACACCGAGACGGGTGTGGAGCTGTCCGCGAAGAAGTCCTTGATCATCGGCGCGGCCTTCTCCAGGATGCCGATGCCGGCGGTCACGTTCATGCAGAGAATCACCCACAGGCACCAGAACTGCGGGGTCCGCACGGCGTCGCGCGCGGAGACCTGGACGCCCGTGAGGCCGCTCGGCCCGCTCGCTCCGCCGCCGACGGGTTTCCCGCCGCGCGGCACCCGTACGAGGAGCACCCCGAGCGACATGAACACGGCGTACGTCAGTCCGTGCACGAGGAAGGCGAGCGCGATCCCGGAGCTGTCGGAGCCGAACGACTCCAGCATCTGCGCCGACCAGGGCGAGGCGATGAGCGCGCCGCCGCCGAATCCCATGATCGCGATGCCGGTGGCCATGCCGGGCCGGTCCGGGAACCACTTGATCAGGGTGGAGACGGGCGAGATGTAGCCGATGCCGAGCCCGATGCCGCCGACGAAGCCGTAGCCGAGGACGATCAGCCAGTACTGCTCGGTGGCGGCGCCGAGCGAGGCGAGCAGGAAGCCGGAGGAGAAACAGACCAGGGCGACGGTCATGGCCCAGCGCGGCCCGTTGCGCTCGACGAGGGTGCCGCCGAACGCGGCGGACAGGCCGAGCATGACGATGCCGAGCTGGAAGGGCAGCGCGCTCTGCGTGCCGCTGAGGCCGAGCGCGGATTCGAGCGGCGGCTTGAAGACGCTCCAGGCGTAGGCCTGGCCGATGGAGAGGTGGACCGAGAGCGCGGCCGGCGGTACGAGCCAGCGGCTCCAGCCGGGGGGTGCGATGGGGGGACTCATGATCCCGGACGATAGGAACCGGCCGCCCGGTTGGGAAGGCGGCCGGTCGGACTCGCCGCCCGTATGCGGTGAACGGTGTCCTGGCTGCGCCGAACGGTCGTTCGGACCGGACGAACGGTATCCCGGGTGTCCCGGGTGTCCGGGCCCCGCACGGGGCCCCTTGCCGACCGCAATCGCCATACTGTAGACAATATGTCACCTACCCGTCCCCTTCCGGCAGCACAGCCCCGTGGACCGAGGTGCCACCTCGCGCGTGCAGGACAATGAGGACGAGAAGGCCATCTGCCAGCACGCACAGAACCGGGGCTGATCACGACATGGGACGAGTCACGGAACGACGCAAGGTGATCCGGATCCGGGACGGGGCGATCTCCACCCGGCCGGACACCCTCGTCGCCGAGGAACCCATGGAGATCCGGCTGAACGGCAAGCCGATCGCCATCACCATGCGGACGCCGGGCGACGACTTCGCGCTCGCCGCCGGCTTCCTGGTGAGCGAGGGCGTGCTCGCCGAGCGGCGCGAGCTCCAGAACATCGTGTACTGCGCGGGCGCCACGGCGGAGGGCTCGAACACGTACAACGTGGTGGACGTACGGACGGCCCCGGAAGTGGTGCTGCCCGACATCACGCTGGAGCGGAACGTGTACACGACGTCCTCGTGCGGCCTGTGCGGCAAGGCGAGCCTCGACGCGGTCCGCACGACGGCGCGCTGGGCCATCGACGACGGCGCCGACGCTCCCCCCCTCCGGGTCACACCCGAACTGCTCGCGGCCCTCCCCGACCGGCTCCGCGCGGCCCAGCGGGTGTTCGACCGGACCGGGGGCCTGCACGCGGCGGCCCTGTTCACGGAGGAGGGCGAGCTGCTCGACATCCGGGAGGACGTGGGCCGGCACAACGCGGTCGACAAGCTGGTCGGCCGGGCGCTGCAGAACGGCGACCTGCCCCTGTCCCGAGTGATCCTGCTGGTCTCCGGCCGGGCGTCGTTCGAGCTGGCGCAGAAGGCGGTCATGGCCGGGATTCCCGTGCTGGCGGCCGTCTCGGCGCCCTCGTCGCTCGCCGTCGACCTGGCGGCCGAGTCGGGGCTGACCCTGGTGGGCTTCCTCCGGGGCGCCAACATGAACGTGTACGCGGGCGAGGACCGAATCGCCCTGCGGGCCACGGCCACCCAGAGCTGACGGGCCTGCCCGCCCACCTGCCCGCCTGCCCGTCTCCCAGGCCCGGCTGCCCAC
>NZ_LIQQ01000406.1 GCF_001418565.1 Streptomyces graminilatus | reverse complement strand
GGCGACGGGTCGGCGGCCGCCGCCGGCGCGAACACGGCGGTGAACACGACCAGCAGCAGGGCGATCAGAGCGGCCCGCCGCGCGGCCGGCCGCCGGCGGGCGCGGCTCATACCAGGGCTCCGTCCGCGGCCCCGGCCAACTCCGCGACCTCGTCGTCCTCTTCGCCGCTCTGGCCCGGGGTGGTGTAGATCGCGGCGGCCACGTCCTCGTCGGCTGGGATGAGCACCTTCAGCCCGGCGATCCGCTTGCGCAGGTCCCGGTAGAGGCATTCACCGGCCCGCAGCACGCGCTCGGCCTCGCTGACGTTGAGCGGGCTGAGGTTCTCCGTGACGACCTTGAGCATCTCGCTGTCGGCCGGGTCCAGGTCGAGGAACTCCAGGCACCGGGCGGCAAGGGCCTTGCCGCGGTGGCGGAAGACGAGGATGTGGGAGAGCAGCGCGCGGATCTTGTCGCCGACCTCGGACTTGGGGCCGATGTCGTACGGATCATGCGAGCCCGCGAAGGCCCCGGCGTTGTGTTTGCGGCCGTCGGCGATCATCTCCAGCAGCAGGCTGGAGCCTTCCGCGGAGGAGGTGAGCCACCAGCACTCGTCGAGGAAGACGCCGGCGAACTCGTTCGGGTCGGCGAACGCGATTTCCCTGCACAGCGCCGTCATCAGGTACATCAGCCGCCAGCCGAACCGCTTCTCGACCTCCAGGCTCGGCAGCCGGTGCTCGGACAGCTCCTCCTTGGTGGGCAGGCCCAGCCGGTCGACGGCGAAGACGGTGGAGTCGGCCGCGGTGATCCGCACGACCGGCAGCGAGGGGTCGAAGATGACCCGGCCGAGGTCCTTCTTCGCCAGCGACCGCAGCTTGCGGACCAGTTCCGAAGCGGCGGCGCGCACCGCGGCATCGTTCGGCTCGTCCGGGTCGGGGATACGGGCCCGCTCGGCGAGCGTGTCGGTCAGGGCGGTCATGCTCGGGGTGGGCCCGAGCCGGGTGGCCTCGATCGCCTCGGCGAGGGTGATGCCCTCGATGCTCATCGAGCCGATGTCCAGGAGCGGGGTGAGGAAGGACTCGGTGTAGCGGGCGGCGCGCGGGCCGCGGAAGACCCGCAGGGGGTCGAGGGAGACGCCGGCGTTCTCGTCGACGTTGATGATCTGCGTGGTCCCCGGGCACGCGCTGGCGAACCGCGACCATTCCTGCTGCGGGGTGCGGTCGATGACCAGGGCGCGGCCGCGGGACTTGCGCTGACCGGTGCGGTGGCCGGTGGTGAGGATGGAGTACATCGCGCACTTCATCGCCACGGACTTTCCGGAGCCGAGCTCGCCGACGAACGCCGCGCTCGCGCTGGCGTTGACCCGGGGGCCGTGGGAGAAGTCCACCAGCACCGGCCGTACGCCGCCGCCGTTGAGCTGGAGCCCGAAGAGGCTGCCGGCGTCGTCCCCGAGACCGGCGCCGCAGAACGGCATCGACATGGCGAAGTCGCGGGCCAGGAGGTACTGGGTGTAGTCGAGCATCGGCTTGGGCGTCTTGGTGCCCGGGAGCATCCCGTGGAAGAGCGCCACCTGGTCGCCGGTGGGCCGCACCAGGGTGTAGTCGTTGCCGCCGAAGTGGTTGGCCAGCAAGGTGGCCTTCTCGTCCGTCTCCTCGGCGGTCGTGCCCCACACGCAGGTGGCGACGGTCGCGCGGATCTCGACCTCGGTCGAGGAGGCGGTCAGCCGGTCCCGGTATTCGTCCAGGGCGAAGGAAGCCTTGTCGAGGGACGCCGGCACTCCGGAGGTCTCACCCTCGTACTCGCCGCGCTGGTGGGCGAGTTCACGCTGCTGGCGCCGGCTCTTGGGCTCCGCCTTGGCGCCGGTCTCCACGTGCAGCCGGACGGCCCAGTCGACGGGGAAGTTGAAGTCGTCGAGCGCCGCCAGGTACTCGCTGCCGGGGAAGCGGAAGGCCTCCGGCATCTCGGAGAGCACGCAGAACGCCTGGAAGGAGTCGCCGTGTTCGGAGGCGGCGCGCAGGTAGCGGCGCTTGAAGGGGTTGGTCGGGCCCTTGGAGGGCCGGTTGCCGCGCCCGCCCTCGTCGAGGATGACCTGGGTGTGGGCGGTCACGGTGTGGCCGCGGCCGCGCAGGGCCCGCGGGGCGCCGTCCTCGGGGAGCAGCGGCTCGCTCAGGCCGCGCCGGGCACTGTGTCCGTAGATCCACAGGATCTCGGCCTCGGTGGCGGGCCGCATCTTGATGCCGGACGGCCAGCCGGCGGCCAGGCGGGTGGCCTGCTCCAGGCGCTGGCGCTCCTCGCCCCGGGATATCGGTGCGACCGGCAGCCCCAGTGTCCCCATCACCTCGGCCTGCAGGGAGGTGGCGACGGCGCGGGCGCTCTGCTTGAAGTCGAGGTGGGCCAGGGGGACGGCGAGGAAGTCCACACGGCCGGTCAGCTCCAGGTCCTGGAGCTGGTCCAGGACCTTCAGCGACAGGTCGACGTACTCGGGAGACTGATCGAGGTCGACTCCAGCGGTCATGCGGGTCACGACCGACGCGGCGTCCACGCTCGGGCACAGGCTGAGCAGGAGTGCCTCGCCGCGCAGGGACTTGAACAGTGCCTCCAGGGCGTCCAAGCGCTCGCGCTTCGTCGACCTCGAGGCGTGGGTGTAGTTCTCGGTGTCGACGCGCCAGACCGCCCACACGCTGGCGGCGGTGGTCCAGATCAGGTGGCCGCTGATGTGCCGGACGGGAAGGCGCATGGCTCTGTGCTTTCTGTGCTGGTGCGTGGGATGGGGAGCAGCGGGCGGCGTGTCAGCGCTCGTCGAGGGAGGCCAGCAGGGCCTGGAGCCCGGTCTTGGGCTGCTGCGCGCGAGATGCCGACGGCGCCACTGCGGCCGGCCGGATCTTGTTCGCCGGGGCGGCAGGCTTCGTCGCGGCCGCCGGGGCGGCTTCGAGTGCCGGCCGGGCCGCGCCGTGCACGCGCACGGTGCAGGTGGCGGAGGCGAGCCTGGGGCGGACGATCCGCTGGGGTTTGCCGGCGAGCCGGCCCTGAGCCGGGGTGGAGGAGTAGACGAACAGACTGCGGACCGCTCGGGCCGGGTCGCGTCCGTCGAGCCGCGCGTAGCGCAGCACCCAGGCCATCCCCCAGGGCAGGAGGATCATCAGCAGGAAGTTCATGACGCCGAAGTGCGCCCACAGACCCCTCGTCATCACGAGGAAGCCGAAGGTCAGCACCATCGTCATGACCTGGGTGATCGTGTACGGCCCGCCCGGGAGCCGGCCGGCTCCCG
>NZ_LIQQ01000405.1 GCF_001418565.1 Streptomyces graminilatus | reverse complement strand
CACGCGCACCGCCGTCGCGAGCATCGCGTACCGGAGCGCGTCCGACCCCGCCCGCTCGCCCTCCGTACCCGAGGCCAGCCCCAGCATCCCCAGCCCGGCGCACACCACCCCGACCGCCGCCCACTCCATCCCGCGCAGCCGGACCCGCAGCAGTCGGGCGGCGACCACGGCGGTGACGGCGAGGCTCGCGGCCAGCGCCGCGCTGACGGCGTAGATCGGCAGGGAGCGCAGCGCCGCGATCTGGAAGAGGAAGCCGAGCCCGTCCAGGGCCAGCCCGGCGATGTACCGCCACTGCCCGAGCGCCCGCAGCAGCAACGCCGCCGGCCCGCCACCCGTACCAATGCCCCCGGACGGCCCGGACCGGTCAGACCGGTCGGACAGTCCAGACCGGTCCGACGGTTCGGTGGCGGCCGCCGCGCGTGCGGCCATCGCCTGCAACACCGTCGCCGTACCGAAACAGACCGCCGCGCCGAGCGCGCACACCATTCCAAAGAGCACAACCGGACTCTAGGCGCCGGGTGATTCCCGCAACGCCCCACGTCCGTGCGGCGGACGTCGTTCGCATGGTGGTTCGCATGGTGGACAGGGCGGTTCGGCCCTCCGGCCTGCCCGGTAGGCTGACCGGCGGGCCGTGACTGGCGCGCTGGGATGGGACCGACCATCGGGAAGCGGCCCCAGGACTTGTCACGACCGTCGTCCGTCCGTACGTCGGACGTCGGACGTCGTCAGGGTCCGTGAGTGAGTGCCGTGCGCCTGGGCCGAGTCGTGAACGCCGAACGCCACGTCCGGAGGTCCCCATGTCACCCGATTCCCGCTCCACCGATTCCGTCTCCAACGAATCGCTCTCCCCCGAATCCACCGCCTTCCGCAGCGCCCTCGACGTGATCCGCGCGGTCGAGCCCCGGGTCGCCGACGCCATCGGCCAGGAGGTCGCCGACCAGCGCGAGATGCTCAAGCTGATCGCCTCCGAGAACTACGCCTCCCCGGCCACGCTGCTGGCCATGGGCAACTGGTTCAGCGACAAGTACGCCGAGGGCACCATCGGCCGCCGCTTCTACGCCGGCTGCCGCAACGTCGACACCGTCGAATCCCTCGCCGCCGAGCACGCCCGCGAACTCTTCGGCGCCCGGCACGCCTACGTCCAGCCGCACTCCGGCATCGACGCCAACCTCGTCGCCTTCTGGTCCGTGCTGGCCGACCGGGTCGAGGTCCCCTTCCTGGAGAAGGCGGGCGCCCGCCAGGTCAACGACCTCTCCGACGCCGACTGGGCCGAGCTGCGCCAGGCCTTCGGCAACCAGCGCATGCTCGGCATGTCCCTGGACGCGGGCGGCCACCTCACCCACGGCTTCCGCCCGAACATCTCCGGCAAGATGTTCGACCAGCGGTCGTACGGCACGGACCCGGCGACCGGCCTGATCGACTACGAGGCCCTCCGCGCCACGGCCCGTGACTTCAAGCCGCTGATCATCGTCGCGGGCTACTCCGCCTACCCCCGGCTGGTGAACTTCCGGATCATGCGCGAGATCGCCGACGAGGTCGGCGCGACGCTCATGGTCGACATGGCGCACTTCGCCGGTCTGGTCGCGGGCAAGGTCCTCACCGGCGACTTCGACCCGGTCCCGCACGCCCAGATCGTCACCACGACCACGCACAAGTCGCTGCGCGGCCCGCGCGGTGGCATGGTCCTGTGCGACGACTCGCTCAAGGACCAGGTCGACCGGGGCTGCCCGATGGTCCTCGGCGGTCCCCTCCCGCACGTCATGGCCGCCAAGGCCGTCGCCTTCGCCGAGGCCAGGCGGCCCGCCTTCCAGGACTACGCCCAGCGCATCGTCGACAACGCCCGCGCGCTCGCCGAGGGCCTGATGAGCCGGGGCGCCACCCTGGTCACCGGCGGCACCGACAACCACCTCAACCTGATCGACGTCGCCTCCTCCTACGGCCTCACCGGCCGCCAGGCCGAGACCGCGCTCCTCGACTCGGGCATCGTCACCAACCGCAACGCCATCCCGGCCGACCCGAACGGCGCCTGGTACACGTCGGGCATCCGCATCGGCACGCCCGCGCTGACGACACGGGGTCTGGGTACGGCGGAGATGGACGAGGTGGCCGGCCTGATCGACCGAGTCCTCACCACCGCCGAGCCCGGCACGACGAAGTCGGGCGCCGCGTCGAAGGCCTCACACGTCCTGGACGAGAAGGTCGCGCGGGAGATCTCCCAGAGGGCGACGGACCTGGTGGCGGGCTTCCCCCTGTACCCGGAAATCGACCTGGGCTGATGTTGTCCTCCTGATGTTCTTTCAAGGAGCGCGGGGCCGCATCTGTTCGCGGCCCCGCCGCGGGGCGCGAGCAGCCCCACGGGCCCGCGGTCCCCGCGTACCGAAACCACCCCCACGCCCCGGGCAATCTCACCCTCACCCTCTGAGACAATGGGAAACATGGCCTCTGACCGACCTCGCGTGCTCTCCGGAATCCAGCCCACCGCAGGCTCGTTCCACCTCGGCAACTACCTCGGCGCCGTGCGCCAGTGGGTCGCCCTCCAGGAGACCCACGACGCGTTCTACATGGTCGTAGACCTGCACGCGATCACGGTCCCGCAGGACCCGAAGGAGCTGACGGCCAACACCCGGCTGGCAGCCGCCCAGCTCCTCGCGGCCGGCCTCGACCCAGACCGCTGCACGCTGTTCGTCCAGAGCCATGTCCCCGAGCACGCCCAGCTCGCCTGGATCATGAACTGCCTCACCGGCATGGGCGAGGCGTCCCGTATGACCCAGTTCAAGGACAAGTCCGCCAAGCAGGGTGCCGACCGGGCGAGCGTCGGGCTGTTCACGTACCCGATCCTCCAGGTCGCCGACATCCTGCTCTACCAGGCGCACGAGGTGCCGGTCGGCGAGGACCAGCGCCAGCACATCGAGCTGACCCGGGACCTCGCCGAGCGCTTCAACGGCCGCTTCGGCGAGACGTTCACGATCCCGAAGCCGTACATCCTGAAGGAGACGGCGAAGATCTACGACCTTCAGGACCCGTCGATCAAGATGAGCAAGTCGGCGTCCACGCCCAAGGGCCTCATCAACCTTCTCGACGACCCGAAGGCCACCGCCAAGAAGGTCAGGAGCGCGGTCACGGACACGGACACCGTGATCCGCTTCGACCAGCAGGAGAAGCCCGGCATCAGCAACCTGCTCGGCATCTACTCGACGCTCACCGGCACGGACATCGCCGAACTCGAACGGATGTACGAGGGTCAGGGTTATGGCGCGCTCAAGGTGGCCCTCGCCGATGTCGTCGTCGACTTCGTGACGCCGTTCCGGGAGCGCACCCAGCAGTATCTGGACGACCCGGAGACGCTCGACTCGATCCTCGCCAAGGGCGCGGAGAAGGCACGGGCCGTCGCCGCCGAGACCCTCGCCCAGGCCTACGAGCGAGTCGGCTTCCTGCCCGCGAAGCACTGACGCGGCGCTGAGCGGCAGCACGGGGTACCAGTACGACCGTACGGCGCGCAACTCGGCGCGAGAGCGCTGCACATCACTACGGTTGCGCCTGCCCGTGGACCCGCCATGGCCGTACAGTCGATAGCCGACCGGTACGAGCAACAGCCCATATGACGCCCATATGAGCGATAAGGGCACGACCAACACCGACGTGAAGACGACGAACAGGAGACGACGTGGGGACCGTAACGATCGGTGTGTCGATCTCGGTCCCGGAGCCACACGGCAGCCTGCTCCAGGAGCGGCGTGCGGGCTTCGGTGACGCCGCCGCACACGGTATCCCCACCCATGTCACCCTGTTGCCGCCCACGGAGGTCGACGCCGAGGCGCTGCCCGCCATCGAGGCGCACCTCGTGGAGGTGGCCTCCGCGGGCCGCCCGTTCCCGATGCGGCTCTGCGGGACGGGAACCTTCCGGCCGGTGTCACCCGTCGTGTACGTCAAGATCGTCGAGGGCGCGGAGGCCTGCACCCGGTTGCAGAAGCAGGTCCGTGACGCCTCCGGGCCGGTGGCGCGCGTACTGCAGTTCCCGTACCACCCGCATGTGACGGTCGCGCACAGCATCGACGAGGAGTCGATGGACCGCGCCTTCGAGGCACTCGCCGACTACGAGGCCGACTGGCCCTGCACCGGGTTCGCGCTCTACCAGCAGGGCGCCGACGCGGTGTGGCGCAAGCTGCGCGAGTACACCTTCGGCGCGGCCATGGTGCCGCCGCAGGCGACGCATGTGGAGCACGGCCCGCTTCCCGCCAGGTAGAACCACGCGATACCAGCACCATCGCACCCTCTAGGTGTACAAGGTCACCATGGACTGGCTGAAGAGGCTTCCCGGGGTCGGACCGATCGTCGTCCGGCTGATGACCACGCACGCATGGCGGTCGTACGAGCGTCTCGACCGGGTGAAGTGGTCGCGGCTCGCGGCGGCGATGACCTTCATCAGCTTCGTGGCGCTGTTCCCGCTGCTCACCGTGGCCGCCGCGATCGCCGCCGCCACACTCAGCACCGGGCGGCAGCACGAGCTCCAGAAGAAGCTCGCCGAGCAGGTGCCCGGCATCTCCGAGAAGCTGGACATCGACGGCCTGGTCCAGAACGCCGGCACGATCGGGGTGATCGCCGGTGCGGTGCTGCTGGTCACCGGGATCGGGTGGGTCGGCTCGATGCGGGAGTGTCTGCGGGCGGTGTGGGAATTGCCGGACGACGACGGGAACCCCGTCCTGCGCAAGGTCAAGGACACCGGGGTGCTGGTCGGGCTCGGTGGTGCGGTTCTCGTCACGATCGCCGTGTCCGCCGTCGCCTCGGCGGCGATCGGGTGGGCGGCCCGGGGGCTCGGCATCGACGAGGGGAGTCCGGGGGCGATTCTGCTCCGGCTCGCCGCGTTCGCCGTCGCGATGCTGGCCGACTTCCTGGTGCTGCTGTACGTCCTGACCCTGCTGCCCGGTACGGAACCGCCCCGGCGGCGGCTGGTCGTCGCCGGGTTGATCGGCGCGGCCGGGTTCGAGCTGTTGAAGCTGCTGCTCAGCGGCTATATGCAGGGCGTTGCCGGGAGGAGCATGTACGGGGCGTTCGGGGTGCCTGTGGCGCTGTTGCTGTGGATCAACTTCACGTCGAAGCTGGTGTTGTTCTGCGCGGCGTGGACGGCGACGGAGTCGCTGCGCGGGCCCGGGGGCGTCGACTGATCCTGCGTTTCGATGTCAGCGTCGGTCAGCCCCAGCTC
>NZ_LIQQ01000404.1 GCF_001418565.1 Streptomyces graminilatus | reverse complement strand
GGCGGCGGGGGCGAGGAAACCCCTGCGGGCACCGTGTCGCTCAGCGCACCCGAGGAAAACGTGCCTGCAGTGTCCAGATCGCCGGATTCTCGCCGAGCGCGTCGTGCAGGTCGATCAGGTCGGCCAGCACATCGTGCAGGAAGTCCCGTGCCTCCCTGCGGAGTTCCGCGTGGGAGAAGGTGAGCGGAGGCTCCTCGGCCGGCATCCAGTCGGACTCGATGTCCACCCACCCGAAGCGGCGGGCGAAGAGCATGCGGTCGGTGGACTCGGTGAAGTCCAGTTCCGCGTACTGGGGACGGGAGGCGCGGGAACCCGCGGGATCCTGGTCCAGTTGCTCCACGATGTCGCACAGCGCCCACGCGAAGTCGAGCACCGGCACCCATCCCCAGGCTGTGGACAGCTCCCGGTCCGCCTTGGTGTCAGCGAGGTAGACGTCTCCGCAGAACAGGTCGTGGCGGAGTGCGTGGACGTCCGCGCGGCGGTAGTCGGTCTGCGGGGGGTCCGGGAAGCGATTGGAGAGGGCGTAACCGATATCGAGCACGGAGGTGATGGTGTCACGGCACGACGGGACTGACGCCCGCGAACCTGCCCGCACGGGCCGCGACCGTCAGCCCGCGACGGTCAGCCCGCGACGGTCGGTCCTCGACGGTCAGCCCGCGCGGTCAGCCCTCGACGGTCGGCCCGCGACGGTCGGTCCGCGATTACGACGTCGGAGCGTAGGGGGCTCGTCCCCGAGGTTTCCAGCGGCCGTTCGGAAGTCGGAAGTCGGGGGGGATATCCCTGTGCGCCTCGGGCGTACGGGTGTACGGGCACGCTGGCGTGCGAAAGCCCCCGGCCGAACGCCGACTCCTCGCGTTCGGACGGGGGCTCTTCAGCCGCCCTGTGCGGCCAGGTCGCCGGCTCAGGCGTTTCAGACGTTGACGCCGAAGTCCTTGGCGATGCCCACGAGGCCCGAGGCGTAGCCCTGGCCGACGGCGCGGAACTTCCACTCGGCGCCGTTGCGGTACAGCTCGCCGAAGACCATCGCCGTCTCCGTCGCCGCGTCCTCAGAGAGGTCGTAGCGGGCGATCTCGGCGCCGCCGGCCTCGTTCAGGATGCGGATGTAGGCGTTGCGGACCTGGCCGAAGTTCTGCGAGCGGGTCTCCGCGTCGTAGATCGAGACCGGGAAGACGATCTTGTCGATGTCGGCGGGGAGGCCGGCGAGGTTGACCTTGATCGCCTCGTCGTCGCCCGCGCCCTCACCGGTGCGGTTGTCGCCGGTGTGGACGATCGTGTTGTCCGGGGTCTGCTTGTTGTTGAAGAAGATGAAGTGGGCGTCAGAGTAGACCTTGCCCTCCGCGTTGACCGCGATCGCCGAGGCGTCGAGGTCGAAGTCCGTGCCGGTGGTGCTGCGGACGTCCCAGCCGAGGCCCACGGTGACGGCGGTCAGGCCCGGAGCCTCCTTGGTGAGCGAGACGTTGCCACCCTTGGACAGGCTTACAGCCATTGTTGGGAGTCCTTCCCTCGTTGACATACGCGCGTACGTACGTGCGGTGCGGTGCGGTGCGGAGTGCTGCGTGCGGTGCCCTGGCCCGTACGGGACGAAGCTACCGTCATCCCCATGAACGCCTACCAGGGGCCCGAAGGTTCCACGTCTTTACTTTCTTTACCTTCCGTGACGGCCGACATGGCGAAAACGGGGTGACGTGGACCGGACAGCCGCGCGACCATGGTGGGCATGTCCGGTCCCTACCTCATCCGTGGCTCCGTCTCGCTCCCCGAGGCCGAGCTCATGTGGCGTTTCTCGCGGTCCGGCGGGCCGGGCGGGCAGCACGTCAACACCAGTGACTCGAGGGTGGAGCTGAGCCTCGACCTCGCGAACACCGAGGCGCTGCCCGAAGTCTGGAAGCAGCGCGCGCTGGAGCGCCTCGCGGGCCGGCTCGTCGACGGAGTCGTCACTGTCCGCTCGTCCGAACACCGTTCGCAGTGGCGCAACCGCGAGTCGGCGGCCGTACGCCTCGCCGCTCTCCTCGCCGAGGCCACCGCACCGCCGCCCAAGCCCCGCACCCCGACCCGTATCCCACGCGGAATCAACGAACGCCGGTTGCGCCAGAAGAAGGCACGCGCGGACGTGAAGCGGGGCCGTACGGGACGGGACTGGGGTTAGCCGGCACGCGGTCGGTGCGGTTGGTGACCGGTCATTGAACCTGGTCGCGGATGAACGTTCGTGAATTCCCGGACGGGCGGGAGAGGGGCGGGTAAAGAACCGCCTTACCGATCCGCTCCGCTCCGGTCCGCTCCGGTCCGGTCCGGTCCGGTAATGAATTCCCGTCGGGGCCTTTGCGTTTACGTTCGTACACGAAAAGGTCCCGGTAACGGGCCCGAGTCCGAGGGATGACGGGCTAGGCCCCTTTCAGTACCCCGACCGTCTGGCCGCCGCTGGTCTCCCCGGTGGGGGTGAAGCCGAGGCCCAGATAGAAGGGCTCGGGGCCGGTCGGGCCGGGGTGCCAGGTGACGTAGAGGTCGGTGCCTCCGCGCCGGCGGATCTCGGCGGCGACGGACTCGACGGCGAAGCGGCCGTAGCCCTTGCCCTGCTCGTCGGCCGCGATGTTGAGGCGCCACAGGCCGGACCGCAGGTCGGTGCCGGTGCCGCCCCAGGCGATGTCGAAGAAGGCCATGAGGAAGCCGACGGGCCGTTCGCCGTCGAGGATCAGCCGGGGCCACGCGGTGCGCGGATGGACGTACGCCTCCGCCAGGGACTTCATGACGGGCGAGACCGCGTGTTCCTGGTCCGGGCGGACGCGTACGGCGACGGCGGCGTCGAAGTTGTCGGAGCTGATCCGCTCCAGCCGGAGCGTGTCGTTCGAGTCGTTCGCGTTCGTCATACGGGCCAAGTTAGGGCGCCCGGTACCTGCGTGACCAGGGAGTTTCCCGTCAGCCTCGCTTCGGCCCGGCTCCCGGTTCAGCCCAACTGCCGGTAGCTTCCGCGGAAGTACGCGAGCGGGCCGCCGTCGGCGCTCGGTGTGGTCGCTGTCAGGACGCGGCCGATCACCAGGGTGTGGTCGCCGGCCGTGACCAGTTGTTCCGTCCGGCATTCCAGCGTTGCCAGGGCGCCGCCCAGCAGCGGGGCGCCGGACGCCTCGCCCCGGACGACCGGGAGATCCGCGAAGAGGAGGCGGTCGCTGATGCGGTTCTTCATCGAGAACCGGCTCGCGATGTGCCGCTGGTTCGCGGAGAGGACGGAGACCGCCCACAGGGGCTGTTCGGCGAGCAGGTCGTCCATCCGGGAGCCCTCGCGCACGCTGACCATGACCAGGGGCGGGTCGAGGGAGACCGACAGGAAGGCGGTCGCCGTCATGCCGACGTCCTCACCGCCGGGCGCGTGCGGGTCGCCCGGGTCGAGCGATGGTTCCTGGGCGGTCACCAGGACCACGCCCGAGGCCAGGCGGGACATCGCGGCGCGGAAGTCGTCGTTGCTCACCCCATCAGCATGCCCGGCGGGAGAGGGAGAGGGAGAGGGAG
>NZ_LIQQ01000403.1:12976-13261 GCF_001418565.1 Streptomyces graminilatus | reverse complement strand
CCTCCGCCCCCGCCGCCGCTGAGGCCGCACGCCCTCGCGGGACGCAGCCTCAGCAGCGCGGACCAGCGGACCTACGGACCTACGGACTTGCGGACTCACGGACTCGCGGACTCATGACAGGAGTCATGAATTGGAACAGATACTGCTCTTCGCCGTGCTCGGCCTCGGCCAGGGGGCACTGATCGCCGGCATCGCGCTCGGCGTCGTGGTCACCTACCGGGGCTCGGGCATCATCAACCTCTCCACCGGCGCCGTCGCCATGGTCTCGGCCTATGCCTTCTGGGC
>NZ_LIQQ01000403.1:0-12965 GCF_001418565.1 Streptomyces graminilatus | reverse complement strand
ACCGCTTCGTCCTGGCCGGACTGGTCGTCGTGATCGCCCTGGTCCTCGGGGCCCTGTACCGGTGGAGCCGCTTCGGCCTGGCCACCCGCGCGGCCTCGGAGAACGAACAGGCCGCTCTGCTGGCAGGCCTGTCACCCAACAGCGTCTCGATGGCCAACACACTCCTGGCCGCCCTGGTCGCCGGGCTGCTCGGTGTCCTGGCCGCGCCCATCGTCCAGGTCGACTCCATGACGCTCCCCCTGCAAGTGGTCCCGGCCCTGGCCGCCGCCCTCTTCGCCGGGTTCACCTCGCTGTGGATCGCCTGCACCACGGGCATCCTCATCGGAGTGCTCCAGTCGATCGTCTACTACCTGTCCACGCAGAGCTGGTTCCCGACCGACAACGGCAACGCCATGCCCGGCCTCCAGCAGCTCCTCGTCTTCGCCCTGATGGTCGTCGCCCTGTACGTGCGCGGCGCGGGACTGCCGCGCCGCGGTGAACACGTCGAACAGCGGCTGCCCGCGGTGCCCCTGCCCGAACGGCTGCTGCGGCCCGCCCTGATATCCGCCGCGGTCGCCGCCACCGCACTGATCGTGCTCCCGTTCGACTTCCGCCAGGCACTCACGAACTCGATGATCGGCATGGTCATCGTCCTGTCGTACGTCGTCATCACCGGCTACGTCGGACAGATCTCCGTGATGCAGCTCGCGCTCTCCGGAACCGCGGGCTTCGTCCTCTCCCACCTCTCGGCCGGGTGGGGAATCCCGTTCCCGTTCTCCGCCCTCGGCGCGATGCTGCTGGCCACACTGCTCGGAGTGGCCGCGGGCGTCTCCGCCCTGCGGGTGCGGGGTGTGAGCCTGGCCGTCGTCACCCTGGCCGCGGCCCTGGCCATGGAACAGGCACTGTTCAACAACACCTGGTTCGGCGGAACGGCCGGCGTGTCCGTACCCCCGCCACGCCTGTTCGGGATCGACCTCGGGCCGAAAGCGGACTTCCGCGGCCTGGACGGCAACGAACCCAGCCCCATGTTCGGCTTCCTCGTCCTGGCCGTCACCGTCGCCCTCGGACTGTACGTCGCCCATCTCAGGCGCACCGGACTCGGCCGGCGGATGCTCGCCGTCCGCTCCAACGAGCGCGCCGCCGCGGCAGCCGGTGTCGACGTACGGGCGGTGAAGATCGCCGCGTTCGCGATCAGTTCCTTCATCGCCAGCGCCGCCGGCACCCTCTACGGCTACAACTTCGGCTCGGTCAGCGCCGCCCGGTTCACCGCGCTGGCCGCCCTCGGCCTGATCGGTTTCGCCTATATCGGCGGCATCACCATGGTGTCCGGAGCCGTGATCGCGGGGCTGCTGTCCACCGAGGCGCTGCTGCCCCACGCGCTGGACAAGTGGTTCGGGATCAATGGCACTTGGGCGCTGCTCTTCGGCGGCGTCTCCCTGATCGTGACGCTGATCGCGAACCCCGACGGCATCGCGGGCGCCGCCCACCGCCGGAGGACGGCGAAGAAGGCGAAACGCGCGGTGGCCAGGACGGGACCACCGGCCGACAGGGCATCCGCCGTCGGCTCCCCACAGATCCACCTCGGCCGTACCACTGCCGAAGCCACGGAGGTCGCACCGTGAACGTGCTCTCTGTCCAGCGGTTGGGCGTCAGCTACGGCGGCGTCCACGCGCTCAGCGATGTCTCCCTGGAGGTCGGCGAGGGCCAGCTCGTGGGGCTCATCGGCCCCAACGGGGCCGGCAAGACCACCTTCGTGGACGCGGTCACCGGCCTCGTCGCCGCCCGGGGAAAGGTGGAACTCGACGGCAAGGACCTGACCGGACGGCCGCCCCATGTACGGGCCCGCCGAGGACTCGCCCGCACCTTCCAGAGCAGCGAACTCTTCGAAGACCTCACGGTCACGGAGAACCTCCAGGTCACGGCGGACCCTTCGACGTGGTGGACCGCGCTCGGCGAGACCTTCGGCCGCCGCCCGTCCCCGAACCCCGCTGTCCCACAGGCCCTTGCCGCCCTGGGACTGGAGGACCTGGCCGACGCCTCGGCACGTGAGCTGTCCCAGGGCCGACGCAAACTCGTCGGTGTGGCACGGGCGTTGGCGGCCCGGCCCCGCGTCATCTGTCTCGACGAACCCGCGGCCGGCCTCGACACGACGGAGAGCGCCGAACTCGGACACCGACTACGCGCGCTCGCTGACGCCGGCACCGCGCTGCTCCTCATCGACCACGACATGAGCCTCGTGATGGGCATCTGCGACCACGTCGTCGTCCTGGAGTTCGGCAAGGTGATCGCCTCCGGGACACCGGCACAGGTCCGGACCGACCCCGCCGTCATCGCCGCCTACCTCGGAGCTTCCACCGCCCAGCCCGCCACCGCGTCCGCCACATCGGGCGATGGCGCCACATCGGGCGACGGCTCCGCCAAGGCCCTCACCAGCACACCGGAGACACCATGAGTACCCCGAGTACCCCAGTCCTGGAGGTGGCCGGCCTCACCGCCGGATACGACGGAGCCGCTGTCATCCGCGGGATCGACCTCGAAGTGGGCGCGGGAGAAGTCGTCGCCCTTCTCGGGGCCAACGGAGCGGGGAAGACCACCACGCTCAAGGCCGTCTCCGCGCTGCTGCGTCCTCTCGCCGGCACGATCACCTTCAACGGAACGGACCTCGGCAGGATCCCGGCAGCGACCCGCGCCCGCCTCGGCATCGCCCATGTCCCGGAAGGACGGGGTATCTTCTCCGGCCTCACGGTGGCGGAACACCTGCGCCTCGGTCACTGGGGCGAGCGCCTCGACCAGACGGCCGCCGAGCGTTACTTCCCCGCCCTGTCCCGCCTCCAGGACCGCAAGGCAGGACTGCTCTCCGGCGGCGAGCAGCAGATGCTCGCCATGGGACGAGCCCTGGCCCGCGGCCCCAAGCTGCTCCTGCTCGACGAGCTCAGCCTCGGCCTGGCACCCATCATCGTCGAGGAGTTGCTGCCCATCGTCAGGCGCTTCGCCGACGACACGGGCTGCGGGGTGCTGCTCGTCGAACAGCACGTCGGCCTCGCCCTCGACATCGCCGACCGCGGCTACGTCCTCTCCCACGGCGAGATCACCACGCACGCCACGGCCCGGGAACTCCGGGCCGACCAGTCCCGGATCGTCGCCGGCTACCTCGGCGAACAGCACGCCTGACCCGGCCGGGGACCCCAACCGCCGTACACCACGCCCCCCGTGAACCTGAACCGCCCGGGCAGCCCACCTCCCGCGCCCCGGCCGGGCGCTCAGGGCTGCCCCGCGTACCCCGCGTACCCCGCGTACCCCAGGACAAGGAGTCCGATGTTCACCTTCGACAGCGAAGACGGCGTCCAGATCCACGTGCACGAATGGAAGCCGGACACCCCACCGCGAGCCGTCGTCCAGATAGCCCACGGCATGGGAGAGCACGCCGTCCGTTACGCCCCACTCGCGGCGGAGCTGACCGCTCAGGGCTACGCCGTCTATGCCAACGATCACCGCGGACACGGGCTGAGCAGGCACGCCGAGCCCGGTCATCTAGGGGACGACGGCTGGAACCGACTGGTGAGTGACATGGTCACCCTGTCGAAGACCATCCGCGAGCGGCACCCCGGCCTGCCCCTGGTGCTGCTCGGGCACAGCCTCGGTTCCTTCGCCTCGCAGCAGTACGTCCTGGACCACTCCCACCTGATCGACGCGCTCGCCCTCGCCGGTACCACCGCGGTCGACGTCATGCTCGCGGCACAGGCGCGGGAGGCCGCGGCGGGAGGAGACCCGTTGCTCGCGCTCAACCAGGCGTTCCAGCCCAGCCGCACGCCGTTCGACTGGCTCAGCCGGGACGAACCGGCCGTCGACGCCTACCTCGCCGACCCCCTGTGCGGCTTCAGCCTCGACGCCCAGGGCATGGCCGACATCGCCATCGCCTCGACGTCACTCGCCCAGCCCAAGGGCATCCCGGTGGATCTGCCCATCTGCGTCCTGGTCGGGGATCACGACCCGCTGAACGCCGGTCTCTCACTCAGCGACCTGCTTGTCGAACGCTACGGCGAGGCCGGCCTCAACGACGTGACGTATGTCAGTTACCCCGAAGCCCGCCACGAACTGTTCCACGAGACCAACAGACAGGAGATCGTCAGCGACCTGCTGGCCTGGCTGAACCGCGTCCTCGCCCGCTGACCCCGGCGCTGGGGACAGCGTCCCGGGGACCACGAACGGTCGAGCAACCGCCGACGAGATCACCGACGCGCCGGTGGCCCGCCCGGGCACCGGAGATCGGCAGCCACATTACGCAGCCCTGCCTGTCGGCGGACACGCTTCCATCAGCGACCATCCGGTGCCGCCAGGACCGGCGACAGCCGATGGAGCATCGACCCTGACGCCAAGAGGCGATTTCGTCCACCGGACCACGCACGGCCGGTGCGGAAGTCCCTCAAGTCGTAACCGCAGTCCGCCATCGGGGACTTGTACCAGGGGTTGATCCACAGGGCGTCCACGCCGAGCGACTTCAGGTACGGCGGCTGGGAGCGCAGGCCGGAGATGTCGCCGACACCGTCGGACTTCTCCCGATCACGTCAGCTGCAGGCCCTCCCGCCAGGAGCGTGCGGGCCCCTCATGGGCCCGGTCAAGCACGACACGTTCGTGTCGGCACGATCGCCGGGCAGGTTCGCCCACCGAGGCCACAGGAGCGGGCGGCGGTCGACGCAAGCGTGCTCGTGCTTGGTCCCGGACGGCGGCGTCAACTTCCCCCCGGGCGCCCGCTGCGCCGGCCGATACGCCGCCAGACAGCCCGTTGGAATCTGAGCATCAGCACGCCCACCACGATCAGCAGCACGATGTTGAGCAGGAGTTGGATCAGGGAGCCGCGCGCCTCGCTCCAGCTGGAGAACGCGCACGAGACGCCGATGTCCGCGGCGGCGGGGATGGTGGTGACGGAGATGAAGACGCCGAGCAGCGCGCTCGTCCTGGCCTGGGTCAGGGACATGATCCCGACGATGCCGGCCAGCACCGCGACCACGACGGAGAAGAGGTTGGGGGCGTCGATCAGCGTGGAGACGGGCCTGATGCCGAGTTCGAACGCCTTGGGCTGGCGGTCGAAGCCCCGGATCGCCCACGAGAACAGGAAGGTCGCCAGGACGGCCAGCAGGAATCCCGCGGTCAGGGCGAACAGGCCCTGGCGGATCCTGGTGCCGTCGCCGTCGTCGATGCCCAGCGCGACGCTGGTGATGGCGCCGTACTCCGGTCCGACGACCATGGCCGCGACGATCAGGATCTGGGAGTTGGTGATGATGCCCACCGCCCCGATGAGGCCGGCGATGACCAGGTAGACGTAGAAGCTCGGCAAGTAGGTGCCCTCGGCGCGGATGCGCGCTTCGACCTCCTCCCAGACCGGTGCGTGCGCGAGCGCCCCGAGCTGCTGCCGCTCCGCCGCGGCCGCGGTGCCGGAGAAGGCCATCTCGACCGGCTCGATGACGATGGATCCGCGGCGGTCGACTTCCAGCTCCCGCAGACCGCGCAGCACGGCGTTGGCCGCACCCGCCAGGATGTCGCACTCGATCGCGTTGCCGTGGGGGTTGTGCGCCAGTTCGGGATGGACGACCAGGTTGAAGACATAGCGGTCGTCGGTCAGCAGCCCGACCGCTCGGGACGTGAGATCAGGGGGGCTCACCAGCCGGACGTGGATCATCTGCATGCACAACCTCCAGCGTCCGGCCGACTCCAGTCAGTAACACTCGAAGCGAGGGGGTCGGCAAGGCGGGTGCGACGCTCGGCTCCGGCGCCCCCGTCACGCGGCCAAGGCCCCCGGCTGCGGCGGGCCCGCAACAGGTCGCCGCCGGGCCGCAGGGGTAACCGCCCGCGGAGTGGCGGCGGCAGCGGCGAGAGCGCGGCCGTCGACAGCGCCAACATGGCGAGGGCCATTCGGGTGACGGATAGTGGGACGCAAGGGATCATTCATGAGATTTCGGAGCAATCATGGACCGCTACCCTCCCATCGCCGAACACGGCCTGGTGGGCGACCTGCAGACCGCCGCGCTCGTCTCGTCGCAGGGGGTCGTCGACTGGTTCGCCGCTCCCCGGTTCGACTCGCCCAGCGTCTTCGCCGCCCTGCTCGACCACGACGGCGGAGGGTACATGCGGCTGTCCCCCGAGCACCCCGAGGCGACCTGCAAACAGCTCTACTACCCCGACACCGCCATTCTGGTGACCCGGTTCATGTCGCCGGACGGAGTGGGCGAGGTAGTCGACTGCATGCCCCCGGACCGGACCCGCACCGCCACCGACCGTCACACCCTGATACGCGTCGTGCGTGCCGTGCGAGGGACCGTCGACTTCACGCTCGAGTGCCGACCGCGCTTCGACTACGGCCGTTCCGAGCACCGGCTGGAACTCGGCGAGCGCACCGGCCTGTTCCGGTCCCCGGGGATGGACGCGCACCTGCAGGCCTCGTTCCCGCTGGAGCGGGACGGCCAGGACGTACGCGGCCGGGTGACACTGAAGGCCGGCGAGGCCGGTGGCGCCGTGTTCACCGTCTGCGCGCCCGGCGGCGAGGCACCCGCACCTCTCACGGTCGACGGGATCACCGCCCAGGTCGAGGGCACCGGCCGCTTCTGGCAGGAGTGGCTGCGTCAGTCCCGCTACCGGGGCCGCTGGCCCGAGCTGGTGCACCGTTCGGTCATCACTCTCAAGCTCCTCACCTACGCCCCCACCGGCGCCCTCATCGCGGCGGCCACCACGGGCCTGCCCGAGCAGATCGGCGGAGAGCGCAACTGGGACTACCGGTTCACCTGGGTACGCGACGGCGCGCTGTCCGTGCGGGCCATGCTGGACCTGGGCTTCGTCGAGGAGGCCACCGCCTTCGTCCACTGGCTCGTGGACAGGCTGCACGAGCGCGAGGGCAAGGAGGAGGAGCCGCTCCAGACGATGTACCGGATCGACGGCAACCCCGATCTGCCGGAGGAGACACTCGAACACTTCGAGGGCTACCGGGGCTCCTTCCCCGTCCGCATCGGCAACGGCGCCGCCGACCAGCTCCAGCTGGACATCTACGGCGAGGCCATCTACGCGGTGTCCCAGGGCCACGAGATCGCACAGCAGACCAACTACCGGGGATGGAAAGCGTTGGCCAGGACGCTGGACTGGTTCGCCGACACCTGGGACCGGCCGGACGAGGGCATCTGGGAGACCCGCGGCGGCCGCCAGGACTTCACCTACAGCCGAGTGATGTCCTGGGTCGCCTTCGACCACGCGCTGGGTCTGGCCGAGGAGTTCCGCAGGCCCGCCAACCTGGAGAAGTGGCGCAACGCCAGGGACGCCATCTTCGAACAGGTCATGGAACGCGGCTGGAGCGAGCCGGAGGGCGCCTTCGTCCAGCACTACGACGGCGACGTCCTGGACGCCTCCCTCCTGCTCATGCCGAGGGTCGGCTTCATCGCCCCGAGGGACCCGGCGTGGCTCTCCACCCTCGACGCCATGGACCGCAAGCTCGTCTCCGACAGCCTTGTCTACCGCTACGACCCGGCGGCATCGCCGGACGGGCTGCGCGGCTCGGAGGGCACCTTCAGTCTGTGCACCTTCCTCTACGTCGACGCGCTGGCCCGGGCGGGGCGGCTGCCTCAGGCCCGCTACACCTTCGAGAAGATGCAGACCTACGCCAACCACGTCGGGCTCTTCGCCGAGGAGGTCGGCCCGACGGGGGAGCAACTGGGCAACTTCCCCCAGGCGTTCACCCATCTGTCGCTCATCATGGCGGCCACCACCCTGGACAAGGAGCTCGACGCGGAGCAGGGGCGCTGACCCATGGTCGCCACCCATGCCCGTCAGGCAGGACCGCCACGACTGACCGAGGACGAGTTCGCCGCGCTGTACCGGCGGCTGCTCTCGCACACCGCCTGGGCCTCCGGGGACCGGGGCGCGCTGGACGCACTCACCGCTGCCCGGGTGGTCGCCGCCGCCGGGGAGGTGCGCACCGGCCGGACGGTCACGCTGGCCGCGCCGGTGGAAACCCTGCCCGCTCCGGACAATCCGGAGCCCGCGAAGCACCGGATGAGCGGACGGCCGGACGAAGACACCTCCAGCGGGCTCCACTTCGCGATGGACAGCTTCGCGATGAACGTGCACGGCGACGCCGACAGCCACATCGACGCCCTCTGCCACGTGATCTACGACGGCACACTGCACGGCGGCGTCTCCGCGAGCAGCGTCACGGCGAGCGGGGCCACGGCGCTGTCCATCGAGGTGGCTCGCGACGGGATCGTCGGACGGGGCGTGCTGCTGGACATCCCGCGGCTGCGTGGTGTGCGGTGGCTCGAACCGGGTGATCATGTGACCGCCGACGACCTCACCGCGGCCGAGACCGCCCAGCACGTCCGCGTGACCGAGGGCGACCTCCTGTTCGTCCGGGTCGGCCACCGCCGACGCCGCGCCGAACTGGGAGCGTGGCACGCGGCACGTGAGCGCGCCGGGCTCCATCCCTCCGCGCTGGAGTTCCTGGCGGACCGGCGGGTCGCCGTGCTCGGCGGCGACGGGAACAACGACACAGCACCGAGTTCCACCGAGGGCGTCGACTTCCCCGTACATGTGCTGGCGGTCCACGCCATGGGCCTCCACCTGCTGGACTACCTGCAGTTCGAGGACCTGGCACCGATCTGCGAGGCGGAGGGACGCTGGTCCTTCCTGTGCGTGATCGCCCCGCTGAGGCTGCCGGACGCCACCGGCTCACCGGTCAACCCGATCGCCATCCTCTGACCCGGTGCCCACAGGCGCTGCGGCCAGGACAGCCATCGACTACTGGAACGGGACCCTCTCATGGCCGACGACCAGCACCACTACGACGTCATCATCATCGGTACCGGAGCGGGCGGCGGTACGCTCGCCCACCGGCTGGCCCCCACCGGGAAGCGGGTCCTGCTGCTGGAACGCGGCGACTACCTGCCACGGGAGCGGGACAACTGGGACTCCACCGCCGTCTTCGTCAAGGGCAAGTACCGTGCCCCCGAGTTCTGGTACGACAAGCACGGCAAGGAGTTCCCCCCGGAGGTCAACTACTACGTCGGGGGCAACACCAAGTTCTACGGCGCCGCGCTCTTCCGGCTCCGGCCCGAGGACTTCGGCGAACTGCGCCACCACGACGGCATCTCGCCGGCCTGGCCGATCCGCTACGAGGACCTTGAGCCGTACTACACCCAGGCCGAGCGTCTCTACCTGGTGCACGGCCGGCACGGCGAGGACCCCACGGGAGGGCCGACCAGCGCACAGTACGCCTACCCGCCGGTCGAGCACGAGGCGCGTATCCAGCAGCTCAGCGACGATCTGGGCAAGGCCGGCCTGCACCCCTTCCACCTGCCCATCGGCGTGAACCTCACGCAGGACGAGCACGGCCGGGCCACCCATGACAGCGTCTGCATCCGCTGCGACCGGGTCGACGGCTTCCCCTGCCTGATGGGCGCGAAGTCCGACGCGCAGGTGATCTGCGTCGACCCGGCGCTGAAGTACGACAACGTCACGATGGTGACCAACGCGAACGTGCGGCGTCTGGAGACCGATCCGACCGGACGCACCGTCACCAGGGTCGTCGCCGAGCTCAAGAACGGCAATACCGAGGGATTCAGCGCCGACATCGTGGTGGTCGCGGCCGGCGCGGTCAACTCCGCGGTCCTGCTGCTGCGTTCGGCCGGCGACAAGCACCCCGGCGGCCTGGCCAACAGCTCGGACGTGGTCGGACGCCACTACATGCGGCACAACAACCTCGCGCTCATGGCGGTGTCGAAGGAACCGAACCCCACCAGATTCCAGAAGACCCTGGCGCTGAACGACTGGTATCTGGGCGCGGACGACTGGGAGTACCCGCTCGGCGGCATCCAGATGCTCGGCAAGTCGGACACCGACCAGATACACGGCGAGGCGCCACGCTGGGCCGGAGCCGTCACACCCGACATGCCCTTCGAGGTACTGGCGCACCACGCCGTCGACTTCTGGCTGTGCGGAGAGGACCTCCCGCTGCCCGAGAGCCGGGTCACCCTCGACAAGGACGACGCCATCCACCTGGCGCTCGACGAGAAGAACAACATCGCCGGGCTGAAGCACCTCCGGCACAAACTGCAGGGCATGCTCGGCCACCTGGGCATGCACGAGCACCACCTGCTGGATCACAGCATCTACCTGCACAAGGGCATGCCGATCGGCGCCACCGCGCACCAGGCCGGCACCGTGCGGTTCGGCGACGACCCGCGCAGTTCGGCCCTCGACGTCAACTGCAAGGCCCACGACCTCGACAACCTCTACGTCGTCGACACCAGCTTCTTCCCCAGCATCGGCGCGGTGAACCCGTCCCTGACCGCCATCGCCAACGCCCTGCGGGTCGGCGACCACATCGCCGCCCGGCTGAGCTGACGGGGCGTCGTACGCGGCGCCCCTACAGGTTGTCCCCCGGTGTTCCGGCGGCACCGGTGTCGGCGGCGGTGAGCTCCTCCAGCTCACCCATGGTGTCGAGCCGGTAGAGCAGCACCAGCGCCGGGCCGACCAGCACGATCGCGATGCCCGTGACGATCACCAGCCAGCGCAGGGTGTGAGCGGCGCCGGCCGCCTCGGCCACCGTCAGCGAGGTGGGCAGCAGGTAGGGCCGCTGTGCGAAGCCCCAGGCGCCGACGATCAGCGCGACGCTCGCCACCGAGGTGTGGCGGGACCAGCCGTGGGACCGGCGCAGCAGAAGCAGCACCGTGGCCAGGCCGCAGACGGCGGCCAGAATGACCAGCACCAGCCCCCAGCCCCCGGTGAGGCCGTCCCAGACGTACCGGGCGTCGTCGTGGGTGACGGGCAGGCCGATGAGCGCGAGGACCACAACGGCGCCGAAGGCGATCAGCGCCCGCAGGCGGAAGTAGTCGACGAGATCGGTCGCGCCGAACCGCAGGGCGTCGGAGCAGAGGAACACCGCCCCGAGGAAGGCGGTGGCCGCGATGGCCAGCAGACCCGTGAGGACGGAGGTTCCATTGGCCCAGGCGTCCGCGGAGGCGGTCGTGCCGACCTTGACCCGGCCGGAGGCGATGCCGCCGAGCACCGCCCCGAGGAAGAACGGCGTCACCAGTGACGAGACGGCGAACATCGCGCCGTAGACGCGTCGTTGGGCCAGGCGGTGGGTCGGCTTGCGCAGGGCGAACCCCGCGCCGCGGAGCACCAGGCCGACGGCGGCAAGGGCGAGCGGCAGCCACATCGCGGAGAAGACAGCCTGGAACAACGTCGGGAAGCCGGTCCACATGATGACCAGGACGAAGATCAACCAGACGTTGTTGGCCTCCCAGACCGGCGCCATGGCCTGGTCGATGAGCCGGCGGGGCCGCTTGCCGCGCTCCGCGCCGCCGGCCAGCAGGTCCCAGAATCCGGCACCGTAGTCGGTGCCTCCGGCGCAGGCGTAGGCGGCGATCGCGATCACCAGCACCCATGCGACGAAGTCGGCCATTACGACGCGCCCCCCGGGGTGTGGTCGGACCCGCCGCCGGGCGCGGCCCCGGCGGCTGCGGGCTCGGGCTCGCTTCTGGGCCCGTACGGGGTGTCGGTCTCCGGCGGCAGCTCGGCGCGCGCGGCGGCCGTGCCCTCGTCGGCGATGCGCCAGCGGGTACGCATCTTCAGGAGGACCGCGAGGAACGCGCCGAAGACGGTCACGTACACGGCCATGACGATGCCGAGCATCGCCCACAGCGATCCGGCGCTGGTACTGGTCACCGCCTCCGAGACCCTCATGTGGTGGTAGACGATCCAGGGCTGACGGCCGACCTCCGTGGTGATCCAGCCGCATTCCACGGTGCCCAGGCACGCGACTCCGGCGAGCGCGGCGCAGCGGTAGAACCAGCGACTGCGCGGGTTGTCCCGATGCCGCCACCAGGACCAGGCGTACCAGAGCGCCAGCAGGATCAGCACGCTGCCGACGGTGACCATGATGTCGAAGGCCCAGTGGGCGATGGTGGCCTGGACGACGGTGGGGCGGTCGGCGGCCGGCACCGACGTCAGCCCGGTCACCTGGGTGCTGGGCTTGAAACCGGCGAGGATCGAGTCCAGCTGGGGGATCTTGAGTCCGCCGGAGATCGTCCCGTCGCTGTTCAGCCGTCCGAACATGTACTCGGGCACATGGGTGTCGGTCTTCCAGACGATCTCCATGGCGGCGAACTTGACCGGCTGCTTGTGGAAGACGGCGCGAGCGGCGGAGTCGCCGAGCATGAACTGGACCGGGGTGAGGATCGCGGCGACCGTGAACGGCACGGTGAAGCCGAGCCGGTGGTAGCGGTCGCGGCGCCCGCGCAGCCAGCCGACCGCGTACACACCGGCGACGACATACCCGGCGGTCAGCAGCATCGCGACCACGAAGTGCCAGTACTCCGGGCCGAACATCGGTGTGAAGATCGCCTGTTGCACGTCGACGTGGACCGGCTTGCCCTGGGCGTCGAGGCCGAATCCCTGGGGCGTGTTCATCCAGGAGTTGGCCGCGATGATGCCGAACGCCCCCATCAGGGCGGCCAGCGGCAGCGGGACGGCGAGCCAGAAGTGGGTCCAGGGCTTGAGCCGCCGCCAGCCGTACAGATAGATCGCGATCAGGACGGCCTCCAGGAAGAACGCCCAGGCCTCGACGCCGAACCCGAGGCCGAAGACATCGCCCCAGCGGCCCATCATGCCGGGCCACAGCAGACCGAACTCGAAGGACAGCACGGTGCCGGTGATGATGCCGATGGCGAACTGGACGGCCATCACCGCCGACCAGCGCCGGGCGAGCAGGAGGGCGACGGGATCGTTGCGACGCAGCCCCCGGTGGTGCATCAGCAGCGTGATGAACGGCAGTGCCACGCCGAACGGGACCAGCAGGATGTGCGAGGCCAGGGTGAAGGCCATCAGCTCTCGGGCCGGCAGGAGCTGGGCCGGGGTGCTGTTCGCCAGAAGGACGGCGGTGCTGAGCATGTGCGCCTCGATGGTCTGCCCTGCGGGGAGGGGCGGGGCTGAGGAAGGACAGGATG
>NZ_LIQQ01000402.1 GCF_001418565.1 Streptomyces graminilatus | reverse complement strand
GGCGTGCCCGGGGTCTCCTCGACCGGCGGTGTGGACGCAGGCGGGGTACCCGGGGTCTCCACCACCGGCGGAGGCGTGATCGTGCATTCCTTCGTGCCGCCGTTCCAGGCGGCGATCAGCTTGTCCTTGATGACGGGACGGTCCGGACCCTTGGGCAGGTCGCCGTGTTCGAAGCCGTCGTCGGCGCCGAGTTCGCCGTCGAACCTGACCTTGCCGCGGTAGAGGTCGACCTGCGCGTAGCAGCCCGCGTCCGGCACCGCGATGTCGAGCGAGTCGGTCCGACCCTGCTCGACGGTGACGGTGTCGAAGTCGAGGAAGATCTGCTCGCCGGAGGTGGCGAAGGTGGCGCCGTGGGCGAGGTAGGAGGCGAGGGAGGCGGTGCAGGTGCTCGCGTCACCGGCGGTGCGGACCTTGACGTGGACCTTGCCGTCGTCGGTGGGCTTGAGGTTCTGGTCGTCGACACTGACCGAGTCGAAGAAGTTCTGCCCGTCGAGGGAGAACTGGCAGCGGTCGGTCCCGGTCTTCGTGCCCGCGCCGGAGCCGGGCCGGTAGCCGCCGGCGCCGGAGTCCCAGCCGTCACCGCCGGGTGTGCCGGTGGCCCAGGCACCGGACGCGGAGGCCGCGCAGAGGGCGAGCGTGGCCGCACCGGTTCCCAGGATGTGCAGCGCGGTGACACGTCTCAGTACGGACATGCGGATCCCATCTTCGCGTGTGCGAGAACCCGGGTGCGGCGGGAGGGCAGCACGTCGCTGCCGGGCCGTACCCGGGGAGTCTGGTCGAAGGAACACTGTGCCCATCCGGCCCATCGGGCATATGCGCCACAGCGTTCGCACATCGTGAATCGTGCGCGCTTGGGTGTCAACTTGGCGTAATGCAAAGGTTGTTCATGGATCATCACGGTTTCACCACAAGGGGAGGGTTGTGTTCGGGGAGCGCGCGGGTTCGTGTTCCCGGCGAAGTGGACAGAGTTGGGCTTGTCGTCCGCAGGTGAACACCGCCACAGCAAGGAGACACCGCGTGCCCGAGCCCGAGACCGAATCCACTCCCACTCCCACTCCCGATCGCCGGTCGCAGCCTTACGAGCCGTCGCCCGACCTCTCCTCCCGGGACCCCGACTGGTGGCGCCAGGCCGTCTTCTACCAGGTGTACCCGCGCAGCTTCGCCGACGCCGACGGCGACGGTCTCGGCGACCTCAAGGGCATCACCCAGCGTCTGACGCACCTCGGCGCGCTGGGTGTGGACGCCCTCTGGCTCTCCCCCTTCTACCCCTCCGAACTCGCCGACGGCGGCTACGACGTCGCCGACTACCGTGACGTCGACCCTCGCCTGGGCACCCTCGACGACTTCGACGCGATGGTCGCCGAGGCCCATCGGCTCGGCCTCAAGGTCATGGTCGACATCGTCCCCAACCACACCTCGCGCCGGCACCCGTGGTTCGAGGAGGCCCTGCGCTCGGCCCCCGGCTCCCCGGCCCGCGACCGCTACGTCTTCCGCGACGGGCGCGGTGAACACGGCGAACTCCCGCCCACGGACTGGCAGTCGGTGTTCGGCGGCAGCGCGTGGAAACGGGTGGCGGCGGACCAGGCGCCCGACGGGCAGTGGTATCTGCACCTCTTCACCCCCGAACAGCCCGACCTCAACTGGGCCAACGACGAGATCCGGGCCGATTTCCGCACCACGCTGCGCTTCTGGTCCGACCGGGGAGTGGACGGCTTCCGCATCGACGTCGCCCACGCCCTGGCGAAGGACCTCGACGCGCCGCTGCGCGACCTCGGCGCCCCGGAACTGAGCGGCGAACAGTCCCTCGCCGTCCTCCCGCCCGGAACCCACCCCTTCTTCGACCGCGACGAGGTCCACGAGATCTACCGCGACTGGCGCAAGATCCTCGACGCCTACACCCCGCCCCGCATGGCGGTCGCCGAGGCCTGGGTCCCGGGCGCCCGCCGCGCCCTGTACGCCCGCCCGGACGAACTCGGCCAGGCCTTCAACTTCGAGTATCTGCAAGCCGGCTGGGACGCCGACGAACTGAGGAAGGTGATCACCGACTCCCTCGCCACGGCCCGCTCGGCAGGCGCCTCGGCCACCTGGGTCCTCTCCAACCACGACGTCGTACGCCACGCCTCCCGCCTGACGCTCCCACCGGGCACCGACCTCAACGCCTGGCTCCTGTCCGACGGCACCGCCCCGCCGGCCGACGAGGCCGCGGGCCTGCGCCGGGCCCGCGCGGCGACGCTCCTGATGCTGGCGCTGCCGGGTTCGTCGTACGTCTACCAGGGCGAGGAACTGGGCCTCCCCGAGGTCGCCGACCTCCCCGCCGGCGCCCTCCAGGACCCGATCTGGGAACAGACGGCGCACACCGCCAAGGGCCGCGACGGCTGCCGGGTGCCGCTGCCCTGGACGACCACCGGACCGTCGTACGGATTCGGCGCGGGCGGCGCCTGGCTGCCGCAGCCGCCGGGCTTCGCGTCGTACGCCGTCGAGGCACAGGACGGGGTCGAGGGCTCGACCCTGGAGCTGTACCGCACGGCCCTCGCCCTGCGCCGCCGCCTGCTGGACGGCGAGGGCCTGACCTGGGCGGCTGAACACGCCCCCGGCGTCCTCGACCTCACCCGCGCGGACGACTGGCGCTGCGTGACGAACCTGTCGGCCACGCCCGTCGAACTGCCGCCGGGCGAGGTCCTGTTGACCAGCGCGCCGCTGGAGGAGGACGGCCGCCTCGGCCCGGACACGACGGCCTGGCTCGGAAGGTGAGGTCGCCGGGAGTCGAACTCACCCCGCCGCGGGATAGGTGGGGCTCGGTCCGGGGCTGGGGCTGAAGGCGTTGGCCGGCGGCGGGGTGAGGACGACCATCGGGGCGCCCGGCACGGGGACGGGCGGGGTCAGGTCGGAGTCGGGCAGCTTCGGCGGGGTGGTCTGCTGGAAGAGCGCGGTGTCGAAATTGACGAGCCCGGTCTTCTCCATGACCGTGATGTGGTCCAGGACGGTGGTGTTGGCCTGGTCGGCGAGGGCCCGTACCAGCGTGTTCTTGGTGGTCGACCGGATCTTGGCGACGGTGTTGAAGATCGACCCGTGGGTGATGCGCAGAATGTTGGCGAAGTCGCTGTCGAACTGCGCCCCCCTGCTGTCCGAGGTCAGCGTGGAGATGAACCCCTGCTGCTGCGGACTGGGCAGATTGGGAATGGTCACCCCGAGCTGCGGGGCGATCCGCCGTACGGTCGCGTCCAGCGCCGCGTGTCCGGCGACGAGGTGCTGCCCGGCGGTGATGACGGCCGGGGAGGTTCCCTTCGCGATGGCCATCTGCCCGACCGGGTACTCCCAGAGGCCGGCCGCCCGCACCTTCACCACGAAGTCGCGGTCGGCCTCCGTCAGTGGTCCGGCGGACGTCTGAGCGACGATCCGGGTGGGCGAACTGGACACGGTCTGGACACCGACCATGGCGGGGTAGGCGAGCGCGGCCAGGGTCAGGGCCAGCGCGCCACCCACGAAGAGGGTGCCGGTCGAGCTCCGGGTGAAACGCACCTTGCCTCCTGATGCGACGGGAAGTCGTCGAGGAAAGGTACGGATACGAGGGCCGGCCGGAACCTTTCGTCTCCGTAAGGCCTCCGTAAAAGGTGCACCATGAAAGAAAAGAAGCGTCAAGGGACGCTTCGGAAGACGCACCCCCACTACCAGGGGCCGTGGTCGAGCAGGCCCAGGGTCAGGACGGCCGCCGCGGTGGCGAGGAAGACGATCCCGCCCACGATGTTGCGGGAGCCCACCCGCAGGTGGGCGATGATCGCGCCGATGAAGTAGAGCACGAGGCCGGTGGCGGCGAGGGTTCCCAGGAGCGGTACGGCCGGTCCGGCCAGCAGTCCGACGGTGCCCGCCGCCAGCAGCATGCCCAGTACGGGGACCCATTTGCGGTCTATCCCCTTCATGTCCGCCTGGGTCTTGGGGTACTCGTGACCGATCAGATAGGTGACGGCGGCGGCGCCGTTGAAGACCGCGCCGAGGACGCTGACCGTGACGTAGGCGGCGAACACGCTTTCTTCTCCGTATCTGTGGGGAACAGTTGTCCCCCACAGGACGAGCCGGCGACTCGCAATGTGACATCGGCCGCCGGACCCGCCGCTGTGCGGCCCCTAGCTCGTCCAGCTGTGGGCCACGTCGACCACGACCTTGTCCTCCAGCTGGATCACGCGGAACGGCAGCCGGGCGCGCACACCGAGGCCGACCTGGGTCTGGCCCTCGCTGGTGCCGCCGAACTTGGTGTCACGGAAGGTGCGGTACCCGTTGATGTTCACGGTGGGCAGGGTCTTGCCCACCTTGCCCGGGTAGGTCCACTTCCCGGTGTCCAGGTCGACGCTCCACGCGCCGATGCCGATGTCGAGGATCGCCCCGCCGGCGACCGGTATGTATTCGCCCGAGGGGTCCGCGTAGAACCGGTCCACGTACTGGACCTGGTAGCCGACCTGGCCGCCGCCCGGCACGTCGAACACGATCCGGTCGTAGCACTCGTGCTGACCGGTCCTGATGTCCGTCAGGTGATCGCCGCTCATGGCGACACCGCCGGTCTTGGCGCCGCTGCCCCAGCCCGTCGGGCAGCTCGCCGCCGCGCGCGGGCCCTCCGTGGGCGCCGCGCTCGCGGTGCTCGCCGCCGTCCCCAGCATGGTGCCCGCGAGCATGAGCGCCGCCGCTGCCGCTCCGATACCTCGCATCGTGTCCCCTTCGGTCGCGTTGGGTCGTATGACTTTTACGTTGAGTGAGACGGACCGTTACGCCGGAAGGTTGTACGGAGTGGGGATGGGGGGTGGCGGCAGGGGCGCCCGAAGGCCCCGGGTAGCCTGGGCGCCCGCGAGGGTGTCCGTATGTCCGCGGACCGCGTCTGAGCCGCTTTGAGCTGCGGAGACTATTCCCGCCTGACGTGTGACATTGCCGCACCTCCCCGGCGGCGGGTTCTGTGCTAGCGTGGTTTTCAGTTGCAGTTGTGGTTCCCAAAGATTTCGGTGTTCTCTCCGGTCGGGGCAATCATTGCGGCGACGCGGGGTCCGCACGGTGCGGACCTCCCGAGCATGCCCCAAGGAGATTTGACATGGCCACCGGTACCGTGAAGTGGTTCAACGCGGAAAAGGGCTTCGGCTTCATCGAGCAGGACGGCGGCGGCGCCGACGTTTTCGCTCACTACTCGAACATCGCCACCCAGGGCTTCCGTGAGCTGCACGAGGGCCAGAAGGTGACGTTCGACGTCACGCAGGGTCAGAAGGGCCCCCAGGCGGAGAACATCCTCCCCGCCTGATCTACGTGACCCTGCCGGTCCACTAGTGGATCGACACACGTGATTGTGGCCGGGGCCCGCACCTAGGGTGCGGGCCCCGGCTCACAGTTTTTTAGGGACGGTTTCGCGTCCGACTCCGTGGAGTTCGGACCCGGTCGTCCGTTCCCTGCTTCTCAGGGGTGAATCCCCTTCACCGCTCGTTTCCTTTCGGCCCGTCCCCACGGCCTTTTTGTCCTGTGTGCCGCCGCTCTCTCGTGGCGGACGCTGAGCGCTGCCGTGATTCTGTCGACGTGCCGCATTGAGGAAGGTTCTGCATGAACCGGTCGTTCGCCGACCTGGGCCTGCCGCCCTCGCTGCTGGCCTCCCTCACCGTCGAGGGCATCACCGTTCCTTTCCCGATCCAGGCGGCCACGCTGCCGGACACCCTCGCGGGCCGCGATGTCATGGGCCGTGGTCAGACCGGCTCGGGCAAGACCCTCGCCTTCGGCCTGGCCCTGCTGGCCCGCATCGCCGGACAGACCGCCGAGGCCGGACGCCCGCTCGCACTCGTCCTCGTACCGACCCGGGAACTCGCCCAGCAGGTCGTGGACGCGCTCACCCCGCACGCCCGTGCCATGGGTCTGCGGATGACCACCATCGTCGGCGGGCTGCCCATCGCGCGGCAGGCCCGTGCGCTGGGCGCCGGCACCGAGGTCGTCATCGCGACGCCCGGCCGGCTCCGTGACCTCGTCGACCGCCGCGACTGCCGGCTCGACCGGGTCGCCGTCACCGTCCTCGACGAGGCCGACCAGATGGTCGACATGGGCTTCCTGCCGCAGGTCACGCATCTGCTCGACCAGGTGCCGCGCAAGGGCCAGCGCATGCTGTTCTCCGCGACGCTCGACGCGGACGTCGGCCGGCTCGCCCGCCGCTATCTGCACGAGCCGAAGGTGCACGAGACCGACCCGCACGCCGGCGCCGTCACGACGATGGAGCACCACGTGCTCTACGTCGACGACGTCGACAAGAAGACGGTCGCCACCGAGATCGCCGCCCGCGACGGGCGTGTCCTCATGTTCATGGACACCCGGCGCAGCGTCGACCGTCTCACCAAGCACCTGCTGAAGAGCGGTGTCCGTGCGGCGGCCCTGCACGGCGGCCGTTCCCAGCCCCAACGCACGCGTACGCTCGCCCAGTTCAAGACCGGCGAGGTCACCGTGCTGGTCGCGTCCGACGTCGCCGCCCGGGGCATCCACATCGACGACCTCGACCTGGTCGTCAACGTGGACCCGCCCGGCGGCGCCAAGGACTACCTCCACCGTGGCGGCCGTACGGCCCGTGCGGGAGCCTCCGGCAGCGTGGTCACCCTGGTCCTGCCCGAGCAGCGCCGCGAGATGCGGAGCCTGACCCGGGCGGCGGGCGTCGACCCGAACACGGCCAAGGTCTCCCCCGGCGCCGCCGAACTGACCCGTATCACCGGGGCCCGTACGCCTTCGGGCATACCCGTGGTCATCCCGGTCCCGGCCCCGACGCCGCCGGCCGCCTCCAAGGGCGACGGTTCCGGGGGCCGGTCGAGGTCGTCGCGGTCCCGGTCCTCTCGGTCCCAGTCCGGCTCGGGTGCGGGGTCGGCTTCGGCCGCCCGTTCGGGCTCGGGTGCGGGCTCCCGTTCGGGGGCGGGTTCCGCTTCTGGGTCCGGTTCCCGGTCCGGTTCGGGTTCCGGTTCTCGTTCCGGTTCCGGAGCGGGCGCCGGTTCGAGTGCTGGTTCGGGTACGCGGTCTCGTCGTGGGGCCGCCGAAGGCGGTGCGGCCACGGCGCGTACGGCGGGTGGGGGCGCCGCCAAGAAGGCGTCGCGTCCGACCGGTGGCGGTGCCAAGCCGCCGCGTGTGGCGGGCGGGAACGCGTCCGCCCGTACGGAGCAGGATCCCACCGGCGAGCCACGCGGCCGCCGGCGCCGGGCGCCCCGGAACCGGCGTCCGGGCTCCGATGCCCGTCAGGCCGGCTGACCCAGCCGTCGGCCGCCGGCAGCCAACACTCAGTTCCAAGCTTCAGCGTCGTATCGGCTCCACGCTTCACCCCGCCGGTCGGTTTCAGGCCGACCGGCGACCGCACCATCCACCCGGACCCTTCTCTGACCCGCGGAGGCACCATGCGTTGTGTGATCGCCCGATTCCCGTTCGACCTGATCATGAGCGAGGTCACGCACAAGATGGACGGGGTTGCCCCTGAGCCCATCACCAGTGCGGCTGTCGGTATCGGTGGGGTGGACTACCCCGTCAAGCAGGTCGGGGCGGTCATCACCCGGCTCGACCGGCGGGACTTCACCGAGAAGGAGATGATCGCCGCGCTGACTCGGCTCGGGTTCACCTGCCGTCCGGCGGCTGTGGCCGCGCCTGCTCGGCCGGCGGTCATCGATCCCTGGGCCGAGATGCAGTAGCACTCCGTTTTGGGGGGCGGATTTGGCTGCGGGTGCGTGGGGGGTTTTGCGCAGTTCCCCGCGCCCCTGGGTGGGTCGGCTGCGGGTGCGTGGAGTTGTTCGCGGAGTTGCCCGCGCCCCTTTGACGGTCGGTTGTTGGCTGCGGGTTTGTGGGGGCTGGTCGCGCAGTTCCCCGCGCCCCTAAGGCGCGGGGGAACCGTTCGTCGTTGGCTGTCAGTTGACTGGTACTGGTGTTACCACTGTGGCCAGTGGGTATGGGCCCGTTTTCAGCGGTGTGCCCGGTTTACCGGTTGATGTTGTCACCGGGACGAGGGTGTTCGTGTCGGCTGTTGTGACGTAGGCCGTGTCGCCGTTCCAGTTGAGGCTGATGTCGAAGGCGGAGCGGCCTACGCTGATCGGGGTGCCCGGAGCGCCGGTCACCGTGTCGAGCGGGGTGATCGTGTCACCGGTGCTCGCGCTGACCCAGAGGGTGCGGCCGTCGGGGGAGACGGCGAGGCCGTACGCCTGGCCGGTGACCAGGTAGGTCGGGCGGGTGTCGTTCGTGGCGGTGTCGATCGGGGTGACCGTCGAGCCGCCGGAGTTGGACACGTACACCGTCCGCCCGTCGGGAGCCGCGACCACGTTGAACGGGTTCGGGCCGACCGGGATCGCCGCTCCCGCCCTGCCCGTTGTCAGGTTCACCGGGCTCACCGTGTTGTCGTGGATGTTCGCCACGTACAGGGTGGTGCCGTCCGGGGTGATGGCCATGTTCTCCGGGCCGTCGCCCACCGCGATCTTCGCGCCCGGTGTGTTCGTGGCCAGGTCGATCGGCTGGACCGCGCCGTCCGAGTAGTCCGCGACCCAGAGGATGCGGCCGTCGGGGGCGAGGGCGAGGCCCGCCGGTACGTCCCCGACCGGCACCGTCGCCGTGACCTTCGCGGCGGCGACGTCGATGACGCTCACCGTGTCCGAACCCTGGTTCGCCGCATAGGCGGTACGACCGTCCGGGCTGACCACGATCTCCCCCGGGTTCCGGCCCACGGGGATCTCCGTCGACGTGCCGGACGTCAGGTCCACCGAACTGACCGACGCGCCACTGAAGTTGGCGGTGAGGGCGCGCGTGCTTCCGCCGACTCCGGTTATCCGTACGGGGATCGCCCGGCTCACCAGGCCATCTCCGGTGACAGCCACCGATCTTGTGCCCGCCGTCGTCCCGGTCGCCGCTGTGAAGGTCAGGGTTTCGGTGATCTTTCCACCTGCCGGGACAGTGACCGCGCCTGAGGACGGGGTGACCGTCAGGCCTTCAACCTCCTTGATCCGCCATGTGGTTGTGGCTGTGGTCGTGGTTCTGGTCGTGGTGGTGGAGTGGTTGTTGGTGATGGTCAGGGTCGCTGTCGCGCTGGCGCCGGGGGGCATGGACAGGGACGCCGGGGTGAAGGACGCGTCCGGGCCCGGGTCGGGGGCCGCTCGTAGGGTCGCGTCGAAGAGGAAGCGGTCCAGTACTCCCGGGGCGATCTGCTGCGGCACCGAGTCGAGTCGCTTGCGCTGCGACTGGAGGCGGACGTAGAGGGTGGAGACGCCGTCCGTGTCGCCGTTCTTTCGCGCGAGCATCAGATCGACCGCTGTCCTGCCTGCCTCTCCGTATGCGCCCAGCTTGTCCAGCCACGGCGAAGTCTCCGTCAGGAACGATGAGTTGGGGAGGTTCGCGCGGAGGTCGGTGGGGGCTGCCGCCATCGCCCTGAAGTAGGCCGTGAGCGCGCGGGCCGCCCTGTCCAGGCCTTCTCCGCTCTCGTACGCCGTCGTGAACGCCTTGAGCAGGGGCTTCAGGGCCGGGGACTCGGTGGTGTCCAGGAGGGAGGAGTAGGTGTTCTCCGCGAAGACCCGGAGGGATGCGGCCGCTGTGCTGCCTGTGGACCCTGCTGTGAAGTCCTTCAGTGAGGCCAGGAAGGCTGCTCGGGGGTTGTATGCCTTTGGGTTCCAGGCGTACGTCGCCGAGGTGAACAGGGCCAGTTTGCTGGCCTCCGCCTGGTTCATCGGGTTGGCGGTCATGCCCGTGACCTGGGTGGTCACGCCTGGCTCGCGGCCGGTGTACGGGCCCAGGAGCAGGCGGCTGGTGGTGTAGTCGTTCACCGGGTAGTTGTCCCAGACGAGAATGGGGTGGCCGTACAACTTCCTTGCCTGGGCCGCCTGTTCGGTGCTGATCGTCGGTGCGACCACTCCGACGCCTGTCCATTCGACGACGACCGAGGGGTTCAGTTTCTCGCGCAGCGCCGTCTTGTACGGGGAGTCGGCCAGGTCCGAGTACTCGGTCGGGACCATCTCCAGCGGGGACACGTCGTCGTGCGTGTCGACGAAGTCCCTGACGACCCTGTTGAGCAGGGCCGCTTGTGCGGTGCCCGCCGCGCCGCCTCCCGTGCCGAACTCCCGCTCGTCGGCAGGGCAGTTCCACTCCGTGTAGCTGATGTCGTCCAGCGGTACGGCGAACGAGCGGACGCCGATCGCGTACAGCGACTCGAACTTGCTCACCAGTGCGTCGGTGTCGGCGGGCGAGGAGTAGCAGATCGACAGGCCGGGGGAGAGGGCGTAGGTGAAGCGGACGTGGTTCGCGGTGGCTCGGGCGGCCAGTTGCTTCAAGGGCGCGAGTCGGGCGGGTGGGTAGGCGTCTCGCCACTTCGCGCGCAGGTACGGGTCGTCCTTGGGGGAGTAGACGTACACGTTCTGCTTCGTACGGCCGTAGAAGTCGAGTTGGGAGAGGCGGTCGCGCTGGGTCCAGGGGGTGCCGTAGAAACCCTCGACCACTCCGCGCAGCGCGGTCGCCGGCCAGTCCCGGACGGTCGCGGCGGGGACCGAGCCGTTGTGGGTGACGATCTGGCGGAGGGTTTGGGCCGCGTAGTACGTGCCCGTCCGGTCGACGCCGGAGACGGCGATGGTGCCCTTGCCGGTGGCCAACGTGTAGCCGCCGGAGGGGAGTCGGGTGGGCGGTGCGGCGTGCAGGCGCTTGAGGGCCTTCGCTGTCGCCGGGTTCTCCGTGGGGCCGCCGACGTAGACCGTGAGGGCGGCGGGGGGTGTCGGCCGGCCGGCGGTGACGGTACTGATGGTGCGGGCGCCGGCGGCGCGCAGTACGCGTTCGACGAGGGCGCGGGCCGACGGGTCGGTGGCGTGGCCGATGACCTCGACGACCTGCTTCGGGACCGGTTGGGCGCCCTGGCCGGGGGTCAACCGCTGGGGGGTCGGCCAGATGTGGGGG
>NZ_LIQQ01000401.1 GCF_001418565.1 Streptomyces graminilatus | reverse complement strand
GGATCCGCGCCTGGTCCGCGGCCGTGGTGTATGTGCTGTCGGCGGCGCTGGCGGCCCAGGTACTGCCGGTCTACCCGGTCTCCCGGCTGACCCGGCCCTCCGCGGACCGGCTGGCGATGGAGAGCGTGGGCTGGCCCGACCTGTCCCGCGCGGTGGCCCGCGTCCACCGCGAACTGCCCGCGGACAAGCGCCGCCGGGCCCTGCTGATCGCCGACCGCTACGACCAGGCGGGCGCACTGGACCGGTTCGGGCCGGCACTCGGCCTGCCCCGGCCCTACAGCGGTCACCGCGGCTACTGGTATCTGCGCCGGCCGTCCGACGACTCGGCACCCGTCGTCTTCGTCGGCGCCGACGCCCGCTATCTGCGGCAGTTCTTCACGAGCGTGCGCAGACGCGGCACGGTCACCAACGCGGCCGGGGTGCACAACATCAACTGGCTTGCCCCGATATGGATGTGCGAGGGGGCCCGTCAACCGTGGCGCACCATGTGGCCGCGCTTCTACCACCTGGGCGACAGCGTGAACGGAGAGTGAGCCGCCGGGCATGACGAAACCGCGGGCCGTCCCTCACCGGGACGGCCCGCAGCCGGGTTCTCCTTCGGCTGTGCCGCCCGGATCAGCCCCAGGTCACCGGCAGCTCGTACACGCCGTAGTGCATGGCCTTGTCGCGCAACGGGACCTCCTGGGCCGCAACCGCGAGCCGCAGGTCCGGGAAGCGGTCGAACAGCTTCTGGAAGCCGATGCGCAAGGTCGCCCGCGCCAGATGCTGCCCCAGGCACTGGTGGATGCCGAAACCGAACGCCAGATGGCGGCGGGAGGGACGCGTCACGTCGAACGTCTCCGGGTTCTCGAACTGCTCCGGGTCCCGGTTGGCGGCGGGCAGCGACAGCACCACCGTCTGTCCGGCCTCGATGGAGCGGCCACCCACCTCCACATCCTCCAACGCGGTCCGGCTGGCCCCCATGTGGGAGATCGTCAGATAGCGCAGCAGTTCCTCCACCGCCCGCTCCATCAGCTCCGGCTCCTCGCGGACCTTCGCCAGCTGCTCCGGGTGCTCCAGCAGCGCGAACGTGCCGAGGCCCAGCATGTTCGGAGTGGTGTCCAGCGCACCGCCGATCATGATCCAGGCGATGTTCCTCATCTCTTCCTCGGTCAGCTCGCCGGTCTTCACCAGCTTGCCGAGCAGCTTGTCGCCGGGCTCGGCGAACAGGTCCTTGACGATCCGGGCCAGCGTCCGGTCCAGCGCCGTGTTGTGCTCGATGAACTCCTCGAGCGTGTAGTCGATCCGCATGATCGCCGAGAAGTGCTTGTCCAGTTCGGCGATGTCCTCCTCCGGAACACCCATCACCGAGTGCAGCGACCGGTACACGACCTTCTCCACGAACACCGGCAGCAGGTCCACCGGCGGTTGAAGTCCGGCCATCTCCTCCAGCACGTCGTCGATGATCCCGGCCAGGGTCGGCTCGTACTCCTGGATCCTGCGGACCGTGAAGAAACCGGTCAGCAGCCGCCGGTAGTGCGTGTGGTCCGGCGCGTCCATCCGGACGAACGACCCCGGGCCCGACGGCTGCGGTTCGTACTTCTCCACCTCGAACGGCGGCGACGCCACCAGCGCGAGCAGTTCGGCGCGGTGGCTGAACCGCGGATCGGTCATGATGGCCCGCACGTCCTCGTGCCTGGTGACCAGCCAGCCGTCCTTGCGGCCCGGTGCGATGTCGAACGCGACCGGGCTGATCGGGTCCTCCTCGCGCAGCCGGCGGTACTCCGGAGCGGGGTCGAAGGGGCAGGTGCGGTCGGTCGGGATGACGGGTGGTTTCGGCTCGTAGGCCATGGATCCTCCGTGGGGTTCCGTGCCGCCCGCGGGCGGCGAAGTGGGGACCGGGCCCGGCGGACCGGGTCACCGGCAGCCCACCGCCGGCAGTGCGGTACGGCCGCGTTCGTGGCTGGGTTCCGCGTCGGGGCGGCAGGTTCGGTCCGTGTCGGTACGGGGCGGTCCGGGTCGGTTCGGCTCCGCCGCCCGGCTCGGTGCGTGCCTCAGGCCCGGCGGACCACGAGCGGCAACTGCCGCAGGCCGAAGACGTTGACGCGGTTGTCGAAGTAGGACAGCGCGCTGTCACGGTCGACCCGGATGTCGGCGTAGCGGTCCAGCATCAGGTTGAGCGCTATCTGCCCCTCCATGCGGGCCAGCGGGGCACCCAGGCAGTAGTGGATGCCGTGGCCGAAGGCGAGCTGCTTGGCGTTGGGCCGGCCCGGCACGAAACGGTCCGGCTCCAGGAAGACCCGCTCGTCACGGTTGGCGGACAGCAGCCACAGGTACACCATCGTGTCCTCCGGCACCTTCTCCCCGGCGATCACCACCGGCGCCGTCGGAACCCGTTCGATCTTCAGGAAGGGCGGCCGGCAGCGCAGCACCTCTTCGGTGAACGCCGAGATCTTCGTACGGTCCGCCCGCAGATCGGGGAGCAGATCCGCTTCCTGATCCAGCGTCAGCAACATGTTGCCGAGCAGTACGGCGGTGGTGACATGACCCGCGAGCAGCAGCAGCGCCGCGAAACTCACCACGTCCTCGTCGTCGAGGCTCTCCCCGTCGACTTCGGCACGCACCAGCAGACTCATCAGATCGTCGTGCTCCCGGGCGCGCCGCTCGGCGACATGCTGCCGCAGATAGTCGCCCAGCTCCTGCACCGTCGTGCCGAGGATCTCGGCGCCCTCCGGGGTCTCCCAGTTCACGGTGAGCAGATTGTCCGCCCACACCTGGAACAGATGACGGTCCGACGGCGGCACGCCGAGCATGGAGGAGATCACGATGACCGGCAGCGGGTTGGCGAACGCCTCCACCAGGTCGAACCGGACGACGCCGTCACCGTCGGCGGTCGCGTCGATGCCGTCGAGCAGTTCGTTGGCCACCTCGGTGATCCGCGGAGCCAGCTCGTTGATCATCTTCGCGGTGAAGACCTTGCTCACCAGCCGCCGCAGCTTTCCGTGCCGCGGCGGATCCAGCAACAGCAGTGTGCCGCCGGGCGGTTGCTGCTCGCCGCCCGACAGCCGGCTCACGGAGTCCGACGAGAACGCCGCCGGGTCGGCGGTGATCCGCTGGACGTCCTCGTGCCGGAACACGTGGTAGCGGCCGGCGGGATCACGCCACACCGGCTGCTCGTCGCGCATCCGCCGCAACCAGGCCAGCAGCGTCGCACCGCCGTCGAGACCCACCTCGGGCGGAGCGGACACCTCGGGACCGGGAGGAGCGGGTACGGCTGTCATCTGGAGACCCCTCTCGTAGGGCAGGCCGCTCGTGGGGCAGGCCGCACACACAAGGCGGGCCAGGAGCGGGTTCCAGCGCAGCACGGCCGGGGAACGGAGGGCCACTCATTCCGCGCAACTCTAGGGATTTGCCGGTGCCCGACGGAGCGTCAGCCGTGCCACGGCATCTAGGGGATCCCTCAGAGTCGGAGGTCAAGCGGCCATCGACGGCTCCGACGCCCGCAGACTTGACCGCGTCGGAGGTGTTCGAGGAGGCCATGCGGTCCGCGTGGGTGCCGGAGCCGGAGGAGATCGGTCGATGTCCACCGTTCCGGGCCCGGCGGGCTTGCCCCCGGTCACATCCGCCGTCGTACGCGACCCGAGCCTGGAGGCCGAGCTGTGAGCGAAGACCGCCTGCGGGACTATCTGAAGCGGGTCACCGCCGACCTGCACCGCTCCACCACCCGAGTGCGCGAGCTGGAGGCCAAGGACCGCGAACCGATCGCGGTGGTCTCCATGGCCTGCCGCTACCCGGGCGGGGTGCGCACCCCCGAGGACCTGTGGCGGCTCGTCGCCGACGGCACCGACGCCATCACACCGTTCCCCGAGGACCGCGGCTGGGACGTCGACGCGCTGTACCACCCGGACCCCGAGAACCCGGGCACCTGCTACACCCGCGAAGGCGGCTTCCTGCACGACGCCGCCGACTTCGACCCGGACTTCTTCGGTATGTCGCCGCGCGAGGCCCTCGGCACCGACCCGCAGCAGCGGCTCCTGCTGGAACTCTCCTGGGAAGCCCTCGAACGGGCCGGGATGGCCCCGGCCACCCTCAAGGGCAGCGCCACCGGCGTCTTCGTCGGCGTCATGTACAACGACTACGGCTCCCGCTTCGACGTACCGCCACCGGGCCTGGAGGGCTTCGTCGGCAACGGCAGCGCGGGCAGCATCGCCTCCGGCCGGGTCGCCTACACCCTGGGCCTGGAGGGCCCCGCGATCACGGTCGACACGGCCTGCTCCTCGTCGCTGGTCGCCCTGCACCTCGCCGTACGGGCACTGCGCTCGGGCGAATGCTCGCTGGCACTGGCCGGCGGCGTCGCCGTGATGTCCACCCCGGTCACCTTCACCGAATTCAGCCGCCAGCGCGGACTCTCCCCGGACGGCCGCTGCAAGTCCTTCGCGGACGCCGCCGACGGCACGGGCTGGGGTGAGGGAGCGGGTCTCGTCCTGCTGGAGCGGCTGTCCGACGCCCGGCGCAACGGCCACCACGTCCTGGCCGTGATCCGCGGCAGCGCCGTCAACCAGGACGGCGCCAGCAGCGGACTCACCGCACCCAACGGACCGTCCCAACAGCGGGTGATCCGGGCGGCGTTGGCGAGTGCCGGGCTCTCCACGGCGGACGTGGACGCGGTCGAGGCGCACGGCACGGGCACGACGCTCGGTGACCCGATCGAGGCGCAGGCACTGCTGGCCACGTACGGCAAGGGCAGGGACCCCGAACGGCCCTTGTGGCTCGGCTCGTTGAAGTCGAACATCGGGCACACGCAGGCCGCCGCCGGTGTGGCCGGTGTGATGAAGATGGTGCTCGCGATGCGGCACGGTGTGCTGCCGCGCACCCTGCACGTGGACGCGCCGTCCTCGCATGTCGACTGGTCCGCGGGCGAGGTGGACCTGCTGGCCGAGCCGAGGGAATGGCAGCGCCAGGAAGGCCGGCCCCGCCGTGCGGGCGTCTCCGCGTTCGGGGTCAGCGGCACGAACGCGCATGTGATTCTCGAAGAGGCCGATGAGGTTGCCCCCGTGGCGGAGGAGGTCGCGGAGCCGGCCACCGATGGCGGGGTTGTGGTGTGGCCGCTGTCGGCGCGGGGAGAGGACGCTCTGCGGGCGCAGGCGGCACGGCTGCTGGAGACGGTGGACGCTTCGGCCGGTTCCCCGGCCGACACGGGGTTCTCCCTCGCGGTGACGCGGTCGGTGTTCGAGGACCGTGCCGTGGTGGTGGGTTCCGGCATCGACGAACTGCGTGCCGGACTGGCGGCGCTCGCGTCGGGGACGGCGCACGCGCGGGTGGTCCGGGGCTCGGTGAAGCGCGGGCGTACGGCGTTCCTGTTCGCGGGTCAGGGTTCGCAACGGCTTGGTATGGGACGGGAGTTGTACGAGACGTACCCGGCCTTCGCGGCGGCTTTCGACGCGGTGGACGCGGAACTGCCGTTCGGTCTGCGGGAGGTGGTGTTCGGTGACGACGCCGAGCTGCTGAACCGTACCGAGTTCGCCCAGCCCGCGCTGTTCGCGCTGGAAGTGGCGTTGTTCCGGCTGCTGGAGTCGTGGGGCGTCCGCCCGGACGTACTGGCCGGCCATTCGATCGGTGAGATCGCGGCTGCCCATGTCGCGGGTGTGTGGTCGCTGACGGACGCGTGCAGGCTCGTCGTCGCGCGTGGCCGACTGATGCAGGCGCTGCCTTCCGGTGGTGCCATGGTGGCGGTGCAGGCCTCCGAGGACGAGGTACTGCCGTTCCTCACCGATCAGGTGGGTGTCGCGGCGGTGAACGGGCCGCGGTCCGTCGTGGTCGCCGGGACCGCCGACGTCGTGGAGGGCATCGCCGAGCACTTCCGTGAGCAGGGGCGCAGGACGACGGCGTTGCGGGTGAGCCATGCCTTCCACTCCCCGCTGATGGAGCCGATGCTCGCCGAGTTCCGGGTGGTGGCCCAGAGCCTGTCGTACGAGCGGCCGACACTCCCTCTGGTCTCCACCGTCACCGGTGAGGCCGCCACCGCCGAGGAGTTGACGTCGCCGGAGTACTGGGTCCGGCACGTGCGCCGAACCGTCCGCTACGCCGACGCCGTCCGCACCCTCGCGGACGAGAACAAGGCGACGCGCTTCGTCGAACTCGGCCCCGACAGCACCCTCACCGCGCTCGCGACCGCCCTGCTCGAAGACGACCGGCATGCCCTGACGCCGGTCCTGCGCAAGGACGGTTCGGAGGCGGCCGACCTGCTGAGTGCCGTCGCACTACTGCACGCGCACGGGCACAGCCCGGACTGGGCCGCTCTGTTCCCCGGCGCCCGGCACGTCGAACTGCCCACCTACGCCTTCCAGCGACGCCGGCTGTGGCTCGACCCGCTCCCCGGTGGACGCCGGGCCGTCGGGCATCCGCTGCTGGGCGCCTCGGTGACCCTGGCGGACTCCTCCGCGGTGGTCTCCACCGCCCTGCTCTCCGTCCGCAGCCACCCCTGGCTCGCCGACCACGCCGTGACCGGCACCGTGGTGCTGCCGACGGCCGCGTACCTGGACTTCGCGCTGCATCTCGGGGGCCGGGTCGGCTGCGACCACGTGATCGAACTCGGCCAGGAGCAGCCGCTCGTCCTGGGCGGTACGGACTCCGTCGAGGTCCAGGTCGTGCTCGACGGTCCCGGCGAGGACGCGACCAGGCCGTTCGCCTGCTACTCCCGGCCGGCGGCGCCGATCGGGGCGGACTCGACGGACGGCGCCGGGGCGGAGCGGCCGTGGACGTGCCACGCCCGTGGTGTCCTGGCGGCGAGCGGGCGCGCACCGGCTCGGCAGGAGCATCCGGACCAGGACGACACCTGGCCGCCCACGGGTGCCCAGGCCGTCGACGACCTCGAAATCGAACAGATCTATGCGGAGTCGGCAGAGCAGGGGCTGCACCACGGTCCCGCCTTCCGAGGGCTCGGATCGGTGTGGCGGGCCGAGGGCGAAGCGTACGCCGAGATCACCGTGCCCGAGGAGTTCCGGGCCGACGCGCTGCGGGCCGCTCTGCACCCTGCCCTGCTGGACACCGCCCTGCACATGGCGCCGGTGCTCGGTCACCCGGCCGGGTTCGCCGTGTCGTGGTCGGACTGCACGCTGTACGCGGCATCCGTGGACGTACTGCGTGTCCGGATGCGGACGTCGCCGGACGGCCGGCTGCGGCTGGACCTGGCCGACGAGTCCGGGGCTCCGGTCGCCTCCGTCGGAGCCGTCACCCTCACCTCTGCGGCAGAGCTGTCCCTGCCTGCCGTGTCCCCGGCCGGTGATGACCTGTTCACCATCGAGTGGGTCGAACTGCCGGTCGACACAGGGTCCGTGGACGAGCCCGTGGTGGCTGTGTCGGGTGCCGGATCCGTCTCCGGATCCGTCTCCGGGGACGCGGCCGGCTTCCCGGACGTGCGCACCCTTCTCGACGCCCTCGACGACCCCGCCGCGACCGTGCCGGACCTCGTCCTCGTGCCCTCGCGCGGCGACGGCACGGAGCTGCCCGCCGCCGTCCACGAGTCGACCGCCGCCGCCCTCGAACTGCTGCGGCGCTGGACCGCCGAGGAGCGGACCGCCGCCGCGCGGCTGGTCGTGGTGACGCGGAACGCGGTGGCCGTCCGGCCCGGTGAGGCCGTGGGCGATCTCTCCGCCGCAGCCGTACGCGGCCTGGTGCGCTCCGCGCAGTCGGAGAATCCGGGCCGGTTCCTGCTCGTCGATGTCGATGGTGACACCGACACCCCCATGGACGCCCTCACGGACAGCGAGGCCTTCCTCGCGTCCGTCAGGGAAGCCGTGCGCGGTGGGGAGACGGAGATCGCGCTGCGCGCGGGCCGCACCTGTGCTCCCAGGCTCGGCCGATACCGCCCGGACGCCGCACTCGCGCCCGTACCCGACCCTGGGCGGACCACACCCGACCCTGGGCGGACCCTGCCGGCCCCGAAGCCGACCGTGCTGCACCCGGAGCGGACCGTGCTGATCACCGGGGCGAGCGGTACCGTCGCCGCTGCGGTCGCCCGGCATCTGGTCTCCGCGCACGGCGTACGGCATCTGCTGCTCGCGAGCCGGCGCGGACCGGACGCCCCCGGTGCCGCCGAACTCCGCACCGAACTGGAGCAGGCGGGCGCCGAGGTGACCGTCGCCGCGTGTGACGTGGCGGACCCGGACGCGCTGGCCGGCCTGCTGGCCGCCGTACCGCCGGAGCATCCGCTCGGTGCCGTGTTCCACGCCGCCGGTGTGATCGACGACGGCGTGCTGCCGACACTCACCCCCGAGCGGCTGTCGGCCGTGCTGCGGCCCAAGGCGGACGCGGCGGTCCATCTGGAGCGGCTGACACGCGGCTCGGACCTGTCGGCGTTCGTCCTGTTCTCATCGGCCGCCGCCACCTTCGGCGGACCCGGCCAGGGCAACTACGCCGCCGCCAACGCCTTCCTGGAGGCCATGGCCACCACACTGCGGGCACAGGGCCGGCCCGCGCTCGCCCTCGGCTGGGGCCTGTGGGCCGAGGACAGCGGCATGACGGGCGGGCTCGGCGACGCCGACCGCACCCGGATGGCCCGCTCCGGCATCGCGCCCCTGCCCACCGCCGACGCACTGAACCTGCTCGACCTGGGGCTGGCACAGGGCCGCCCGGTGCTGCTGCCGGTCCGCCTGGACATGACCGTCGCCCGTGCCGCCACCACACCCACCCGGCCCCTGCTGCGCGACCCCGCGGGCATCGCGCGCCGCACCACGGGTGCCACCCGGCCGGGCGGACGCATGGCCCGGACCCTGGCCGCGCTGCCGGAGGCAGAACGGCCCGGTGCCGTCCTGCGGTTGCTCCAGACGGAGATCGCCGCCGTCCTCGGCCACCCGGCCGGCGCCCCGGCCGCCGATCCCGAACGGGCCTTCCGCGACCTGGGGTTCGACTCACTGACCGCGGTCGACCTGCGCAACGCGCTGGAGCGCCGCACCGGTCTGCGGCTCGCACCCACCCTCGCCTTCGACCACCCCACCCCGGCCGCGCTCGCCGCCCACCTGCTGCGTTCCCTGCCGACCGACCGACCGCGCGCCCTCGCCGCAGCCCGCACCGGCCCCATGAACGCCACAGCGCACACCGGAGCCGACGAACCCGTCGCCATCGTCGGCATGGCCTGCCGGCTCCCCGGCGGCGCCGACACCCCCGAACTGCTGTGGGACCTGCTCGCCTCCGGCCGTGACGGTCTCACCGACTTCCCCGACGACCGCGGCTGGGACCTCGCCGCCCTCTACCACCCCGACCCCGACCACGAAGGCACCAGCTACACCCGCACCGGTGGATTCCTCGCCGGCGTCGGTGACTTCGACCCCGGCTTCTTCGGGATCTCGCCGCGCGAGGCGCTCGCCATGGACCCGCAGCAGCGGTTGCTGCTCGAAGTGTGCTGGGAGACGGTGGAGCGCGCGGGCCTCGACCCGCGGTCGCTGCGCGGCTCCCGTACCGGTGTCTTCGCCGGCACCAACGGCCAGGACTACACCACCCTGTTGCAGAACTCCGCCGAGGACATGGGCGGCTACCTGGGGACCGGCAACGCCGCCAGTGTCGTCTCCGGGCGCATCTCCTACACACTCGGCCTGGAGGGCCCCGCCGTCACCGTCGACACGGCCTGCTCCTCCTCCCTCGTCGCCCTGCACTGGGCGGCACGCGCGCTGCGTGCGGGGGAGTGCGACCTGGCGCTCGCGGGCGGCGTCACCGTGATGTCCACACCCGCGGCTTTCCTGGAGTTCAGCCGACAGCGCGGGCTCGCGCCGGACGGGCGCTGCAAGGCGTACGCGGAGGGCGCGGACGGTACCGGATGGGGCGAGGGCGCCGGAATGCTGCTGGTGGAGCGGCTCTCCGACGCCCAGCGCAACGGGCACCGCGTCCTCGCCGTGGTCCGGGGCAGCGCCGTCAACTCCGACGGCGCCAGCAACGGACTGACCGCCCCCAACGGACCGTCCCAGGAACGGGTGATCCGGGCCGCGCTGGCCGACGCCCGGCTCACCCCGGCCGATGTGGACGCCGTCGAGGGACACGGCACCGGCACGGTCCTGGGCGACCCCATCGAAGCGCAGGCACTCCTCGCCACCTACGGGCAGGAGCGGGATCACCAACGGCCGCTGTGGCTCGGTTCGGTCAAGTCCGCCATCGGGCACACCCAGGCGGCCGCGGGAGTCGCCGGTGTCATCAAGACGGTACTGGCGCTGCGTCACGGCGAACTGCCCCGCACCCTGCACGCCGACCGGCCCTCCCAGCACGTCGACTGGACATCCGGCGCCGTACAACTGCTGACCGAACCCCGGCCATGGCAGCCGGAGCCGGCCCGTCCACGGCGCGCCGGAGTCTCCTCCTTCGGGTTCAGCGGGACGAACGCCCACGTCATCCTGGAAGAGGCCCCGCCCGCGTCGCCCCCGGCGCCCGCCCCGGTCCCGGCGGATTCCCCGCCCACGATCTCCTGGCCGCTCTCCGCCCGCACCCCCGAGGCGCTGCGCGCCCACGCCGGGCGGCTGCTCGACCACGCGCACCGGTACCCGGACCTGTCCGCCCTCGACCTCGGCCACTCCCTGGCGACCACGCGCCCCGCCTTCGAGCACCGGGCCGTGCTCTTCGGCACCGAACGGGACGAGTTGCTCACCGAGCTGTCCCGGCTCGCCACGGGTGACCCGCGACCCGGTGACGCAGAGGGGCCCGGGGCCGCCGCGCGAGCCGGCCGCACCGCCTTCCTGTTCACCGGTCAGGGCTCCCAACGCCCCGGCATGGGACGTGAGTTGTATGCCGCGTTCCCGGTCTTCGCCGAAGCCTTCGACGAGGTGTGCGCGCACTTCGGCGCCGATGTCCTCGATACCCCACTGCGCGAGGCCGTCCTCGGCGACGCCGGAGAGCTGCTGCACCGCACCGGATACGCCCAACCGGCCCTGTTCGCACTGGAAGTGGCTCTGTACCGGCTCGTCCGCCACCTCGGCGTGACCCCCGACCACCTGCTCGGCCACTCCATCGGCGCCCTCGCCGCCGTGCACGCCGCCGGTGTCCTCTCCCTCCCCGACGCCTGCGCGCTGGTGGCCGCCCGCGCCAGGCTCATGGACGCGCTGCCCGACGGCGGTGCCATGGTCGCCCTCCAGGCCACCGAGGAGGAGGTGCTGCCGCTGCTCGACGGGCGGGAGCACCAGGTCGGTGTCGCCGCCGTCAACGGCCCCCGGTCCGTGGTGATCTCGGGTGAGGAGGCCGCCGTACTCGACCTCGCCGCGGAGATCGAGGGCCTCGGCCGCCGCACCAAGCGGCTGAGCGTCAGCCACGCCTTCCACTCGCCGCTGATGGAGCCCATGCTCGGGGACTTCCGCAAGGTGGCCGCCACACTGGACTACCACGAGCCCGGCATCCCCGTCGTCTCCGACGTCACCGGCCGGCCGGCCACCGCCGACGACCTCCGTTCCCCGGAGTACTGGGTCCGCCAGGTACGCCAGGCCGTACGGTTCCACGACGCCGTACGGAGTCTCGAAGACCTCGGCGTGAGCCGGTACCTCGAGATCGGCCCCGACGGCACCCTGACCGCGCTCGCCGCCGACTCCCTGACAGCCCCCGCGGGTGCCGCCACGGTCGCGCTGCTGCGCCCCGGCCGGGACGAACGGGACAGCCTGCTCGCCGGACTGGCCCGTGCCCACGCCCACGGCGCGGACGTCGACTGGAGCGCCACCATGGGTGGCCACGGAACGGTCGTCGACCTGCCCACCTACCCGTTCCAGCGACAGCGCCACTGGCCCGCCACCCGAGGCCGAAGCGCGGGCGACCTCGCCGCGGCGGGCGTCTCCGACGCCGGTCACCCGCTGCTCGGCGCCCGCGTCGACCTCGCCGACAACGGCGGCCATGTCTTCACCAGCCGGCTCTCCGTGCACGACCAGCCATGGCTCGCCGACCACGCCATCGGCGGCACCGCCGTGCTGCCCGGCACCGCCCACCTCGAACTGGCACTGCTCGCCGGGGAACACATCGGCTGCGGCCGGGTCGCCGAACTCACCCTGGTGGAACCGCTGTCGCTGCCACCAGGGCAGGCCGTCACCCTCCAGCTGCGGGTCGGCGCGGCGGACGCCGACGGCAACCGTCCACTGGGCGTACACGCACGCCCCGCGGACGGGACCCCCGACCGACGCTGGACTCTGCACGCCGACGGCATCCTGGCCGCCGACGCGCGCCCCGACGACGCCGCCGGGGCGAGGGCCCCGCTCACCGCCTGGCCGCCCGTCGGCGCCGAACAACTCCCCGTCGACGACACCTATGACCGCCTCGCCGAGGCCGGGTTCGGATACGGTCCCGTCTTCCAGGGCCTGCGCGCCGCCTGGCGGCTCGGCGACGACGTGTACGCCGAGATCTCGCTCCCGGAGCAGGCACGGACCGACGCTCCCCGCTACGGGCTGCACCCCGCGCTGCTGGACGCGGCCCTGCATGCCACCGCCTTCCTGCCGATGGACGACTCGGTGCCCGGACGGCTGCCGTTCTCCTGGCGGGACGTGACCCTGCACGCCACCGGCGCCGACACCGTACGGGTGCGGCTCACACCGCGCGGCGCCGAGGCCGTCGCCCTGGAGGTCACCGACACCGCGGGCCGGGCCATCGCCTCCATCGGCTCCCTCACCCTGCGGGCGATCGACCCGCAACGGCTGCACACCCGGCCCGACCGAGGTGCGGGAGATCTGTTCCGGCTCCACTGGCAGCCGCAGCCGACACCCGCCTCGGACGGCCGGTCCGCGGACCGGCCGCATCCGGGCACCGGCACGCCGACCGTCCTGGGCGATGCCGCGGGGCGGGAGTTCGCCGCGCGGCTCGCCGAGGCCGGCGTGACCGCCGACCTTACCGAGGCCGCCGACCTCACCGCCCTGGCGGCCGACGTGGAGCGGAGCGGGAGCGCCGCGCCGGGAACCGTCCTCGCCGTCGTACCCCGCGAGACCACCTCGCTCGAACAGGCCGGACACTCGGCGGCCGAGCACGCCCTCATCCTCGTACGGCAGTTGCTGGCCGAGCGCGGCCTCGACGGGACCAGGCTGGTGCTGCTGACCCAGGACGCACTCGCGCCGGCCTCGTCCGGGGGAACGGGTGTACGCAACCCCGCGGCAGCGGGCGCCTGGGGTCTGGTCCGCTCCGCCCAGTCCGAACATCCCGGCCGATTCGGCCTCGTGGACATCGACACCGGCACCGGCGGCCACGCCCCTTCACCCACCGCGGCCTCACTCGGCGCGCTGCCCGCCGCGCTCGACCGGGCCGAGCCTCAACTGGCCCTGCGCGAGGGCACGGTGCATGTTCCCCGCATCACCCGCACCGAGCCCGGCGCCACCCTGCGGACACCGGACACCTTCACCGGAGCGGTGGCCCGTACCGGATCCGGACCGGCGTGGCGGCTCGACATCGTCCGCAAGGGCACCCTCGACGGACTGGAACTCGTTCCCGCCCCGGAGGCCGAACGCGCCCTCGGCGACGGCGAGATCCGGATCGCGGTCCGCGCGGCCGGCGTCAACTTCCGTGATGTCCTCAACGCGCTCGGTATGTACCCGGGCCCGGCCCGTGACTTCGGCCTCGAAGGCGCCGGCGTGATCACCGAGACCGGCCCCGGCGTGACCGGATTCGCCGTCGGCGACCGGGTGATGGGCATGTTCCCCGCCGCGTACGGGCCGGTCGCGGTCGCCGATGTCCGCACGGTCGCCCGGGTCCCGGAGGGATGGACGTTCGCGCAGGCCGCGGCCGTGCCCATCGTCTTCCTCACCGCGTACTACGCCCTCGTCGACCTGGGCGGGGTCACCCCGGGCCAGTCCGTCCTCGTCCACGCGGCGGCCGGCGGTGTCGGCATGGCCGCCACCCAGCTCGCCCGCCATCTCGGTGCCGAGGTGTTCGCCACGGCCGGGCCCGGCAAGTGGGACACCCTGCGCGCCGCGGGACTGGACGACACGCACATCGCCTCGTCCCGCGATGTCTCCTTCGAGGACGCCTTCCGTGCCGCCACCGGTGGCCGCGGTGTCGACCTCGTCCTGGACTCGCTGGCCGGGGAGTTCGTCGACGCGTCACTCCGGCTGCTGCCGCGCGGCGGCCACTTCCTGGAGATGGGCAAGACCGACGTCCGCGACTCCGAAGACGTCGCCGCCCGCCACCCGGGCGTCCGCTACCGGGCGTTCGACCTCATCGAGGCCGGCCCGGACCGCATCGGCGAGATGCTCACCGCGCTCGTCGACCTCTTCGAGACCGGGGTGCTCACCCCGCTGCCGGTAACCCCGTGGGACGTACGCCGCGCCCCGGAGGCGTTCCGGTACATGTCGCAGGCCCGCCACATCGGCAAGGTCGTGCTCACCGTCCCCGCTCCACTGGATCCGGACGGCACCGTCCTGATCACCGGGGGCACCGGGGGCCTCGGCACCCTGCTCGCCCGGCACCTTGTCACCGAACACGGCGTACGCCGTCTGCTGCTCGCCGGACGCCGTGGCACCGCGGCCCCCGGCGCCGAGGAACTCGCGGTCGAACTCGCCGAGCTGGGAGCCGAGGTACGGATCGAGGCGGTGGACCTCGCCGACCGTGTCCAGGCCGCCGCACTCCTCGACTCCGTGCCGGACCGCCACCCGCTGACCGCCGTCGTGCACGCGGCCGGTGTCCTCGACGACACGGTCGTGGAGCGGCTCACCCCCGAGCGGCTGCACGCGGTACTGCGGCCCAAGACGGACGCCGCCGTCCATCTGCACGAACTCACCCGCTCCCTGGACCTGTCGGCGTTCGTCCTGTTCTCCTCGGTCGCGGGCACCCTCGGTGCCCCCGGCCAGGGCAACTACGCCGCGGCCAACGCCTTCCTCGACGCGCTCGCCGAGCACCGGCGCGCGCAGGGCCTGCCCGCCCTGTCCCTGCCGTGGGGCCCCTGGTCCCAGGCCACCGGGATGACCAGCGGCCTCACCGACGCCGACATCCGCCGGATGGAACGCGCCGGACTGCCGCCGCTGGCGCCGAAGGAGGGTCTGGCGCTGTTCACCGAAGCCCTGGACCAGCCGGACGCCGTACGGCTCCCGCTGGCGGTGGACACCGACCGGCTCGGCGCCGAGGGCCCCGTGCCGCCGCTGCTGACGGGCCTGGTCCGCACGCCCGCCCTGACCCGGCGTCGCGCCGACGACCGGGCGGCGACACCCGGTACGGGCGGCACGGGCACCGCCTCGCTCGCCGCCGAACTCGCCGGGCTCGGCGGCTCCGACCGACGGCGGAGGCTCGTGGAGGAGGTCTGCCACCAGGTCGCGGCCGTGCTGGGGCACGCCTCGGCGGCCCGGCTCGACCCGGACCAGTCCTTCAAGGAACTCGGCTTCGACTCGCTCACCGCCGTCGAACTGCGCAACCGCATGAACACCGCCACGGGAGTACTGCTGCCCGCGACCCTGGTGTTCGACCACCCGACCCCTGCCGTGCTCGCGGACCATCTGTACCGGAAGCACTTCGCGGAGCACCTCACGGGAGGTGCGGATCCCGTACCCGCCGGCGCGACCGAGCAGGACGAAACGGTCATCCGCGCACTGCTGAACTCCATACCCATCGACAGGTTCCGCGAGTCCGGGCTGCTGGCCGCGCTGATGGAGCTGGCTCCGGCCGCCGGCAGCGCCACCATCGCCCCGGCGCCGGCCGTGGACGACGCCCGCGACGTCGGCGGTTCGACCGTGGACGACGTGGATGTCGACGACATGGACGTGGACGACCTGGTCCGTATGGCGCTGGGCGCCGACGACTGAGCTTCCGCCGTCCGCACTCCTTCCGTTCCTTCCGTTCCCTCCGTTCCTTCTGTCCGTCCGTACCCCTGCCCCCCGTCCGGTCCGTCCGGTCTCCTTCCTGCCCGTCCAGCGCTTCCGCGTCCGATGCGAAGCGCGAAGTGTGGAGCTGAGCATGTCCTCCGAAAAAGTCGTCGAAGCCCTCCGCGCCTCGCTCCGGGAGAACGAGCGGCTGCGCAAGCACAACCAGCGGTTGCAGGACGCGATGACGGAACCAGTCGCCATCGTCTCCATGGCCTGCCGCTGGCCGGGTGGAGCCGGGACCCCCGAGGACTTCTGGCGGCTCCTGGCCGATGGCACGGACGCCGTGGCGGACTTCCCCACCGACCGCGGCTGGAACCTCGACGAACTGTTCGAGCACGACGCCGGCGGCAGCGGCAGCGCCACGAGTCAGGGCGCCTTCGTGCACGGGGCGGACCGTTTCGACGCCGACTTCTTCGCCATCTCGCCGCGTGAGGCCTTGGCCATGGACCCGCAGCAGCGGCTGCTGCTGGAGGTCGCCTGGGAGGCCGTCGAGCGGGCCGGCCTCGACCCGCGCTCGCTGCGCGGCAGCAGCACCGGGGTCTTCGTCGGCGCCAGCAACCAGGAGTACGGCTCCGGACTGCGCGAGATCCCCGAAGGCGTCGAGGGGCACATCCTCACCGGCAACACCGGCAGCGTCGTCTCCGGGCGGGTCTCCTACACGCTGGGCCTGGAGGGCCCCGCGATCACGGTGGACACCGCCTGCTCCTCCTCCCTGGTCGCCCTGCACCTCGCGGTGCACGCGCTCCGTTCCGGCGAGTGCTCGCTGGCGCTGGCGGGCGGTGTCGCCGTGATGTCGACGCCGGGCGCGTTCATCGAGTTCAGCCGTCAGGGCGGCATGGCCGGCGACGGCCGCTGCAAGCCGTTTGCGGACGCCGCCGACGGCACCGGCTGGGGCGAGGGCGCGGGTCTGCTCCTGCTGGAGCGGCTGTCCGACGCGCGTCGCAACGGGCACCGGGTGCTGGCCGTCGTGCGCGGCAGCGCGGTCAACCAGGACGGTGCGTCGAACGGCCTGACCGCGCCGAACGGACCGTCCCAACAGCGGGTGATCCGGGCGGCGTTGGCGAGTGCCGGGCTGTCGCCGGCGGACGTGGACGCGGTCGAGGCGCACGGTACGGGGACGACGCTCGGTGACCCGATCGAGGCGCAGGCACTGCTGGCCACATACGGACAGGATCGCGAACACCCCCTGCTGCTGGGGTCGGTGAAGTCGAACATCGGGCACACGCAGGCCGCCGCCGGTGTGGCCGGTGTGATGAAGATGGTGCTCGCGATGCGGCACGGCGCACTGCCGCGCACCCTGCACGTGGACGCGCCGTCCTCGCACGTCGACTGGTCCGCGGGCCGGGTGAAGCTGCTGGACGAGCAGCGGGAGTGGTCCCGCGTCGAGGGTCGCCCGCGCCGGGCGGGGGTGTCGTCGTTCGGGATCTCCGGCACGAACGCGCATGTGATCCTCGAAGAGGCCGATGAGGTTGCCCCCGTGGCGGAGGAGGTCGCGGAGTCGGTCACCGATGGCGGGGTTGTGGTGTGGCCGCTGTCGGCGCGGGGCGAGGACGCTCTGCGGGCGCAGGCGGCACGGCTGCTGGAGACGGTGGACGCTTCGGCCGGTTCCCCGGCCGACACGGGGTTCTCCCTCGCGGTGACGCGGTCGGTGTTCGAGGACCGTGCCGTGGTGGTCGGTTCGAACGCCGACGAACTGCGACGGGGACTCGCCGCGTTGGCGTCGGGGACGGCGGACACCCGTGTCATCCGGGGGTCCGTGGAACGAGGGCGTACGGCCTTCCTGTTCGCCGGACAGGGATCCCAACGACTCGGCATGGGCCGGGAGTTGTACGAGAAGTATCCGGTGTTCGCCGAGACGTTCGACGAGGTGGACGCGGAACTGCCGTTCAGCCTGCGGGAGATCGTCTTCGGTACTAACGCCGAAGCACTGAACCGGACCGAACACGCGCAGCCCGCCCTGTTCGCCCTCGAAGTGGCGTTGTTCCGGTTGCTGGAGTCGTGGGGTGTTCGTCCGGATGTGCTGGCCGGTCATTCGATCGGTGAGATCGCGGCTGCCCATGTCGCGGGTGTGTGGTCGCTGACGGACGCGTGCAGGCTCGTCGTCGCTCGTGGCCGGTTGATGCAGGCGCTGCCTTCCGGTGGCGCGATGGTGGCGGTGCAGGCGTCCGAGGACGAGGTACTGCCGTTCCTCACCGACCAGGTGGGTCTGGCGGCGGTCAACGGGCCGCAGGCGGTGGTGGTTTCGGGTGCCGCTGACGGTGTGGAGGGCATCGCCGGGCACTTCCGTGGGCAGGGGCGCAGGACGAAGGCGCTGCGGGTGAGCCATGCCTTCCACTCCCCGCTGATGGAGCCGATGCTCGCCGAGTTCCGTGCGGTGGCGGAGAGCCTGTCGTATGCGCGGCCGAGGTTCCCCGTCGTCTCCACCGTCACCGGTGAGGCGGCGACCGCCGATGAGCTGATCTCAGCGGAGTACTGGGTACGACACGTTCGCCGGACCGTCCGCTTTGCCGACGCCATCGGCGTCCTCGCCGGCCAGAACGTCACCCGCTGCCTCGAACTGGGCCCCGACGGCACCCTCACCGCTCTCGCCACGGCCCTGCTCGACGAGGACGGGTGTGTCCTGACCCCGGCCCTGCGCAAGGACGGTTCGGAGGCGGCCGACGTGCTCAGTGCCGTCGGCGTGCTGCACGCGCACGGGCACAGCCCGGACTGGACCGCGCTGTTCCCCGGAGCCAAGCACACCGAACTGCCCACCTACGCCTTCCAGCGGCACCGCTACTGGCTGGCGGACGCCGCGTCCGACCCGGAGGACGGCGGGACGAACGCGGTCGACTCGGTGTTCTGGTCGGCCGTGCAACGAGGCGACGTCGGGGACCTCGCCGACCGACTGGGGCTCGACCACGACGTCCTGGCACCCGTCCTGCCCGCCCTCACGTCCTGGCACCACGACAGTGTGCGGCGTGCCACCGCCGCCTCCTGGCAGTACCGGGAGACCTGGACGCCGCTGGAGTCCCCGGCGGGTTCCCCGGCCGGGATCTGGCTCGTGCCGTTCTGCTCCGGCGACCCGGAGGCGGCGGACACGGCCGCGGCTGTTGTGGAGGCGTTCTCCGCCGCGGGAGCGCGGACGGCCCCGCTGCCCCTGGCCGAGGACGTTGACCGCGCCGGGATCACGGCCGGGATCGTCGCCGCCGCACAACGCGATGACACCGTCCACCTGTTCTCCCTGCTCGCCCTGACCGAAACACCCCACCCGCTCCACCCCGACGTCCCCCTGGGCCTGCATCTCAACACCCTGCTCGTGCAGGCGCTCGCCGAGACGACCGGCAGCCGGGTGAAGCTGTGGGCGGCCACCCGGTCCGCTGTCTCCGTCGGTGCCGCCGACCGCCTGACCCGTCCGGTTCAGGCGACCACCTGGGGCTTCGGCCGGACCGTGGCCGTAGAACACCCCGAACTGTGGGCCGGGCTCGTCGATCTGCCCGCCGGCCCGGACCAGCGGGCGCTGGCCCGGCTCGCGGCGCTCGTCGCGGAGCCCGGTGACGCGAGCGAACTGGCGGTCCGGGACTCCGGCGTCTTCGCCCGCCGCCTCCTCCGCGTCACCCGCGACGGCGCACGGTACAGCCCCGGACTGCCGCTCACCGGAACGACGTTGATCACCGGAGGCACCGGCGTCATCGGTGCGCGGGTGGCCCGGCACCTGGCCCGGGAGGGTGCCGAGCATCTGCTGCTCGTCAGCCGGAGCGGGCCCGACGCGAGTGGCGCCGACGACCTGCGGCGCGAGCTGGAGCAGTCGGGCGCGCAGGTCACCATGGCCGCCTGCGACCCCGCCGACCGGGACGCCCTCGACGCGCTCCTCGCCACCGTCCCGGCCGACCGGCCGCTGACGGCAGTGCTGCACGTGGCGGGCGTCCTCGACGACGCGCCGATCGCCGCGATGGACGCCGATCGCTATGCCACCGTCCTGCGGGCCAAGCTCCGCGCGGCCGTCAACCTGGACGAGGCCACCCGCGACGCCGGGCCCCTTGCGGCCTTTGTGCTGTTCTCGTCGATCGCCGGTGCGCTCGGCTCGGCGGGACAGGCCGGTTACGCGGCCGGAAACGCCTTCCTCGACGCACTCGCCCGCCAGCGCCGCGCCGCCGGGTTCGCCGCCACCTCCGTCGCCTGGGGCCCCTGGGCGGGCGGCGGCATGGCCGACGACCCGGCGGTGCTGGCCCGGCTGCGGCGAGGTGGCCTGACCCCCATGGAGGCCGAACCGGCGCTCACCGCACTCGGGCACATCCTTGCCCACGCAGACACCTGGGCACTGGTCTGCGACGCGGACTGGGCCAGGATCGCCTCGGGACGGCGCGGACTGCCCGGTGGCGCACTGCTGAGCCGTATCCCGGAAGCCGCACGGGCCACCGCCTCGGCCGCCGACGACACGGAGACCGGCTTCGGACCCCATGGGCGCGACGGCGGGCTGCGTGCCCGGCTCGCCACGCTGGGCGCCGCCGAACGACGGCAGTTGCTGCTCAAACTGGTACGCGGCAGCGCCGCCGCCGCGCTCGGTCATCCCACGGCCGAGACCATCCAGCCGACCCGTGCCTTCCAGGACTGCGGCTTCGACTCGCTGACCGCGGTGGAACTGCGCAATCTGCTGGCCGCGGCGACCGGCCTCGTCCTGCCGACGACCCTCGTCTTCGACCACCCGACGCCCCTGGCCCTCGCCGACCATCTGATCGGCGAACTCGACGACGGAATCCTTCCCACCACACACCGTGCCGGCACCACCGACCTGGTCCCGGCGGGCGGCGGCATCGCCGACGACGAACCGATCGCCATCGTCGCCATGGCCTGCCGGCTCCCCGGCGGGGTCACCTCGCCCGAGGAACTGTGGGACCTCCTGGCAGCCGGCGGCGACGCCATCTCCTCCTTCCCGGCCGACCGCGGCTGGGACCTCGGCGCGCTCCACGACCCCGACTCGCTTCGCCCCGGGACCAGTTACGTCGACGAGGGCGGCTTCCTGTCCGCCGCGGACTCCTTCGACGCCGCCTTCTTCGGCATCTCACCCCGCGAGGCGGTCGCCATCGACCCGCAGCAGCGGCTGCTGCTGGAGGTCTCCTGGGAGACCGTCGAGCGGGCAGGCATCGATCCGCACGCCCTGCGCGGCAGCCGCACGGGACTGTTCGTCGGCTGTGGACACCAGGGCTACGGTGCCGCGCTCACGGACGTTCCCGACGACGTACGCGGCCATTTGCTCACCGGCGGCGCGGCGAGCCTCGCCTCCGGGCGCGTATCGTACGCACTCGGCCTGGAGGGCCCCGCGGTCACTCTCGACACCGCGTGCTCGTCGTCGCTGGTCGCCCTGCATCTGGCCGCGCAGTCGCTGCGGGCGGGTGAAGTCGACCTGGCGCTGGCCGGCGGTGTCACCGTGATGTCGACCCCCGGGGCCTTCGTGGAGTTCTCGCGGCAGCGGGGTCTCGCCTCGGACGGGCGGTGCAAGGCGTTCGCGGAGGCCGCGGACGGCACCGGGTGGTCCGAGGGTGTGGGCATGCTGCTGGTGGAGCGGCTGTCGGACGCGCGTCGCAACGGACACCGGGTGCTGGCCGTGGTGCGGGGCAGCGCGGTGAACCAGGACGGCGCGAGCAATGGTCTGACGGCACCCAACGGTCCGTCCCAACAGCGCGTGATCCGGGCGGCGTTGAAGGGCGCCGGGCTCACCCCGGCCGATGTCGACGCGGTCGAGGCGCACGGTACGGGTACGACGCTGGGCGACCCGATCGAAGCGCAGGCACTGATCGCCACGTACGGACAGGACCGGGCCCCCGAACGGCCGCTGTGGCTGGGCTCGTTGAAGTCCAACATCGGTCACACCCAGGCCGCCGCCGGCGTCGCCGGAGTCATCAAGATGGTGCTGGCCATGCGGAACGGCGTACTGCCCCGCACCCTGCACGTCGACACCCCGTCCTCCCACGTCGACTGGACCGCGGGCGACGTACACCTGCTCACCGAAGCCCGGGACTGGGCGCGGGACGAGGACCGGCCGCGCCGGGCCGCCGTCTCCGCGTTCGGACTCAGCGGCACCAACGCCCACGTCGTTCTCGAGGAACCACTCCCCGCTGACACCCCGGAACCCGCGCCCGCCCCGCGGCCCCCGACGCCGGTCGTGCCGTGGCCGGTCTCCGCCCGCAGCGGCGAGGCCCTGCGGGCGCAGGCCGCCCGACTCGCCGAACACCTGGAGAAACACCCGGAGTTGGACCCCGAGCAGCTCGCCCGGCTCGGACACGCCCTCGCCGTCTCCCGGTCCGCGTTCGAACACCGCGCCGTCGTCATCGGAGAGGACCGCGACACCCTCCTTACCGCCCTGAAGTCCGTCGGCCGGGGCGAGCCCTCGACCGCGGCGACCGTCGGTTCCGTACGGTCCGAACGGAGCCTCGCGTTCCTCTTCGCGGGCCAGGGGGCACAGCGGCTCGGTATGGGCCGCGACCTGTACGAGGCCTTCCCCGTGTTCGCGGAGACCTTCGACGCCGTCTGCGCACATGTCGACACCGAGCTCGAACTGCCGTTGCGCGACGTGGTGTTCGGCGACGACGAAGCGACCCTGAACCGCACCGAGTTCACCCAGCCCGCCCTGTTCGCCTTCGAAGTCGCCCTCTACCGGCTCATAGAGGCGTGGGGCGTCCGCCCCGACGTACTCGCCGGACACTCCATCGGCGAACTCGCGGCGGCGTACGTGGCCGGGGTCTGGTCACTGGAGGACGCCTGTCGACTGGTCGTCGCCCGCGGCCGGCTGATGCAGGCGCTGCCCGAAGGCGGCGCGATGGCGGCGGTGCAGGCATCCGAGGAGGAGATACTGCCGCTGCTCGCCGGACGCGAGACCGAGGTCGGGATCGCCGCCGTCAACGGTCCGCGGGCCGTCGTCGTCTCCGGCACCGAGGACGGCGTCGTGGAGATCGCCGCCCACTTCGCTGCCCTGGGCCGCCGCACCAGCAGACTGCGGGTCAGCCACGCCTTCCACTCCCCGCTGATGGAGCCGATGCTGCGGGACTTCCTGCACGTGGCGGAGAGCCTCGAGTACCACCGTCCGCAGATCCCGATCGTCTCCGACGTCACCGGCAACCTGGCCGACCCGGCGGAACTGTGCGTGGCAGGTTACTGGGCGGCCCACGTACGCCAGCCCGTACGCTTCGCCGACGACGTGCGCCGCCTCGACCAGCACGGCGTCACCCACTACCTCGAAATCGGCCCCGACGGCACACTCACCGCACTCGCCCGCGTCTGCCTCGACGACATCGACGGCATCGACGACAATCCGGCCACCGGCAATGGCCCCCTGCTCACCCCCACCCTGCGCAAGGACCGCTCGGAGATCCCGAGCCTGTACGGTGCCCTCGCCCGGCTGCATGTCGATGGCGTCGATGTCGCCTGGTCCCCGGCATTCGGCACCGTGTCCTCCACCCTCGCGGTCGAGTTGCCCACCTATGCCTTCCAGCACGAGCGCTACTGGCTCGACCAGGGCACCGCGACCGCGGACGGAGCGGCCACCACGTCCACCAGGACCGCCGCCGACACAGTCGACGACCGCTTCTGGGAGGCCGTCGAGTGCGAGGACGTCGACGCGCTGACACAGGCGCTGGGCCTCGACTCCGAACAGATCGGCGCGGTCGTACCCGCGCTCGCGTCCTGGCGGAAGCGGCGCCAGCAGCAGACCGCCGTCGACAGCCTGTTCTACCAGGTGGGATGGAAGCCCGCGGCGACGGAACCCGCCGCGCCCCAACCGGCCGACTCCCGCTGGCTGCTGTGCCTTCCGAACGACCCGAACGACCCGAACGACCCGGGTACCCCTCCCACAGTGGTCACCACCGTCATCACCGCACTCGGCGGCCCCGACAAGGTCGTCACCGTCACCGGCGCCGGCCGCATGGATCGCGCCGCGCTGGCCGACCGGCTGCGCGAGACGGCGGCGGGGCTGCCCGTCGCCGGCGTACTCGTCCTCACCGGCCTCGCCGGAACAAACCCCGAGGGTCTGCCGCTGGGCCCGGCTGTTGTGGCTGTGGTGTTGCAGGCGTTGGGGGATGCGGGTGTCGGTGGCCGGTTGTGGGTGCTGACGCGGGGTGGTGTGTCGGTGGGCCGTTCGGACGGTCCGGCCGATCCGGTGCAGGGTGCGGTGTGGGGTCTGGGCCGGGTGGCGGCGTTGGAGTATCCGGATCGTTGGGGTGGTCTGATCGACCTGCCCGAGACGCTGGACCGGCGCGCCACCGCCCGGCTCACCGGTGTTCTGCTGGGTGGCGGCCCCGAGGACCAGGTTGCCATCCGCCCGTCCGGCCTCCTCGGCCGCCGCCTCGAACGCGTCTCCACCACCGGCGAGGACGCCGACACGGGAACTGCCTGGCGTCCGCGGGGGACGGTACTGATCACGGGTGGTACGGGTGCGTTGGGTGCCCGGGTGGCCCGTTGGGCCGCGGCCGAGGGCGCCGAACATCTGGTGCTGCTCAGCCGTCGTGGTTCCGATGCGTCCGGTGCGGCGGAACTTCGGGACGAGCTGGTCGCGTTGGGTGCGCGGGTGTCGTTGGTCGCGTGTGACGCGGCGGACCGTGAGGCGTTGGCGGTGGTGCTGGCGGAGTATCCCGTGGACGCGGTGGTGCATACGGCCGGTGTGCTGGACGACGGTGTCATCGACGCGTTGTCCCCGGAGCGGTTCGACGTGGTGATGCGGGCCAAGGCACTGGGCGCGCTGCATCTCGACGAACTGACCCGCGATCGCGACCTGGACGCCTTCGTCGTCTTCTCATCGATGTCCGGCACCATCGGCACTTCGGGACAGGGCAACTACGCTGCGGCGAACGCCTTCCTGGACGCGCTCGCGGAGCGGCGCCGGGCGGCCGGGCTGCCCGCGACCTCGATCGCCTGGGGCCCCTGGGCAGAAGGCGGCATGGCTGACGAAGAGGTCGTGGCCTGGCGTATGCACCGGGGTGGCGTCCTCCCGCTCCAGCCGGCCCTCGGTGTCCTGGCGATGCAACGCGCCGTCGGCGCGCGCCGGCCCGCCGTCATGGTCGCGGACATCCACTGGGGCGAGTACGCGCCACCGTTCACGATGACGCGTCCGAGCCCGCTGATCGAGTCGCTGCCGGAAGCGCGCGCGGCCGTCGAGGACGCCGGCGCCGCCTCCGAGCGGTTCGGCCGGGGCGACGGTTCCGGACTGCGCGACCAGCTCACCGGCCTGACCCCCGCCGAGCAGGAGCGCGTCCTCCTCGAAGTGGTCCGCCTGTGCGCGGCCGGTGTGCTCGGCTACGCCGGCGCGGACGCGGTCCCCGCCGAGCGGGCCTTCCGCGACCTGGGCGTCGACTCCCTCACCGCCGTCGAACTCCGCGGCACCCTCGCCATGACCACCGGTGTCCCGCTGGCCGCGACGGTGGTCTTCGACTACCCGACCCCGATGGCCCTGGCGCGGTACCTGCGGGGGCAGTTGCTGGGCGGGGTGAGCGAGGCCGAGACGGCGCTGAGCGAGCCTGTGTCCGCGGCTGTCGGGGACGATCCGGTGGTGATCGTGGGGATGGCGTGCCGTTTCCCGGGTGG